>NZ_QTLP01000004.1:0-268025 GCF_003635405.1 Parabacteroides sp. AF39-10AC | reverse complement strand
TCTACAACAAAAAAGCCTCGCTACTCTTATCGAATAACGAGGCTTTTTTATGTTGTTCTACCTGGATTCGAACCAGGACAAACAGGACCAGAATCTGTTGTGCTACCATTACACCATAGAACAATCTCTACAAAATTGCAAGTAAACTTTAAACGTTGTTCTACCTGGATTCGAACCAGGACAAACAGGACCAGAATCTGTTGTGCTACCATTACACCATAGAACAATATTTAACAAATCACCAACTCTCTTGTTAGCGGATGCAAAGGTATATACTTTTTCAAAATTTGCAAATAAACCTTCGAAAAAAATGTCCAGAAAAAACACGTACGTCTTTCGGATAAAACACGTACATGTTTTCTCAAAAAGACGTACGTGTTTTTTTAAAAGCTTATAACGATCGAGGAGATAGTCTCAAACAAGGTATTACACATATATTAATGAAAGAAAAAGACGTATGTAACGAATTAAGAAGTATATTTGCGACTTGGAAAATTATATCAATAGAAATAAATGGATCAAACAAAAGAATTAGTAAAAACGATTGTTGAAGGCCTTCAAGAAAAAAGGGGCAAAAATATTGTAACAGTAGATTTAAGCCAGACTTCTGGTGCCATTTGTCAATATATGGTTATTTGTGAGGGAAACACTCCTACCCAAGTTTCAGCGTTATCTGATTCCGTATGGGATTTCGCACGCAAGAACGCGAACGAGAAACCATTATCCATTGACGGTACACAGGGCGCTCAATGGATCGGCATGGATTATGGCACGGTTCTTGTACATATATTCCTGCCGGAACAACGTGCATTTTATAACTTAGAGAACCTTTGGGCAGACTCGAAGGTTATACAAGTACCTAACATTGATTAAGCCGGCCTAAATATTTGATGATAATCTCTTATGGAAAATAAAAACGATATATTTAATAAAACACCGAAGGGCGGGAAACCTAAGATGTTCCGCTTTAATTTGTATTGGATGTACGGGTTGATCTTCATCATGCTTGTTGCCCTATACATGACAAATGATTCTTCGGGAGCGAAAGAGCTAGGCTGGACAGAGTTCCAGAAACTAGCGCAGGAAAACGTATTCGATAAAATGACAGTCTACAACAAGAAGAACTTGGTGGAGGCTACAGTGAAAAATGGAAAGACTGAACAGGTCTTTGGGAATATGGACGTTTCTAAAATCGGGGTTTCTCCGAAAGTATACGTAAAGATCCCGTCGGCCGACAAGTTTTCCGATTTCTATGACAAAGCGGTAGCCGATAGTCACATCGATACACAAGTCCGGTTCGAGGAAGGCGATGACGCTATCTGGAATTTCTTGGTTTCATTTGGCCCGATTATCTTATTGATCGGTGTATGGATGTTCTTGATGAGACGTATGTCCGGTGGTACCGGCGCAGGTCCGGGTGGCGTGTTCAGCGTTGGTAAGGCAAAAGCTCAGCTTTTTGATAAAGATAATGACCGTAAGGTGACATTCAAGGATGTCGCCGGATTGGCGGAAGCGAAACAAGAGGTAGAGGAAATCGTCTCTTTCTTAAAGAATCCGGAAAAATATACCGAATTAGGAGGTAAGATACCCAAAGGTGCATTATTGGTAGGCCCTCCGGGAACCGGTAAGACATTATTGGCGAAGGCTGTTGCCGGAGAAGCTAATGTGCCGTTTTTCTCCTTGTCTGGTTCTGATTTCGTGGAGATGTTTGTCGGTGTAGGCGCCTCCCGTGTGCGTGACTTATTCCGCCAAGCGAAGGAAAAATCTCCTTGTATCGTCTTTATCGATGAGATCGATGCGGTAGGCCGTGCCCGTGGGAAGAACGCGAATATGAATAGCAACGATGAGCGTGAGAACACGTTGAACCAGCTGTTGACCGAAATGGATGGTTTCGGCTCTAACAGTGGTGTTATTATCTTAGCCGCTACAAACCGTGCGGACATTTTGGATAAAGCGTTGTTGCGTGCCGGACGTTTTGACCGACAAATCCATGTTGAATTACCGGATTTGAATGAACGTAAAGAGATATTCGGGGTGCATTTGCGTCCGATCAAGATAGATGAAAGCGTAGACGCTGAGTTCTTAGCAAGGCAGACTCCGGGCTTCTCGGGTGCTGATATCGCTAATGTTTGTAATGAGGCCGCTTTGATCGCCGCCCGTAACGGAAAGAAATTCGTACAGAAAGAAGACTTCATGAATGCGGTAGACCGCATTGTCGGTGGTCTTGAAAAACGTTCGAAGATCACGACGGAGGAAGAACGTAAATGTATCGCAAACCATGAGGCCGGTCACGCTACGTTAAGTTGGTTGTTGGAACATGCCAATCCGCTGGTTAAGGTGACAATCGTTCCCCGTGGTAAGGCATTAGGTGCGGCATGGTATTTGCCGGAAGAGAGACAGATCACCACCCGCGAGCAATTACAGGATGAGATGTGCGCTACCTTAGGAGGACGTGCCGCAGAGGAATTAGTCTTGGGAAAAATATCCACAGGCGCATCCAACGATTTGGAACGTGTCACGAAACAAGCATATGCGATGGTCGTTTACTTCGGTATGAGCGATAAACTTCCAAACTTGAACTATTACGACTCCACCGGACAGGATTGGGGATTCACCAAGCCTTATAGTGAGGAGACCGCGAAATTGATCGATACGGAAGTACAGAAGATCATCAATGAGCAATACGACAGGGCAAAACGGATATTATCCGAGAATAAGGAAGGACATAGTAAACTTGCGCAGGTATTATTGGATCGTGAGGTAATCTACTCGGAAGATGTAGAGCATATCTTCGGGAAACGAGCCTGGATCTCCCGTTCCCAAGAGATTCTGGAGTTGCAGGAAAAGGCTAACGGAAAGAACAAGGAGAATGCGGATAAGGAGGCGGAAGCGGACGCAACAACGGAAAACGTAACCGATACTCCTACTGAAGAAAACAAGACAGGGAAAATAGCTTGACCAAAGTCAAGACATTCATAACAAGTAAGGCTGGGGCGTATCTTTGATCAAAAGTTACTATCCAGCCTTCCTTATTGCTGTATTATCAATTTATTAGTTATATTTGCAGCCAAAATTACAAACAAGCAAAAACACTATTGTTTTGAAAAATCTGATTACACGTGCATTGACTGGCATCATTTTCGTCGCGGTATTAGTCGGTGCGATCTATTTCCACTCCTATTATTTTCTTACGGTATTTGGACTCATTACCGGACTTTCTCTATGGGAGTTCTACGGATTGGTTAAACATTATGAGAATGCCGCCATCAAACGATTTGTCAGCTCCTTGGGGGGAGCCTACCTCTTCGCCGCCACATTCGGTTACGCCAATGGCTTGATTGGAGGCAATATATTTCTCCCCTATCTTTTATTCTTAATGTATACCATGATCACCGAGCTTTACGATAAAGCCAGTAATCCAATCAATAACTGGGCATTGACCTTATTCGGTCAAATCTATTGCGCAGGCTCTTTCTCTCTGCTAAACTTTATTACATCGGTACCTAATACGCCGGGCGAGATCGTACATATCCCCTATTTTGCCTTGGCTATTTTCGTTTTCGTATGGGTAAATGATACGGGAGCTTATCTAGTGGGATCTATGCTTGGAAAAAGAAGATTGTTCGAACGTATCTCTCCCAAGAAGTCCTGGGAAGGTTTTTACGGAGGGTTGGCATTCGTATTAATAACCTCCCAAATATTCGCTTGGTTCATGCCGGCCACAAACTGGTACACATGGCTTGGATTAGCCGGCACGATCGTAGTATTCGGGACTTGGGGCGACTTGATCGAATCTTTGATGAAACGTACGTTAGGCGTGAAAGATTCCGGGCATGTATTACCCGGACATGGAGGCATGCTGGATCGCTTCGATAGCGTAATGATGGCTATTCCGGCCGCTTATATCTATATCGAGTTATTTATTCGAAATTAAATGTCAGGATCACCATACGGGATGTAGCTTTCGATAAGGCATCCGTATATTTGATATTTGCTTGATCTACCAAGTCCGGACGATCTTTCTCCAATAGGTTAACCAATCCGAAACAGAATTTCAGCTCCGGGCATAACTTAAAGTAGGGTAGATAGATATCACATCCCAAGCCAAACTCAAATCCGAAGTCCGTGCTTTTCAATAGAATCGGATTACCTTTCTTACGGCCTATATCCACGGAGCCATAGATACCGCCGATCAAATAAGGACGGTAATTATTCAAGCGTAAAGCCGTATATTTAACGTCTAAGGGGAAATTCAGATAACTGGAACGAACGTTCGTGATGAATTCCTCTCCCGTAGCCTGTTCCCGAAACTTAAATTTCTTATCCCCGAAATGGATAGAAGGCGTGAAGCGTAAATTGAAATAAGGATTCATATACATATCTCCGATCACCCCGACACTAAAGCCGGGTGAGTAAGAAGGAATCTCCGCGAACCAAGTCTCTCCATTGGTCATGACACCGGTATGGGTCAATAACAAATCCTGCGAGTGAATACCCACATGAAACCCCAGATGAAGCCATTTCAAATCAGCGTACGGCTGATTCCTCACCCTTTCCTTTTGAGCCATGGCTCCCATGGTAGCCAAGCTTACCACATATAATATAAGTAATAATCGTCTCAAATCTCAACCTATTTTGTTTAATAACGAAAACCCGACAAAGATATTGCAAAAAAGAAGATTTTTGAAGAAAATAAGCCAGTAGATATTTTTTAAATAGAAAGAAAGCTATATTTTTGCACCTACTAATAGTTATCAATTTAAACGTTTAAAAAAATGGCTTACGTAATTAGCGATGATTGTATTGCATGCGGAACTTGTATTGATGAGTGTCCGGTAGGAGCAATTTCAGAAGGTGATAAATACAGCATCAACCCTGAAATGTGTACAGATTGTGGAACTTGCGCTGACGCATGTCCTACAGAGGCTATCCACCCGGCTGAATAATTCGCAGCAAAGAATAGGATTTTCCTTTGCGGAAAGCTCCTAACACATAACGGGCTGTTTCTCTCCATGAGTAAAACAGCCCGTTATCTTTTTCTCTTCGTGTTACATTAAAACTCAATATCCAACTTTATAGCACCGGAAGCCATATCCTCCTCCGAGGAATCGCCATGAATCGTTTCCTCCTCTTCAGGTTCCACCACGTCTTCCGCGGATTTCTTCAGATTTGAGTTCTTGATATAACTGATTACATCTTGCATTCCCTCCATAAACTTCTCAAAGTCCTCCTTATAAAGGAAAATCTTATGCTTCTCAAATGAGATTTGCAAACCATCCTTTGATTGAATTTTCTTACTTTCCGTAACGGCAACGAATAGGTCATCTTTCAAATTCCTCTTCACATCCAGATAATAAATCCGTTTTCCCGCTTTAATGGCTTTAGAGTATAGAATCTCCCTGTCGCCACCTTCAACATGTTTTTTATTCCTTGATTCTTCCATGACAGCTAACATTCGTTAAAAAACCACCCACTTTATATAACTTGCTTCAAATATGTGCATTTTTTTTTAATTAGCAACTATTTTAACGATCGAAAATACGCCCATTGAGGCTAAATTTGTAAAATATCATCTAACACATATAAAATTAAGTAAATCCGGATTCTTTTATGGAAAAAACGACTACCTTTGCAGCCTAATTTATAATAAGAAGTTCCTTCAAACGATGATCAACAGAATTTTAATCCGCATTAAAGTTTTACAGATAGTATACTCTTACTATCAAAACGGAAACGGTGACCTCAAAGTTGCGGAAAACGAATTGCTTTTCAGCCTTCAGAAGTCATATGACTTATATTATTATTTCTTACTCCTAATTATCGAAGTTACCAACCTGCAAAGAAGGATCCTTGACACCCGGAAGTGCAAATACATGCCTACCGATGAGGAGTTAAACCCGAATACACGCTTCGTAGACAATCGTTTTGTCGCTCAATTAGCGGAAAACGATACGTTGAAAAAGTATGTGGACGAGCAAGGTCTCTCATGGAGTAACGACGAGGAGTTTGTTAAAAACGTATTGGATACGATCTTAAGCTCTGAAATTTACGCCGAATACTTGAAAAACGAAGAAGACTCGTACGAGACGGATCGTGAGTTCTGGCGCCAGATCTTCAAGAAAGTAATCTGTGGGAACGAGATGATAGAGGAATATCTGGAAGACAAAAGCATCTACTGGAACGACGATATTGAGATCGTAGAGACTTTCGCCTTGAAGACTATCAAGAAATTCGAGGAGAAGAAAGGTAGTAAACAAGCCTTATTGCCAATGTTCAAGGATTTGGAAGACAAGGCTTTCGCAATCAAGTTATTTCGTCAAAGTTTGTTGAAAGGTAAGGAATATCGTGAACGCATCGACAAACATATGAAGAATTGGGAAACCGAACGTATCGCCAATATGGACTTGATCATCATGCAAGTCGCCTTAGCCGAGATTTTATCGTTCCCGACCATTCCCATCAACGTTACCTTAAATGAATATATCGATGCCGCAAAGTATTATAGTACACCTAAAAGCGGAACATTCATTAACGGAATTCTGGATTCAATAGTCAACGAATTAAAAAAAGAGAAGTTATTGCTCAAAGATTAATTATTATCATTACATTTGTGCATATCATTATTGATATTAACTTGTAAAACGATTATTATAGTATGAACTTACTCAGTATTTTACTTCAAGCTCCAGCTGGAGGAAGTCAGTGGTCCGGTATTTTGATGATGGTAGTTATCGTAGCTATCTTCTATTTCTTCATGATCCGTCCGCAACAAAAGAAACAAAAAGAAATCCAGAAATCACGTGAGGCGTTGAAAACAGGCGATAAAGTGATTACCGCCGGAGGTATCTATGGAAAGATCAAAGAGATCGGTGATACTTATATGCTAATCGAGGTAGCGGATGGAGTACGTATCCGTGTAGATAAAACTTCTATTTTCGCTTCAGCGGAAGACGCTCAGCAGCAGAAATAATCTAACTACAGAATATGTCACGACTTGAGAACATACAAAATTCCTTCAAGTCTATCCAAGCAAAGACTAAGGCTTTTTTCCACGGAGACAGATGGAAAGAGGTCTTGGTCTTTTTCTTTTTCGCCCTTTTGGCTTTCGGTTTCTGGCTACTCCAAAGCTTGCAGCAGGAATATGAGATAGAACTTGTTTTTCCGGTTAAGTATAAGAACGTACCTGCCGATATAGCGTTTAATGCCCCTGAGGTGGAAACGATTACCGCAAAGGTAAAAGACAAGGGTAGCGTTTTACTCAACTATACTTTTGGAAGATCGTTTGCTCCGATCGAAGTGAACATGAAGAATACGAAGGAGAAAAATGGTTCGGTTCAAGTAAGTAAAAGGCAGATCGAGAACGATATTCAAAAACAATTGATAGCCACTACGGCATTACAAAGTTTTGATCCGCAACAAATAGATATGGATTTCAGTCAGCGGGTCCATAAGGAAATACAGGTCGTTTTTAATGGTGATATTCATATGGAAGCCGGCTTTCAATTATCCGGGGATATCCAAATCAATCCCCAAAAGATCAACGCTTATGCCACCGCAGCGATCTTAGATACGTTGACCTCGGTCAAGACGGCTTTCACTGAAGTTAAAAAAGCGAATAAAAACATTACGAGAACCGTACAACTAATCAAAGTAGACGGCGTTAACTTCGATCCGGAAAACGTATCTATCACGATTCCGATAGAGGAGTACACGGAGAAGACATTGGAAATACCTGTCTCTTGCAGTCATATACCGCCACATTATACGGTACGTATGTTTCCGGCGGTCGTAAAAGTGACTTGCAGTGTGCCCTTGTCCCGATTCAAAGGACTTTCGGAAGATATGTTCTCGATTCATATACCTTTTGAGGATCTGGAGCAAAACGTATCTGGTACCCTACCCGTCAAACTCACCAAGAAACCAGACTGGGTACATACGGCAACCTTATTGCCAGATAAGGTAGAATTTATTTTGGAACACAACAATAAGCATGATTAAAATAGGCATTACAGGAGGGATCGGGAGCGGCAAATCCGTCGTAGCCTCTTTATTAGCGTTATCCGGTGTACCCGTATACATAGCGGACGAGGAAAGTAAATGGCTGACAAATAACTCCCCGGTTATCCGTGAGAAATTAACAGCCCTTTTCGGTCCGGAGATTTATACGAATGAGGGATTGAACAAGAAACTTCTAGCCTCCCACATCTTTAATAATCCGGAACAATTACAACAGGTCAACCAGATCATTCATCCTGAGGTAAACCGTCATTTCTCGGCTTGGGTAGAGAGACAGACTTCCCCTTTATGTGCCATCGAATCCGCCATATTATTCGAATCCGGTTTCTACAAAGTGGTAGACATAAGCTTGATGGTCTATGCCCCAAGAGAACTCCGCATCGAAAGAGCCTTGGGGAGGGACTCAACCTCGAGAGAAGAAATCGAACGCAGAATCAACAGCCAAATGTCGGACGAGGAAAAGAAAGATCGCTCCGATTACGTTATCTATAATGACAACAGACAGGCCCTTATACCGCAAGTAGGCAAACTGTTATGTTGGCTTCAATCCCAATAATCACCGATAGCGGGACGAGTGGCTTTTACAGCATCTTACCTTCATCATCCAATGAACTTAAAATACTTCGTCAACGAACCTAAGATACTTTGTCGATGCACCTAAGATACTTCTCCAACGAAGTTAACTGTCCTCATGACGGAAGAATTCCACTTTTTCTTATTACCTTTGTCACCTCGAAGTTTAACACTAATAGAAAATAAAAAACATTATGTTGAAGACTATTTTGTCTATTTCGGGAAAACCCGGTCTGTATAAACTGGTTTCCCATGGAAAAAACATGTTGATCGTTGAATCGCTGACTGATAACAAGAGAGTACCCGCATACGCAAAAGATAAAGTAATCTCATTAGGCGATATCGCAATCTATACGGATGAAACAGAAGTGCCTTTGCATGAGGTATTGACTAGCGTAAAGAATAAAGAAGAGGGAAAAGCCGCCTCTTTGGTACCTTCTAAAGCCACGACGGACCAATTGCGTGCGTACTTTGCCGAGGTATTGCCTAGCTATGATCGTGAGCGTGTTTATCCGAGCGACATCAAGAAACTACTCTCTTGGTATAACATCTTGATCAACGCAGGCATCACTGACTTTACCCCGGAAGATGCTCCGGCAGAAAAGGAAGCTGCTGAAAAAGAAGCAGAATAACAGCATACGACATAAAGATTAAAGAAAGGACCGTTCGATACCCATCGTCCGGTCCTTTTTTTAAACATACTTAAAGACTTTATTTTTCGCTATATTTGCATAATTCTAGATATCACTATTTATGAAAACAAAAACAGTTCTTCTCTTTCTTATCGTATTATTCTCAGGAATATGCCGGATACATGCGCAAGCCGATTTCTACTTGATGCAGGCATTAGGGAGTCGATATATCTACAACTCAGACTATTTTGAAGAGACCCGTGAAATGCAAGTCTATTTAAGCGGAGTAGATGGTAGCCTTAAAAGTGACTCTTTACTCGCTATTTATGTCTTAGACGCACAATATCCCCCCACATTCAATTTATTTTGTTCAACATTCGAGTTGACACATCCCAACATACCCTGTATTATTGTTGGAATATTTAATTCAAACAGGCAAAGTGAGCTGACCCCGCCTTTCACAGATTCCTTATCGGTAAAAAGATATGACAACCCGGGACATGGAAAAGAAATGCTCTCGTCATTAACGAATGAAATAATCCCTTTCATCCAAGAAAAATACCATGCGGGAAATAACAGGATTTTAGTCGGACATTCGTTGGGAGGGACATTCGTCACTTATGCGATGATGGAACACCCAGACTTATTTCCTTATATTATAGCCATATCACCGAACTATAAATACAGCGAAAATATGATGATTGATAGGTTACGAGTGTTCACGGAAACCTATCAAGGAGAAAAAAAATTATATATCTACCTAGCCAACGGAGACAAAGATAAAACAGAAGAAGACTTCAAGCCCATGATAAAAGAGGCTTGCTCCATCATCGAGAAAAATAATAGAATCGACCTACGATATGATTCTTTAAACATAAAGAAACACAGTCACACTATATTTGAAGGTTATTACAGAAGTCTCCTCTCGATAACACCTCTTCTCTAAAGTACTCTCGTAAGCTTGCGAGAGCACTTATGCAAAAATAGTCCATTATTTTAGGCTAAACCTCACATTGTCTAGGGCAGACAACTCCTCTATCTTTGCCAACAAATAATTCACTCTATTGACCTCATAAAATAAAGAGCAAAGATGGAAAGCACCAAGTATTATCTCGGTCTGGACGTTGGCGGTACCAATATGGTCGCTGGCGTAGTAGATGAGAATCACCAGATTATCGCAAAGGAGAGTATACCGACACAAGCCGGACGCACGATCGAGGAGATCACCACCGACATGGCGGAAGTCAGCAAAAAAGCGGTTCTCAAAGCAGGCTTGCAAATGGAAGACATCTCTTCTTGGGGCATCGGCATGCCTAGTTACGTAAATCCAAAGACGAACCTTTTGGTACATGCCAATTGTTTCGGATGGAAGAATGTCCCCATCTACGACTATTTAAAGAAGCATATCTCATTGCCTACTTATATAGCCAACGACGCCAATTGCGCGACCTATGGAGAGGTCTTGGCCGGATCGGCCAGCCAATATACCGACGCCATCATGCTTACGCTAGGAACGGGAGTTGGAGGCGGAATTATCATGGGTAAGAAGATTTATTCCGGATCCGATAATATGGGAGCCGAACTTGGACATACCAAATTGGTATACAATGGCGAACGCTGCACTTGCGGGCAAAAAGGCTGTTTGGAAGCTTATTGCTCATCCACCGCATTAATCCGTATCATGAAAGAGACCTTACAAAAGAATAAGGACACCTTGATATGGAAACTTTGCGGCGAAGACGAAAATAAAGTCAATGGAGAGATTCTTTTCGAGGCCGCTAAACAAGGGGATTCCCTCGCTAAACAGATCGTCGATGACTATATCAGTAGACTGGCCGCCGGAATCTCCACGTTCATAACCATCTTCCGTCCGCAAGTAATCATCTTAGGGGGGGGTATCGCACATGCAGGTGACCTGCTGTTGAAACCTTTAAACGAGAAACTACATACTTGTACCTTCGCCGCCGAGGAAATAGGTATCCCTCAAGTTATCCGTGCGGAATTAGGAAATGACGCCGGAATAATCGGCGCCGCGCTTTTAGAGAAAACGATGTAACGAAAAAAAATATGAAAACAAATAAGAAAGAACTTTTAGATTCATTCAAGGGAGGACTGATCGTATCCTGTCAAGTACAACACGATGATCCGACTTTTTCAGTAGACTTTGTCGTAAAAATGGCAAAAGCCGCCCAATGGGGAGGTGCCGTAGGCATCCGTGCCAACGACCCGGAGCAGATCAAGGCGATCAAAAAAGAGGTGGATTTGCCGGTAATCGGGCTTTGGAAAATCTGGCACGATGATACGGACGTATTTATCACTCCCACCCTAGAGGCCGCTAAAGCGGTATGGGAAGCCGGAGCCGAGATTATCGCCTTGGACTGTACGAGCCAAATCACTCATGAAGGCCGCCCGGCATACGAACTGCTACCGATCTTGAAAAAGGAAATTCCGGAAGCGATCATCTTCGCCGACGTATCCAATTATGAGGAAGCCGTACGTGCCGTAGAAATGGGAGCCTATATCGTTGGCCCTACCTTATATGGGTATACGGAAGCTACCAAACATATCGAGCAACCGGATTTACGGGAGTTCGCCCGTATGTGCCGTGACTTCAAGGGCAAGGCCTACGTCATTATGGAGGGGCATATCTACTCGCCGGAAGATGCCATGAAATGTATCTTCCTCGGAGCTCATTCCGTAGTAGTAGGCAGCGCGATCACCCGTCCGCACTTGATCACGAAACGTTTTACGGACTTACTAACCGGTTATCAAAATAATTGGCGGGAAGCCGAAAGAAGCAAACATTAAAAAATCATCTGCTTGTAGAGATAGGGCATGCCCCGTCTCTACACAATATTAACAACAATAATCATATGGCAAATTTCAATGTAGAAGGGGCGCAAAACGTAGAGATCAGCAAGAAATTACCTTGCGAGAAACCTCTGATCGTACAACTGGAGATCATGGAGCGGTATACGGCAGTCCATAAAGCCTGTGCCGCCCTACCCAAAGAGATACGTGAAGTGGAATGCCTGAAAGTTTTATACCCCACGCTATTTCGCAAGATCACGAATCAAGACTTGATCGCCGGACGTACGGACTTCCTACCGATCGGGTTCGGATGCGTAACTTCCTTAGGGGGTGTCGGGCATTATTGCGTATTCAAGAAACTCCGTGCCTTCCAGCAACAACTGGATGAAACTGAACGAAAACGGGTGGATGCGTTATATGATTATTGGTTGGATCACGATTTAAAGACCCAATTCAACAAGGAGGTCCTCACCGAGGATACATTGGGTATGTTCATCGACTGCGAATACCCGATGATCGCTACCGCACGTCTATCCGGAATGATGCTGGATTACCCGAAACTATTGGATAAGGGCATCGGTGGCCTTCGCTCTGATTTACAGGAGAAACTCAAAGAGCAACCCGATAATAACTTTTACAAAGCAGGCATCCAATGTCTGGATATTTTTGTAGATTGTGCTTCTCATCTCCAGCAAGACGCTAGAGAGCAAATGGCTTCAGCCAACATGAAAAGGCAAAAAGAATTAGAGCGTATCTGCCAAGCCCTAGAGAACATCAAGGAGAAGAAACCCGGTACGTTCCATGAAGCGATGCAGTTATTCTGGTTATTCGCTTTGTTGGCCGGTGTTATAAACTACGGTCGTCTGGATGATTATCTAGGCCCTTATTTAGTAGCCGATCTCAAGTCCGGGCGATTGACCGACGAAGAGGCATACCGATATATCCACTCGCTTTGGACCATGATTGAAAATCGCCGTACAACCGTAAACGGACGTATCATCGTAGGCGGTAAAGGACGCAAACATCCGAAAGAGGCCGACGTATTCCTGCATATCGCCATGAAAGTAGCGAAAAATTGCAGGTATGTAGAGCCACAATTCACCTTGCGTTTCGATAAAGATACCTCCGAGGAAATCTGGGACGAAGCGTTGGACGCTTTGGGTGCGGGAGCTACTTACCCGACCCTTTACAATGACGACGTAAACGTCCCGGCCGTCATGTACGGAATGCGTGTAGACGAGAAAGCAGCGGAACAATACGTGCCTTTCGGGTGTACCGAGTTCGTGATACAAGGACAAAGTACGGGTACGCCCAACATCTGCATCAATTTACTAAAACTACTTACGATTTATATGAATGATGGTATCGACCCGATTGACGGTAAACGTAAATCCGGGCCGGTACCTCTAAAGAAATTAGAGGAGTATCAGACATTCGAGGAATTCTATGACGGTTACAAGGCTTTACTCGATTATTATCTGGATCTGTCTGTCAAAGCCCAATACCATTCGTATGAGGTGATGAACCAGCACGTAAGTTTCTTGTTTACCAGCCTATTGACCGATGATTGCATCGCACGGGGAAAAGCGCTTTTGGACGGAGGCGTACGTTATCTAGGCGGGACAAACGAGACGTATGGCAATATCAACACTTCCGATTCCCTGTGGGTAATCCGGGATCTGGTATTCAATCAAAAAAAATACACGTTACGGCAATTGAATGATGCCATGCTAGCTAATTTTAACGGCTATGAGGCTTTACGAAAAGATTGCCTAAACTGTGATAAATATGGTAACGACCTTGAGACTGCCGATACGATGGCCAACGATTTGTACGAGTTCGTAGCGAAAGGCGTACGCAATCGCGGTATCGCCATCGGTATGCAATACTTCTTGATCGTTATCAGCAATAATCAATTAAACACGGAATGGGGAAACCGGACCGCCGCCTCACCCGACGGGCGATTATCGTGCATGTATATGAATCCTGCCAATAATCCGCAAGGGGGAGCGAATAAAAGCGGCCCCACGGCCATGCTGAATTCCTTGGCGAAGTTCGACGCCAAGTATCATGGAGGCTCGGTACAAAACATTAAGTTTTCTCCTTCCATGTTCAACGAGAACAGGGCTGTCATCAAGAGCCTGTTCAAGACTTATTTTGCGAAAGGGGGTTGCCATTTGATGGTGACTGTAGTAGATAAGGGAGTTTTAGAAGACGCGGTAGAGCACCCGGAAAATTACCCGGACCTAATCGTCCGGGTAAGCGGGTTCTCCGCGGTATTCGTCGATTTATCTCCCAATATTCAACAGGAACTTTTAAGCAGGGTATTATATGATGAATAAATATAAGGTTAGCGAGAATAGGTTATCAATCATGGAGATCGAACGGTTCGCCGTTCACGACGGCCCGGGCATCCGGACCGTCGTTTTCCTTCAAGGTTGTCCCCTACATTGTCCATGGTGCTCCAACCCGGAATCCCAGAAAAGGAAACCGCATCTGCTCCATATCAAGAATAAATGTATCGGATGCGGACGTTGCGAGGCGATTTGTACACGGGGAAATATCTCCATCCAAGATCATTATCCGGTATTTAATCGGCAGGCTTGTGTGGCGTGCAAGGCTTGCGAGCGTATATGCCCGCAGAACGCTATTAAGTTTGTCGGTGAATCAATTACCTCATCCGAGGTTATGGAAATCCTTTTACGTGACCGGGATTATTACCTGAATTCCGGTGGAGGGGTTACGTTTTCCGGAGGGGAAGCTTTCACGCAATTCGAGGGATTGATGGATTTGCTGATCCAATGCAAGAACGAGAAACTGCATACCTCCGTAGAGACTTGCGGGCAAGTGAATCTTGATAAGATAAAGCAAGCGCTTCCGCTTATCGATTTGTTCTTGTTCGATATCAAACATACGGACAAGGATTTACTTCAGAAAGAAACCGGAGCGAACTTGGATACGATCCTCACGAATTTACGGTATATATCCAGTAAGAGCGCTAATAAAGTAACGATCCGTGTACCGGTAATCCCCGGTTTCAATTTCAATGAGAATACGCTTCGGGAAATATTCATGCTGGCGAAAGAAAATCGTATCAAATGCGTACACCTGCTTCCCTACCATACATTGGGAAAAGATAAATACGAGCAATTAGGTCTCACCTATCCTTATCCCTGCGAGCAAATGCTAGCCAAAGAAGAGCTGTTCCCCTTTAAGGAGATGGGGGAAAAAATGGGTTTGGAAATACGAATCGGAGGATAAACTCCTCCCAATAAAATAGTATCTTCGCGCAAATCATCGTTTTATAAATCTTAGTAAGAGACATATGAAAACAGAAAAAGAGAAAGCGGCGGAAGGTCTATTATACAATGCGAATCATGATAGTGAGCTTCAAGATGAGATGAAAAGAGCGAAATGCGTCCTTTTCAAATACAACCAATTGCCCCCCGACCAAGAGGAAGAAAAAGATCGGATTCTAACCTCTTTTCTAGGCAAGAAAGGGAAGAACACCGTTATCCTATCCCCTTTCCAATGCGATTATGGCTATAATATCGAGATTGGGGATAATTTCTTCGCCAACGTGAATCTCGTTATCTTGGATGGAGCGAAAGTTCGTATCGGCAATAACGCATTCATCGCCCCGAACGTAGGCATCTATACCGCCGGCCACCCTTTTGACGTAAAGCAACGTAATGAGGGTTTGGAATACGCTTTTCCCGTGACCATCGGCGATAACGTATGGATCGGTGCGCAAGCCTGTATCCTTCCGGGGGTGACCATTGGCGATAACACGGTAATCGCCGGAGGTAGTGTCGTAACCAAAGATATTCCGGCCAATGTTATAGCTGCCGGCAATCCCTGCCGTGTAATCCGGGAAATAACGGAAGCCGACCGGAATAAATACCGCCAGCCCTAAGCTCCCGTTTAGGGTATCCCTAAGCCCTCGTTTAGGGCAGCCCTAAATTCCCGTTTAGGTTCATCGTAAATATCTCACTTCGGTAACGAGTGCCGGTAATCCTTGGGTGATGTCCCTACTATCTTCTTAAAGATACGGCTGAAATAGTAGGGATCGTCAAAGCCCAGTTTCAAGGCGACTTGATTGATCTTCATATTCGTATGTAATAATAGCTGGCAAGCCCGGTCTATTTTCATATGCAAGAAATAATTCATCGGAGCATAACCGGTTTCCTTGAAGAAAAGCCTGTACATATAAGATTCCGAATAGCCGAAATGAGAGGCCAATTCCTTTAATGTCAATTTATTTTCCAGATTCTCCGTCATGAAGTGGGTCGCCAAACTAATAAAGAACGTATTCTCCGCCTTGCTTTTGGAGAATTTAGCCTCCCTATACGTCTTCACATAGAGGAAAGAGGCGATCAAATGATTGAAACTTAAATTGACGTAATTAACCGTAGCCTCATCCGTCCCACTCTCCAACACATTCAATAGTTCATCAAAAAAAGCGATACGATCGCCGATACGGGAATTATCATCCATGTCGATCGGGATCACCCCTTGCAGTTGATCGCTGATATACTTCGCCTTTTTCCCTTTAAAATGTGCCCAATAAATATACCAAGGATCATGCTCGCTCGAACCATATTGATGGGGCTTCTCTGCCGGGAGGATGAAAAAATGATTCTCGGGTACGACATATCGTTTTCCATCCAACACGTACCAGCCCTCTCCTTTGGTGCAATAAATTAAAAGATACTCTCCACAACCGGACGCACGATCAATATAATGGTTTTCCGCCTTCGGAAAATACCCCATAGAGTGTACGACCAAGTCCGCAACCAACGGGTTGTTCAACGCTTGTTCTATAATGTAGAAAGGATAGACAATCAACCGCTGACCGGAAAAACCATGCTTTATTTTCGCCATAAACCAAAACTTTTAGATGGTTACTGAATAACGCAAAGATAATCCATTTTTTTTAGCTAGATACTCTATTATCCAAATCCTTTATGTGCAGTATTTTTGCCAATGAACAAATAAACCATATCAAATGGCGTTATCATAAGGAGATAATCAAACTAAATATTCTAACAGATGAAAAAGATCGTATCTATTTTTCTAGTAACCATTTACGGGATGTGTATGGTTGCATGTGGAAGTCGTTCCTCATCCACGGAAGTAAAAGATAATGTATTGACTGAGGAAGAAAAAGCGGAAGGCTATACCTTGTTATTCAATGGCAAGGATTTTACCGGTTGGAAAATGTTCAACGGGGGTGATGTCAAGGGATGGCAGGTAGAAGACGGGGTGATCGTCGGCTACGGAAACGGTGGTGACGTGATAGCGGATACTACGATCAAGGTAAGTACCGATATCGTTACCGTTAAGAATTACCATAATTTCCAGATCAAATGGGACTGGAAAATCGGAGCGCAAGGAAACTCCGGATTCTTATATCACGTACAAGAAGGACCTAAGTACAAAGCTCCTTTTGAAACCGGCCCGGAATACCAGTTGATCGATGACGATAACTATCCTTGGGTCAGCGAGACCGGAAAAGAGGGATTGGAAGACTGGCAGAAAACGGGTTGCAACTACGCTATGTATGTACCGGAAACCAAACAGGTGAACCCTCCGGGAGAATGGAACTCCTCTATGGTACTTTACAAGGATGGATATGTTGAGCACTGGCTGAACGGAGAAAAACTATTCTCTTTCCAAGAAGGGTCCGAAGATTGGAAGATGCGTCGTTATAGCGGTAAATGGGAAGCTTTCCCCGATTACGGTATCTCTACCACCGGTAAACTTTGTTTTCAGGACCATGGAAGTAAAGTATATTTCAAGAATGTGAAGATTAAGGATTTAGACTAATTGTATTAAGAAATCAATGCCATGAATAGAAAAGAATTCTTTAAAGTATCGGCCGCAGCAAGTCTCGCGTCACTACTATCACCCCTTTCCGCCTATGCGGAGAAATTCGAATCGGAAGGTAAAAAGGTGAAAGTAGCCGTTATCGGTTGCGGAAGTGTATCTACCCAATATTTTCCCCATATATCGAAATGCCCGTATGTAGAAATCGTGGCTTGTTGCGATATCAAACCGGATCGTGCTCAAAAGGCGGCCAAGCAATATAATATACCTAAATGGTACAAGCATATCGATGATATGCTTAGCGGTTCCAAGTTCGACTTGATGCTTACATTGACCGATATGCAGGTTCACGGAGAGTTGAACCGTAAGGCTTTGATGGCAGGAAGAAATGTCTGGAGCGAGAAACCTTTGGCGAATTCCTATAAGGAAGGCAAAGAATTATACGATCTCGCTACTAGCAAGGGGCTTCGTATCTGGGGTGCGCCTGCCGTTGTAAACAGTCCTCAATTTGCCTTTATGGCCGAACAAATCAATAAAGGAACCCTAGGTAATCTGGCATGCGCGCACGGACATTACGGACATGAAGGTCCTTCTTGGTCCGCTTTCTTCTACGAACCGCTAGGTGGCAGTATGCCCGACTTAGGAGTCTATAACATCGCTACCCTAACCGGATTATTGGGACCGGCTAAATCCGTTGTTGCCATGACTACAATCGTAACCCCGGAGAGAACCGTAGACGATAAGGGCAAGATCAAAGTTCGAGAAGAAGATAATGCCATGATTATCATGGAACACGAAAAGGGAGTCCTTTCTCATATCGAGTGTGGTTTCAACTATTTCGATCCATACGGACATTTAGGTAAAGGACAGGAGAAAGCGACGATCTCCTTATACGGTTCCCACGGCAATATGCATATGGTAGGTTACGACTGGGCACCGAACGGGGTGGACTTATCGACGATGGATCATCCGGTACCCCAGCGTTTCGTTCCGGACACCAATGGCTATGTTTGGCAAGAAGGTGCTTCCGATATCAGCAAACACATGGCATTAAACACGGAACCACGTATAAATGTCGAGCATGCGTTACACGTATTAGAGATTATCGAGGCCGCCCGAAAATCACAAGCTACAGGTCAACGCATCCAGCTTGTATCGAAGTTTCCTTGGCCGATGGTAAAATAAATTAAGAAGTCTTAGTAGTGAAAAGAACGGGACATTTAATATATTTGTTCCTGTAAATACCAGAGAAACATGAGGAAGATAAGTGAAATTTTATGCTGCGTAGCCATACTTTGTTGTGCATTGAGCGCATGTAGCGACAAGCCGGCAACGGTAAAAGTCAGTAGTTTCAATATTTGGTTGAATACCCTAGGGGGAAAGCTTCCCCCTAGCCAGACAGCGAAAGTGATCGAGGCTAGCCAGACGGATATCGTAGGAATCCAAGAAGGGCATATCTATGAAGAAGACGGCATCAAGCACGATCATGTGCCGGAAATCGCGGAATCCCTAGGTTTCCACCTTTTCAACCAAGGGGAGGGACATTATATCTTATCTCGTTATCCGGTCGTCGACAGTACGGCTTCCCGCTACGGGGTGAAGATACAGGTAGGCAAAGACAAATTCTGCTGGATGTTTAATTGCCATCTATATTATATCCCGTATCAGCCTTATCAATTGAATGGGATTCCTTATGGCGATTATCCGTTTATCGATACCGAGGAGGAAGCTGTCCGGTTCGCCAACGAGGCCCGGCGTGAAGAAGTAACTCGTTATCAAAAGGATATACAGCAAGTCATGAAAGAAGGTTATCCTGTCTTTTTAACAGGAGATTTTAATGAGCCTTCTTTCTTGGACTGGACACAACGGGCTGCCGATGCCGGTATCCACAAGATCAAGGTGGAGTGGCCGGCAACCAAGGCTTTCTCTGAGATCGGGATGAACGACTCCTACCGGACAATCCATCCGGACGAGGTCTCCACACCCGGCTATACATGGACTCCCGTTCCTAGCGAACAAGAAATACTAGACCGTCTGGATTTCGTACTATATTCCGGATGTAAGGTAACAGACTCATTTATCACAGGCGAAAGCGAGGCCACCTCGGACGTGGTAGTCTCCCCTTACCCTTCAGATCATAGAATGGTAACCTCCTGTTTCAATTTCTAACAGCAACTACTAAAAAACAAATTATACAACATGGAATCAAGAAGAGATTTTCTGAAAAAAGCAGCCGTAGCGGCAGCTGGTCTAACAATCGTTCCCTCTAAAACGATCGCTGGATTAGGCCATAAGGCACCAAGTGATACAATGAATATTGTCGGTATCGGTATCGGTGGTAAAGGCCACCCGAACTTGGTCGGCATGAAAACCGAGAACATCATCGGGCTTTGCGATATCGACTGGAAATACGCGAAGAACTGCTTCGAGGAATTCCCGGACGCTAAACGTTATTGGGACTGGCGGAAGATGTTCGATGAGTTGGGCGACCAGATCGACGGTGTCATGGTAGCTACTCCGGACCATACTCATGCCACGATCGCGGCCACGGCCTTGACAATGGGTAAACACGTATATTGCCAAAAGCCGCTTACCCACTCTGTTTACGAGAGCCGTTTATTGACAAAACTCGCCGCTAAATATAAGGTAGCGACCCAGATGGGTAACCAAGGGAACTCCGGCGATGGTGTCCGTCAATTATGCGAATGGATCTGGAACGGAGAGATCGGTGAAGTAAAAGAAGTACACGCATGGACCAACCGTCCGATCTGGCCGCAAGGATTACAGCGCCCAACCGAAAAACAACGTTGTCCGAAGACGATGAATTGGGACTTATTTATCGGCCCGGCCGCCATGCGTCCGTTCCATGAGATCTACACCCCTTGGAACTGGCGTGGATGGTGGGATTTCGGAACCGGAGCTTTCGGAGATATGGCTTGCCACGTACTCGACCCGGTTTACCAATCCTTGAAGTTAGGTTATCCGGATCGTGTACAAGGCCGTTCTACCCAGATCAATACGGAATCCGCTCCTCAATCGGAGGTGGTAGAATTCCGCTTCCCGGCTCGTGACAATCTTCCAAAGGTAGCCTTGCCGGAAGTGAAAGTATATTGGTACGATGGCGGTATGCTTCCTCAGCGTCCGGACTTATTACCGGATGGTGTAGATATGATGCGTGACGGTTTGGGTGGATGTATCTTCGTAGGTACTAAAGACACGTTGATCTGCGATTGCGGAGGTTTCAACTCCCGGTTATTATCCGGCCGTGTACCTCAAGTAACCCCCTATTTGCGCCGTATCCCGAACGCTACCGGATACTTTGACGGTTTCCATGAGCAAGACTGGATCCGTGCTTGTAAAGAATCGCCGGAGAACCGTGTGGAAGGAACTTCCAACTTCGCTTATTCCGGACCATTCAACGAGATGGTGCTATTGGGTGTATTAGCGATCCGTCTGCAAGGCTTGAACAAGAAATTGATGTGGGACGCCCAAAACATGCGTTTCACCAATATATCCTCTTCCGACGTATTGAAGATCGTAACCAGCGATGATTTCAAGGTGATAGACGGTCACCCCTATTTCGATACGAAATACGCGGAGTTCAATGCGCTAGAGGCTGCCAACGAATATATCAGACATACCTATCGTGAAGGCTGGAGCCTTCCGGAAATGCCGGTATAAGTATGAAACGATATATTATATTAGCACTATGTACGGTCATGCTCCTTGGGCAGGCCGTACAGCTGGCGGCGCAAAAAGCGGACTGGAAGGTGGGTATACAGACTTGGACTTTCCACAATCTTACGTTGATGGAGACCTTGGATAAGACCCAACAACTGGGCATGGGGTATGCGGAGGCTTTCTTTTTCCAAGAATTGGGCGCTCCGTTCCCAAAAGAGACGTATTTAAATTACGACTTGAGCGATGACAACTGCGCTTTATTACGCCATGAGTTCAAGAAAAGGGGAATCAAGCCGATCGCCTTTGGTGTAGCCTCTTATGGGACTAACGAGGAATGGGATAAGTTCTTCGCGTTCGCTCATAAAATAGGCGCGCATATCGTGACTGTCGAACCGGAGTTAAACCAGTTAGACTACATCGAATCCCTCGCCAAGAAGTACGATATGGAGGTAGCGATCCATAACCATCCGAGTCCATGCATTTACGCAAGTGCCGAGGTGGTAGAGAAAGCGCTGAAAGGCCGTTCTTCCTTGATGGGAGTATGCGCCGATATCGGCCATTGGAAACGGGTGGGTGAAGATCCGCTCAAAAATCTCCAGAAGTTATCCGGACGCATCAAGGTGGCACATTTGAAAGACCTCACCGACAAGATGGAAGACGCTACATGGGGAACCGGGATCTTACCGGTAAAAGCGTTCGTCAACGAGCTGAAGCGTCAGCATTTCAACGGGCTTATCTCCATTGAGTACGATGATTTCAAATCCGATATCCAAGAGATACGCAACAGCTTGGAATTCCTACGGAAATGCTCTAAATAGAAGTATACGCTTCCCTTAAAAACACCTATATCGGCGTAGGCCCACACGTATATACGTATAGGCTTACACCGATATTAATATGGGCCTACACGTATATACGTATAAGCCCACACCTATATATGCCTAAAAAGTCGTTATCAGAACAAGGGATTATCCACCTTTTCTCTCAGCAACGCAAGATCTACCACCTGTTGAATATCACTCACATAATGGAACACCAAGCCTTTCAAATACTCCGGTTTGATCTCATTGATATCCTTCTCATTCTCCTTGCAAAGAATCAACTCCTTGATCCCGGCACGTTTAGCCGCCAAGATCTTCTCCTTGATACCACCTACGGGAAGCACTTTCCCACGCAACGTGATCTCGCCGGTCATAGCCAAGTTCTTTTTCACCTTACGCTGAGTAAAGGCGGAGACAAGAGAAGTCACCATCGTTATTCCGGCACTCGGTCCGTCTTTCGGGATCGCCCCCTCCGGTACGTGGACATGCACATTCCAGTTCTCGAACAACTCCTCGTTAATATTAAACTGAGCCGCATGCGCATGGATATACTCAAGTGCCAACATGGCAGACTCTTTCATCACATCTCCCAGATTCCCGGTCAAAGTAAGCTTTGACCCCTTACCTTTACTTAAGCTCGACTCCACGAAAAGAATCTCACCACCAACAGCCGTCCAAGCTAATCCCGTAACCACGCCGGCATAGTCATTCCCTTGATATTTATCGCGGGAATATTCGACCGCCCCTAGATATTCATACAAATCCTCCGGCTTAATGCTCGTCGGGATAGGCTCGTCGCTAGCGACCTTACGGGCTAGCTTACGCATGATTTTGGCGATTTTCTTATCCAATTCCCGGACACCGCTCTCGCGTGTATAGGCTTCAACGATCACTTGTAAGGTTTTCTTGGGGAATTTCACGGAACCTTTCTTCAAGCCGTGTACATCCATCTGCTTAGGCACGAGATGCTTCGCTGCGATCTCTACCTTCTCCTCCATGATATAACCGCTCACCTCGATCAGTTCCATACGATCCAGCAATGGCTGGGAAATCGTATTCAAATTATTAGCGGTAGCGATAAACATCACCTTGCTTAAATCGTAATCGATATCCAGATAATTATCGTGAAACGCGTTATTCTGCTCCGGGTCCAAGACCTCCAATAAAGCGGATGCCGGATCCCCCTTGAAATCATTCGTGATCTTATCGATCTCATCTAAGATAAAGACAGGGTTCGATGTTCCCGCCTTCTGTATATTCTGGATGATACGTCCGCACATAGCACCGATATAGGTACGACGATGTCCGCGAATCTCGGCCTCATCGTGCAATCCACCTAAAGAGACACGTACATATTTACGGCGCAAAGCCTCTGCGATGGAACGCCCCAATGAAGTCTTGCCGACTCCCGGAGGACCGTACAAACAGATAATCGGAGATTTCATATCCCCTTTCAGCTTCAATACGGCCAGATGCTCGATAATACGCTCTTTCACCTTCTCCAAACCATAATGATCACGATCTAAGACCTTCTGGGCATGAGACAAGTTGAAATTGTCCTTACTATACTCGTTCCACGGCAAGTTAACGATATTCTGGACATATTGCGTCTGTACGGAATAATCCGGAGATTGCGGATGCAATCGTTCCAATTTTCGCAATTCCTTCTCAAAGACCTGCGCTACCTCGGCAGGCCATTTCTTACGACTGGCTTTCTCCCGTAATTCTTTTATCTCCAACTCATTGATATTCCCGCCCAATTCCTCTTGAATGGTCTTGATCTGCTGTTGAAGGAAATATTCTTTTTGTTGTTGATTGATATCCTCATGTGTCTTCATCTGGATGGAAGCTTTCAACTCCACCAGCTGATACTCGCGGTTCAAGATAAAAAGTAACCGATACGCACGCTCTTTTAAGTCCCCGATCAATAACAATTGCTGTTTCTCGGCCGATCCACTCGGTATATTGCTACAAGAGAAATTGACCACATACAAGACATTCTTATTATTCTTGATCGAGAAGATCAAATCCCGGGGAGGTTCAGCCACGGCCCCAAGCATCTTGATGGTCAAATCCTTGATCGTTGAGATCAAAGCCTCGAACTCGCGGTCTGTCTTGTCCGGCTTCGTGTCCTCCAACACGGTGATCTTACCGGAAAGATACGGATCTGTCTCGGTCAACTCATTCAATTCAAAGCGTTTCTTACCTTGAAGAATAACAGTAGTGCTACCATCTGGCATCTCTAAGACACGAACGATGTCAGCGATTACCCCGGTAGTATATAAATCCTCTAAAACCGGATCTTCCGTATCCATCTCTTTCTGGCAAACAACTCCGATCAAACTCTTTTTATGTACAGCCTCTTTGATCAGGCGCATCGATTTAGGACGCCCGATAATCACCGGCAAGGCAACACCCGGAAAGAGTACCATATTCCTTAACGGAAGAATGGGTATAGTGTCTCCAACTTTCTCTATTCCTTCTGTGAAATCCTCATCTACATCGCATTCTGTAAGAATTGGCATTACGATACCAATATTGTCATCCAAGTCATCAAACGAATTCTGGCAAAATACTCTCGTCTTTTCTTTCATATATACATTCATCATTGTATATGTTAATACAATAAACGTGCCAAAGTTACAGCTTTTCATTCAATTCTTACTAATTTCGCGGCATACAATCGATAGAGATATGGCAAATCCTTATTTTCAATTCAAGAAATTTACGGTATGGCACGATAAATGTGCCATGAAAGTCGGAACGGATGGCGTTTTGCTTGGGGCGTGGGCTAGCATAGAGAGATGTCAGAGGATTTTGGATGTGGGAACCGGAACGGGATTGATCGCCCTCATGCTGGCGCAGCGTAGCACCGCGATCCTAGACGCTATCGATATAGATTCAGACGCATGTTTACAAGCTCAGGAAAACATCGCGAAATCGCCTTTCGCCAACCGGATACAAGTCTATCAAACCTCGCTCTCCGAATATATGCCGGATGAGAATATCAAATATGACTTGATCGTATCCAACCCACCCTATTTTATTGATTCATTGAAATGCCCGGATACTAAACGTAATCTAGCCCGGCATACGGATACTCTATCTCTCCCGGATTTATTGCGTGATAGCCGCAAACTGTTGGCACCCGAAGGAAATATCGCCTTGGTGCTTCCCTTTGATCAACGGGAGTCTTTAATAGACCTCGCTCGAGAAGAGTCTTTATCGCCATCGAGAGAAGCCCACGTTTCCCCCATACCGGACGCCCCTCCTAAGCGCTTATTAATAGAACTCTCAGCGACGCCGGTAGCAAAACCCAAGTCGTCTCATCTGACCCTAGAAATCGAGCGGCATCGATATAGCGATGAATTCACCGCTATAGCTAAAGACTTTTACTTGAAAATGTAAGGAAGTTTTTTATCGAAGAAGCGAGTTACCTCGTCAAATAAATTATGTACCTCCTTGGTGAAAGACACAACCTCCGGAGTCAGCACATGTAAGGCCTTTGGTTCCACCGTAATATCGATACGGCGATCTGCCATGATCGGTTCTCCATCCAAGTGCATCACGCCCGGATGTTGGCGAATAATCGTGACTTGCTGGGCTTTCATCGTCTTAATCTTACTATTCCGATCAATCTGTTTGGTAAACAATTGGATGGCCAAAGGAGCGATATCCAATGGCATAAAAGGGGATAAGATCGTAACGTCCATCCGTCCGTCCTGTATATTCGCGTGCGGAGCGATAAACGCGTTATTACCATATTGCGAAGCATTCGCGCAAGCGACTAGAAACGCCTTCTCCTTGATCGTCTGATTATCTACCACCAATTCATAAGGCTCAGGCTTATAGCTCAGATACTCCTCTATCGTATTCTTTATATAAGTAAGAGACCCGCGCCGTTTCTCATTTGCGAATTTCTGGCTGACGGCGGCATCAAAACCGACTCCACAGGTACAGAAAAAGACCTGTCCGTTCGCCCGGCAGCAATCTATCGTCGTAACATGCCCTTTCGCGATCAGATCGATAGCCCTTTTCACGTCCATCGGTATGTGCAATTCTCTAGCTAAGCCATTGCCCGAACCTTTCGGGATGATACCTAAGATCGCGTTCGAATGGATCATAGCTCTCGCTATCTCATTCACCGTCCCGTCACCGCCTACCGCCAAAATATATTCAGCTCCTTCCTCTATGGCTTGCCGAGTCAACTCGCTGGCATGGCCTGCATACTCTGTAAAAGAAATGTTTAACGAACAGTTCTTTTTCGAGCAGATCCCTTCGATCATCTTAGGTATCTTGCGCTTCGACCCTACACCTGATATAGGGTTTATGATAGCTTGTACTTTTATATCCCGTTCGCTCATCCTCACTTCTTCTTTTTTATTTGAGAGGACAAAAATAATGCTTTTATAAAACTTTTAAAGCATTTCGACTACTATAAGTTATTTTTTTACTACTTTTGCGGCTGGATTTGCCGAAACATGGGATTATGTACGCGGCGAACCTGTGTTCTTTATTAGAATAAATAAATAGCGAGATAAATCATTCTCTTTTATAATAATATGAAACTTTTACAAGAGAAACTAGCAAAGTACGACGCTCCTCAAAGAGCCATGGCAATGGGAATCTATCCTTACTTCAGGGAAATCCAGAGCGATCAGGACACGGAAGTTCTAATCAGCGGGAAGAAAGTCTTGATGTTTGGTTCTAATGCGTACTTAGGATTAACCAATCATCCTAAAGTAAAAGAAGCAGCGATCGAGGCCATTAAAAAGTATGGTACAGGTTGTGCCGGCTCACGTTTCTTAAACGGAACGTTGGACTTACACCTCCAGTTGGAAAAACGTTTAGCAGAATTTGTTGGTAAAGAAGACGCCATCGTATACTCTACAGGTTTCCAAGTTAATCTAGGTGTTGTATCCTGTATCACCGGACGTGAGGACTATATCCTTTGGGATGAGTTGGATCATGCATCCATTATCGAAGGACATCGTCTTTCTTTCTCCACGAAATTGAAATTCAAGCATAACGATATGGACTCCTTGGAGAAACAACTCCAGAAATGCGAGCCAGACAAGGTGAAACTTATCGTTATCGACGGTGTCTTCAGCATGGAAGGTGATGTCGCTAAATTACCGGAAATCGTAGCTCTCGCAAAGAAATATAACGCAAGTGTAATGGTTGACGAGGCTCATGGTATCGGTGTATTCGGTGATCATGGCCGCGGTACTTGTAATCACTTCGGCGTTACGAACGATGTTGATTTGATCATGGGAACTTTCAGTAAGTCTTTCGCTTCTATCGGTGGTTTTATCGCATCAGACGAACCGGTTATCAATTACTTACGTCACCACTCCCGCTCCTATATCTTTAGCGCAAGCAACACGCCTGCCGCTACTGCCGCAGCGAACGCGGCATTAGATATCATGTTAAGCGAACCGGAACGTATCCAACATTTATGGGATTTGACTCATTACGCATTGGATGGTTTCCGTAACATGGGTTGTGAGATCGGACATACTTCTACCCCGATCATCCCGTTGTTTATCCGTGACAACGACTTGACATTCCTTATCGTAAAAGAATTATTTGAGGCCGGAATCTTCGTAAACCCGGTAGTAGCTCCCGCAGTTGCTTCCGAGGATACACTGATCCGCTTCTCCCTTATGGCTACCCACACGAAAGAGCAACTAGATTACGCTTTGGAGACAATCCACAAGGTATTCAAGAGCCATGGGTTGGTAGACTAATCGTGTAAATATATAAGAAAAGGCCCGAAGGTTAGGTATAACACCTATCTTCGGGTCTTTTTTTATAACTGAAAAAATCATAACTATGATTTTGAATGGGAATAAATCACTATTTTTGCATATTTAGATAAATTGGGTGGTTATGTCGATGGCCCTCTTACAAATTAAAAATAAATGGATTTCATATTAGATAAAGGAAGTAGCCATATGGGCTGCAAAGGTTGCAGCAAAAGGCAAAACAATAAACTGAATACCTATGATTGGTTGTGCGATGTACCCGACGCGGAAGGCTCGACTGACTTCGTAGAGGTTCAATTTAAAAATACCCGCAAAGGGTATTACTTGAATAGTGCTAAAATACCTTTGGAAAAAGGTGATATAGTAGCCGTAGAGGCAAGTCCCGGTCATGATATCGGTACGGTTTCTTTAACGGGAAAATTGGTTCTGCTGCAAATGAAGAAGAACAACGTGCGCACGGAAGCTGAGCCAAAACGGATTTACCGAAAGGCAAAACCGACCGATATCGAGAAATATGAGGAAGCGAAAGCAAAGGAACATGCCACTATGATTCGCTCGCGGCAAATCGCAGCCGATTTAGGATTGAATATGAAAATCGGTGATGTAGAGTATCAAGGTGACGGTAATAAGGCGATCTTTTATTATATAGCGGATGAACGTGTAGATTTCCGTCAACTAATTAAAGTGCTAGCGGAGGCTTTTCGTGTTCGTATCGAGATGAAGCAGATCGGTGCTCGTCAAGAAGCCGGACGTATCGGTGGTATCGGCCCTTGCGGTAGAGAACTTTGCTGTTCCAGTTGGATGACAAGTTTTGTATCGGTCGCTACCGGAGCTGCCCGTTATCAAGATATTTCCATGAATCCCCAGAAATTGGCCGGACAATGCGCTAAATTGAAATGTTGTATCAATTATGAGGTAGATACATATGTGGAAGCCCAGAAACGCCTTCCTTCCCGGGAAATTGTCTTGGAGACCAAAGATAATAATTACTATCATTTCAAGACGGATATTTTCAAACGGGAAATTACCTATTCTACGGATAAATCATTTGCGGCTAATCTTATCACGATTCCGGCAAGCCGTGCTTTCGATGTCATTAACATGAATAAGAAAGGCATGAAGCCGATATCTCTAGAGGCGGATACGAAGCCACAACCACCGAAACGAGACGCTCAAGATATTCTTGGGCAAGAAAGCGTCACACGTTTCGACTCTGTTAAAAAGAAAAAGAAAAAACGTCCTGCCAACAAGAATAATGGCGAGAACAATGGAAACGGGAACGGAGCTAACACCACTGCGACGGCAGTTACCAACACCGACGCACCTGTTTCTGAGAATAAGAACAACGGAGGAAACGGAGCCGGTGGCAATAATCGCCGCAACGGAGGAAATAATAGGAATAGCAATCGTGAGAATAACCGGGACAGAGAGAATAACCGGGAGAATAACAAAGATAATAGCCGGGAAAACAGTCGGGAGAATCGGGAGAACAACCGTGATAATAACAGGGAGAGCAACCGAAACAATCGCCCGAAACAAAGGCCGAGAGCTAATAACGATAAGCAATCCAACAATGACAAGCCTGCGAATAATGACAAACCTCAGCAACCGATCAAACAGGCCAGACCTGATAAAACGGAGAATAGGCCAGAGACAAAGCCTGAGGCTTAAAAAGTTCATTGCCGCCTGTGTAACATGCTTCTTATGCTTCTCTTGCGAGAATGAAGCTGTATACGATCAGTATCAAGCTATCCAGAACACCTCGTGGGAGAAGAATAAGGAGTACTATTTCACTTTCTTGATTGAGGATATATCGGTTCCGTACGACCTAACCTTGGAAGTACGGAACAATAATATGTATCCGTATCAGAACCTATGGGTATTTTGCAGCGAGGAACTTCCGATAGGTCCTTTAAAAAGGGATACGATCGAATGTATGTTAGCTGATGAGTTTGGGAAATGGTATGGGGACGGGATCTCCCTGTTTCAATCCAGTTTCCCGATACGGTCTGCTTACTATTTCCCCGTTAAAGGGCAATATACCTTTAGCTTCCGGCAGGGGATGCGTAACGACCAACTTCCGGGCATTCAGGAAATCGGCTTACGGGTCTTACCTTCTTCCACTAACGCTCCTTCCGAGAAGCGTCCAAACGAAGAAAAATAAACAATAAGATCGTAAATCCCCAAAGCGAGGAACCTCCATAGCTAAAGAAAGGCAAGGGAATGCCGATAACCGGAGTCAATCCCGTCACCATGCCGACATTAATCGCCAGATGGAAAAAGAATATGGAGGCTACGCTATAGCCATAGACTCGCCCGAAAGCATTATCTTGCCGCTCCGCCAATACAATCAGACGAAGAATAAAAAGTCCGAATACGATCAATACGGCAGAGGCTCCCAAAAAGCCTTGCTCCTCGCCTACCGTACAAAAGATAAAATCCGTATCCTGTTCCGGCACATACTTCAATTTGGTCTGCGTCCCATTCAAGAATCCTTTTCCGGATAATCCTCCGGAACCGATAGCGATCTTGGACTGATTCACATTATACCCCGCCCCGCTTGGATCATCCTCCAAGCCTAAAGAGACTTTAATACGAATTTGTTGGTGAGGTTCCAATATGTCATTAAACACATAATCCACAGAAAATAGGAAACAGATAGAACCTAAAGCGAACAGAGCGATTAACGCATAATGCCATACCCAGTTTCGAATGGATAAATAGAATAAATAGATTGACGCGGCTCCTACCAAGCCTATCGATATCCAAGCGAAGTTTACCGGGACAAACAAAGAAACGACATACCCGATCAAGAATGTCGAAGCAATTCCCCCAAGCATGATCTTAACGCTTATATAATCCTTACGGACACTCCCAACTAATCCCATGGTTATTAATAAGACAAGGCAAGAGACGATTAATTCACCCAATGGGGTAATACCCACCATCACCTCTGAATATTTCATTCCCGTAACGAAAAAGACGACCGCACAAACTCCTATCAACAAAATATATCCAGTCATTCCTTCCCGGTATAACATCAGGAAGAATGCCAAGTAAACCAATGCCGACCCCGTCTCTTTCTGTAAAAGAATACAAACCATCGGCAAGAAGATCAAGAACAAAGTGATTGAGAAATTCTTGACCGTCGTTAGCTTAAAGCCATAGCCATTCATAAACTTCGCCACGGCCAAAGCGGTAGCGAACTTAGCCAACTCCGCTGGTTGCAAACGGATAGGTCCCAATACGAGCCAAGAATGCGATCCCTTGATATTAGGTGCTAAAAATATAGTGGCGATCAACAATACGATCACGCACGCATAGATCAGATAGGCGAATATATCGAAGAAGTCACTTTCCAGCATCAATATGACGAAAATAAGGGCGAGTGAGGTACCGATCCAAATCATCTGCATCCCCGGACGGCCCGACGGGTCGAACAAGCCAACGTTATCAAACTCGTAGCTCGCCCCACAAATACTAAACCAACCGGCGATTACCATAATCAAATACAACAAAATGGTAATCCAGTCTACCGACTTCCATATTTCCGTTTTCCTATAGCGCATTGTTCGGTAGTATTACGGCATTCATAATATATTCCTCCGTCGCCTTGTTAGCCTCGGATATTTCTCCTTTCAAATATTTCTCCAACATCAATTTACCGATAGGCACCGCATAGGTAGCACCGAATCCGGCGTTTTCCACAAACACGGCAATGGCGACCTTCGGCTTTTGATAAGGAGCGAATCCCATAAAAATAGAATGGTCCTTACCATGCGAATTCTCCGACGTTCCCGTCTTTCCACAAACCTCGATATCCGGTAAAGCCGCCCCACGACAGGTTCCACCATAAGCGGTTCCCGTAACAGCCCCTCGCATACCCTCGGCAATATAACTATAATAATGCGTATCCACCGATGTATAATGCCTCTTACTATATAATGTATCCAGCGGAGTGTCTTGAATCTCTTTTACGACATGCGGAGTAATATAATATCCCCGATTAGCGACAGTAGCCGCCAAATTACAGATTTGCAAAGGCGTAGCCAATATCTCACCCTGACCGATAGCGATCGAGATAACCGTACTGGAATTCCAACGTCCCCGGTACACCTTATCGTAGAACTTACTATTCGGAATGAACCCTCGCTTCTCTCCCGGAAGATCAATTCCCAACTTATAGCCATATCCCATTGAGACCATGTGATTCTTCCAAACCTCAAAAGCCTCCTGTACCGAGGGATATCGCTTCCGGCTGTCGATCATATCATGCAGTCCCCAAGGGAAAAAAGAGTTACAAGAGGTCGCCAACGCCCCGACCAGATTCAGAGGAGACGGATGCCCGTGGCAAGCCGGCTTACCACCCCGGAAGGTGTATCCATGCGCACAGGTATATTGAGTTTCCGGGGTAATCACACCTTCTTGCAAGAAGATCAAACCTTGGGTCGGTTTAAAAGTAGATCCGGGAGGATATTGCGCCATGAGCGGACGGTTAAACAGAGGTTTCAACGGGTCCTTCTGCAAAGCCACGTAGTTCTTTCCCCGCTGGCGCCCGATCAAGATACTCGGATCATACGTAGGGGCGGAAACCATACAAAGCACCTCCCCTGTCTCCGGCTCTATCATCACGATACCCCCTAATTTATTCTGCATTAACTTCTCCCCATAAGCCTGCAAGTCCATATCCAAGGATAATTTCAAGTTTTTGCCGGATTCCGGCTGGATATCGTGCAGGCCTTCCTCGTATCGCCCCTTGATACGTCCGTGAGCGTCACGCAACAGGATCTCGACACCCTTCACGCCCCGCAAATATTCCTCGTACGATTGTTCGATCCCGGTCCTGCCGGAGTAATCGCCTTGTGTATAATAAGAGTCACTCTCTATATCTTTCCGGTTTACCTCGCCGATATTTCCCAGCACAAGAGCGGCATTGGGATACTCGTATTGGCGGATCGTGCGATTCTGTATATAGAAGCCGGGAAATTTGTATAACTTCTCCTGCAACACGCCATATTCCTGCGCGGAAAGCTGGTTCATAAATACTTGAGGGACATAGGAAGAATAACCGGGATTTAACCGCCGGTTCTTAATATCCGCTATACGTTTGAGGAATTGCTCTTTCGTGATGCCCAGCACATCGCAGAAATCGAGGGTATCGAAAGGCTGTATCTCACGCATGATAAGCATCACGTCGTAAGCGGGCTGGTTATAGACCAATAATTTACCATTACGGTCGTACATCATGCCTCGGGAAGGATATAAGGTCTTTTTCAAGAAAGCATTACTATCCGCCCAAGCTTTATAATCGTTGTCGACCACCTGAAGGATGAACAAACGGATAATAAAGATGATAACCAACAGGATCACCGCCCCACCTAAGACATAGCGCCTGTTCTCAAACTCATACTTGGTATTATTCTCCACTTTTCTGAGACTCTATATTGAATGCTTCTACCGTACAAATCAATAAGGTTGTCATCACCACGCTCGAGAGGATACGGACAACCAGAAACAACGGGTCAAATAAAGTCAACGACTCAATCACGAAAAGAGTCGTATGTTGTATCAACACAAACGATAACACATATCGGAAAAAGCCTCCGAAACCAAAGGTCTTATAAGACGGGTAAATACCTTCCGGCAAATCTTTCCCCATGAATACACGGATTAAGGGCTCCCTGCAAAATCCCGCCAATGTACAGGCGGCCGCATGCATACCCGGTGTGTTGCTGAACGTATCGATAACCACCCCGGCTATGAAAGAGAAGAAAACGACTTGCGTCCGTGAGCTACCGACCGGCATCTTAATAATGAAATAGAGATACAGAAACGGGGTAGCGATCCGCAAGAAATGAATGTTGTTCAAGATCAAGACCTGAATCAACACAAACACCACGAAATATATGAAACCACGCAGTAAATTATTAATCATTTCTTTTCGCCTCTTGTTCTACACCAATTTGCTCCGTCTGACGGAAATTCTTGATAATACGCACGTTGTTCAACGCTTGAAAATCCGTAGCCAGCTCGACCTGTAATGAATAGAAATTATCATCGTGTTGTTTCTCGAAATCAGCGACCGTACCTACGATAATACCCGAGGGGAATACGGCGGAGTAACCGCTCGTCACGATCGTATCGCCTTTCTGGAACTCCACATGGCGCGGCAACTCATCGAGGTTGGCGTACAGCGTATTGCGTCCATTCCAGCTTAATGACCCGAAATAACTACTACCTAATACCTTACAACTCAACCGGAACTTAGGATTCAGCAACGGAATGATCACGGAGAAATGATCGGAAACCGTCGATACGATACCCACCACACCTCGTTCCGAGACAACTCCCATATCGGGCATGATCCCGTCCAGCTTCCCTTTATCCACGGTAATATAATTGGACAAATGCGTGACACTGTTGTTCACTACATCCGCCACGACAAACGAATAAGGAAATTGCTCCGTCGAATCCGGCGCAAATCCCTTAAAACTAACCGTATCCGCAATCAGCGCATCTAACTGATCTTGCAGATCCAGCATTTGCAATTCCAACTGTCCGTTACGCTCCAATAACTCCTTATTGATATCCCGAAGATTCAAATAAGAAGTGACAGATCCGGATATCGAGGCGATATATCCTGTCACGACATTCGCTGAGCTGAATATAATATTCCGTTGGTACGCGTTATTACGATAGACCAACATCAACGAAACAGCCTCAAGCAGAATGAACAAAAACCAATGCCTCTTCCCGATCAGGAATTCTAGTAACTTACGCATAGGAATTGAAAACTGAAAGTTGAGAATTGAAAATTGAAAAGAACCAGACCTATCGGCTCGCTAATTTTCAACTTTCAATTCTCAATTCTCAATTATTTACTCTTATCGGATTAAGAAATTAAACTTCTCAATATTCTTCAAAGCGACTCCCGTACCTTTCGCCACGGCATGCAACGGATCCTCGGCGATATGGAACTGGATATTCATCTTATCCCGCAAGCGCTTATCCAAACCGCGAAGCATAGCGCCACCGCCAGCCAAATAGATACCGTTTTTCACGATATCGGCATATAACTCGGGAGGGGTTTGCTCCAAGGCACTCAAGATAGCCGCCTCTATCTTCGAGATAGACTTATCCAAACAGTGGGCGATCTCCTGATAAGAGACAGGTACCTCCATCGGTAAGGCAGTCATCTGATTCGGGCCGTGAACCACGTAATCCTCCGGAGCATCCTCCAATACCGTAAGCGCGGAACCCACGTTGATCTTGATACGCTCGGCCATACGCTCACTCACCTTCACGTTGTGTTGGCGACGCATATACTCCACGATATCAGCCGTTAAATCGTCACCCGCCATACGGATTGATTTATTCGACACGATACCACCTAAGGATATGACAGCGATCTCGGTAGTACCACCTCCTATATCCACGATCATATTACCCTCGGGGGCCAAGACATCTATACCGACACCGATAGCGGCAGCCATCGGCTCAAAAACCATGTACACATCACGTCCACCGGCATGCTCGGCAGAGTCTCGCACGGCACGTATCTCTACCTCCGTACTACCTGAAGGGATACCGATCACCATACGTAAGGACGGAGCGAACCAGCGCTTCCTTCCGCTCGCCATCTTGATAAAGCCGCGAATCATTTGCTCGGCAGCGTAGAAATCCGCGATAACTCCCTCACGAAGCGGTCGTACGGTACGAATATTCGGGTGCGTCTTCTCGTACATCTCACGGGCCACCTTACCGACAGCCAGCACCTTGTCCGAGCGAGCATCCAAAGCAATCACCGAAGGTTCGTCTACCACCATCTTATCATTACACGTGATAATGGTATTAGCGGTACCCAAATCTATGGCAACTTCTTGTGTGAAAGAAAACAATCCCATTAGTCTTATTATTAATGTTTAAAATGACGAACACCTGTCTTCACCATAGCCAAACCATGTTGGTTACAGTACTCGACAGACAACTTATCATTGATAGAGCCTCCCGGCTGGATTACGGCCGTGATACCTGCTTGGTCTGCGATCTCAACGCAATCGGGGAACGGGAAGAAAGCGTCGGAAGCCATCACGGCGCCATTCAAGTCGAAGCCGAATGATTTAGCCTTCTCTATGGCTTGTCTCAAAGAGTCCACACGAGAGGTCTGCCCGATACCGCTGGCGCAAAGCTGCTTGTTCTTCACCAAGGTGATCGCGTTGGACTTGCTGTTCTTCACGATCTTGTTGGCGAACAACAGGTCCTCAACCTCCGAGGCTGTCGGCTGCTTATCCGTCATAGGCTCCAAATCAGCCTTACCTTGGATACTCAAGTCCTTCTCCTGCATCAAGACACCATTCAATAAAGAACGGAACTGCATCGGGCAAGTCTTACAATCCTTACGGATCAAGATGATACGGTTCTTCTTCTGTTGAAGTACCTCCAGCGCGTCAGCGTCGTAAGCCGGAGCGATAATCACCTCGAAGAAAATCTTGTTGATTTCCTCGGCCACTTCCTTGTTAATCGTAGTATTCGTGATCAAGATGCCACCGAAAGCGGAAACCGGGTCACCGGCCAAAGCCTCTTTCCAAGCCTCAACCACATTACCGCGGGAAGCGATACCGCAAGCATTATTATGTTTTAAGATAGCGAACGTCAGCTCGTCAAACTCATCGATCAAGTTCACGGCAGCGTCGATATCCAATAAGTTGTTGTAAGAAATCTCTTTTCCATGGATTTGATCGAACATATCGTTAAACTTACCATAGAACTTAGCGGCTTGATGAGGATTCTCGCCATAACGCAAATGCATCGGGCTATCTACCGTTGCACGGAAATGGGAACCTTCACGGCCATCAAAATAATTGAAGATAGCGGAGTCGTAACCCGAGGAAACGGCGAACGCCTCTTTGGCGAACCATCTACGATCCTCGATGCTTGTCTCAGCGCCCTTCTCGTTCAAAAGATCCATCAACGGCTGGTATTGAGCCTTGGAAGCTACGATTACCACATCCTTGAAGTTCTTCGCGGCGGCACGTATCAAAGAGATACCGCCTATATCTATTTTCTCAATAATTGCTTGTTCCTCAGCGCCGGAAGCGACAGTCTCCTCGAAAGGATATAGGTCAACGATAACCAAGTCAATCTCCGGGATCTCATATTCAGCTAATTGTTTCTGGTCATTCTCGTTCTCACGGCGAGCCAAGATACCACCGAATACCTTCGGATGAAGCGTCTTCACACGACCGCCCAAAATAGACGGATAAGAAGTCAAGTCCTCTACCGCATCACAAGGCAAACCCAATGACTCGATAAATGATTGAGTACCACCTGTTGATACAAAGCTCACACCCTCGCTATGCAATTTCTTTAGGATTTCGTCCAGCCCGTCTTTGTGAAACACAGAGACCAAGGCACGTTTCATTCGTTTCGTTGCAGCCATCTTTCTATTTTCGTTTACTTTAATGTTTTAGAGCACAAAAGTAGATATTTATTTCCAATCCAGCCTTATTATTCAGATAAAAACAAGGCAACCATACCAAATTTCATCCATAGCCAAAGAAACATGAATCCATCGCACATGATACGGGAGACGGGGCACGCCCCATCTCTACAACCTATGACATTGCCCTAAGATAATGAGATTTCCTTTGTTAATAATAGAAGATCGCCCAATTTGACATTCTGACATTTTGTATTCTAAAGCTCCAGAGAATCGAATATTTCGCCCCAGAGTACAGTCGGTTTCCATATTTGAGAATAAAAATCCGCAATTAGTTATTTTTCAATGATATATCGTTTTTTGGGGCTTTTATTCTAGCGGGGATTCCCGTCTCTTATCACCCTCAAACATACAAACAATAGACTTCTTATTCGAAAACAATAGACTTTTCACTCGAAAACAATAGTGTTTCGCTCCGAAAACAATAGCATTCGCAGTCGAAAGCAACTAACAACGCCGCCGTAAACACCCTACAACTGGATCGTAACAACCTTACAATGCCTATCCGCAGCATGAAAAGACAACCAAATCCTCTCTTTTCTCCCCTCTATTCCCGCTATTTCAGCCTATTCAAAGGAATGGCTTGTCAGCGAAAAGCGCCCATTCCAAGCAAAAAGCCACGAATAAGCGAATTACGCAGACAAGCCATTTTAGTGATGAGAACTATCGTCCACCAGTAATCAGCGATAAAAAGGAAGGGACACACCGCCTCATCCCGCCATACAAAGCGAGTCCGATCCCTATCACCACACAGGCAGATCCCAAATACAAGCCTATCACCTCTAACTCAGACCCCGGAGGGAGATACCGAACCACCACCTTGATAGCCAACGCCAACGGCATCCCATGATAAGCATAAACAAAGAAGCTGCTCCCCGCCAGAAAACCGCTTACCCGACAAAGCCCTCGCTCCAAACAGGTCGCCGTGAGGCTGATAAAGCACACGCACCCCACGATAATCCCCACGTTATGCAGGTATCGGCACCATGGTTCTCCCATAAAACAGAGGTCGCACACAGCCAAAATCGCATAAAGCCCTACTATGCAGCAAATAAACGATAGGGGTCTTACACATATTCTACCTCCTTTAATATCTGCTGGCCAATAAAAGGGCTTAACCCTTTAAGGGTGACTATGTCCACTTTCAATCTGTCAAAAAGCTTCTCTAATATCTCACAAGCCAAAAGGAAATTGGAATAAGTCTCTTTATCATCCTCAAAGTCGATCAATATATCCACATCACTACTTTCCGTATTGCTCTCACGAACAGTAGAGCCAAAAAGCCCCAACTGCTTTACACCGCAACTCTGCGACAAAGGCTGCTTTGCTTTCCGAAGAAGAGATATGACAGATTGTTTATTCATTACACAATTGGATATTAATGTATAATGCAAAGATAAGCAATATTTTTCGTACCTTCTCATTTAAACCGCGTATCGTTTGCTTAAATGAGATTAATATACTTACTTTGCGATAAATAAACTTTTAATCAAACTATTAAACTATGGATATACTAAATTCTCATTTACCTTTGTCTATAACTACTCAAAGCAACTACAAATGACACAAAAAGAATCTATCCGCTTATTCGAAGAAAGAAAAGTTCGCGCCATATGGGATGACGAACAAGAGGAATGGTATTTCTCGATCGTTGATGTTATATCTATTTTAACAGATAGCCCCAACCCTCGAAAATACTGGAGTGTATTAAAAACCAGATTGAAAAGAGAAGGTAGCGAGTTGACTACAAATTGTAGTCAACTGAAAATGCAGGCCGCTGATGGCAAGAAATATTTAACCGACGTAGCCAATACCGAGCAACTCTTCCGCCTTATCCAATCAGTACCATCTCCAAAGGCAGAACCTTTTAAGTTATGGATCGCCCAAATAGCGAAGGAACGTTTGGATCAAATGCAAGACCCGGAATTGTCTATCGAGCAAGCCATGGCCGATTATAAACGATTGGGCTATTCGGATAATTGGATCAACCAACGATTGAAATCCATAGAGATACGGAAAGATCTAACAGATGAATGGAAGAAAAGAGGACTGGAAGCCAAAACCGGGAAAAGCGTTATCTCACCGCTCAACGCCCAAAAGATAATTAGCCTAAAAAAGGGAGAGAACGAGCGGGATGTATGACATCCAATGATAAGATAAACAATATTTTTCGTACCTTTGCATCCTCAATCGCAATTTAATAGGTATACGAAATATGATAACAGTTAACAATCTGGACGTACAGTTTGGAAAACGCATCCTTTTTCAGGATGTGAACATGAAGTTTACACCGGGCAATTGCTACGGTATTATCGGTGCTAACGGGGCCGGAAAATCTACGTTTCTCCGTGTAATCAGCAAGCAATTAGACCCTACCAGAGGTAGCGTTAACCTAGGACCGGGCGAACGTCTTTCCGTATTGAGCCAAGATCACTTCGCGTTCGATGAATATACGGTTATGGATACCGTATTGATGGGACATACGACCTTATGGGAGGTGATGAGCGAGAAAAACGCCCTTTACGAGAAACCTGATTTCAGCGACGCCGACGGTATCCGCGTATCGGAACTGGAAGAGAAATTCGCCGAGATGGAAGGCTGGAACGCAGAGAGCGACGCCGCCAACCTATTGAGCGGACTAGGCATCAAGGAGGATTTGCATTATATGTATATGAAGGACTTGAGCGGTAAGCAGAAAGTACGTGTCTTATTGGCCCGTGCCTTGTTCGGACAGCCCGATAACCTATTATTGGATGAGCCGACGAACGACTTGGACCTTGAGACGGTTTCTTGGTTGGAGAATTATCTCTCTAATTTCGAGCATACCGTATTGGTTGTTAGCCACGACCGTCACTTCCTCGACTCCGTTTGTACGCATACCGTGGATATCGACTTTGGTAAATTACAATTATTCGCCGGAAACTATAGCTTCTGGTACGAGTCTAGCCAGTTAGCGCTTCGTCAACAGCAGAACCAGAATAAGAAAGCCGAGGAAAAGAAGAAAGAGTTGGAAGAATTTATCCGCCGTTTCAGCGCCAACGTAGCGAAGTCCAAGCAGACCACCAGTCGCAAGAAGATGTTGGAGAAGCTGAATATCGAGGAGATCAAACCGTCCTCACGCCGCTATCCGGGAATCTTGTTCACGCCTAACCGCGAACCGGGCAACCAGATCCTTGAAGTGAAAGGATTGTCGAAGAGTATCGACGGACAGGTATTGTTCAAGGACTTGAACTTCTTCGTGGAGAAGGATGACAAGATCGTATTTATCAGTCACGACCCTCGTGCCATGACCGCCTTGTTCCAGATCATCAACGGTGAGGAGAAAGCGGATGCCGGTACGTATCAATGGGGACAGACGATCACGACCTCTTATCTTCCTCTCGATAACTCCAAATATTTCAATACAGATATCAACCTGCTCGATTGGTTATGCCAGTTCTCGCCGGATACTAACGAGGTATTCTTGAAAGGCTTCCTCGGACGTATGTTGTTCTCGGGCGAGGAGCTCATGAAAAAGGTAAGCGTACTTTCCGGAGGTGAGAAGATGCGTTGTATGATCTCACGTATGATGCTCACCGACGCCAACTGCATCATATTGGACACGCCGACCAACCACTTGGATCTGGAATCCATCCAAGCCTTCAATAATACGTTGAAGACATTCAAGGGCAATATCCTGTTCTCCAGCCATGACCACGAGTTCATACAGACCGTAGCGAACCGTATCATCGAGCTGACTCCTAACGGTATCATCGATAAGATGATGGATTATGATGATTACATCACAGATCCGGCTATCGCGGAGTTACGGGAAAAGTTATATTCGAAATGAAAAAAAGATTATTATTCATACTAATCGTTTTTATCGCATGGCTACCGGTTTTTGTTATTCAAAAACCGGTATTTATGTTTTATCAGCATGCGTTGTCCGAGGCTTGTACCTTCACGGACTTCCTACAGGTTATGCTTCATGGGCTGAAGCTGGATTGTACGATAGCGGGATACCTTACCGCCATCCCTCTCCTATTGACTCTAGTATCAGTTTGGCTTCCGGGCACTTGGTTGAAGAAGGTATTGAAAGGGTACTTCTTGATCATGGGAATTCTGGTATCGGCAATCTTCTCCGTAGATGTGGCTTTATACAGCTTTTGGGGATTCAGGTTGGACGCTACTTTATTCTTCTACCTGCAATCGCCCGCCGATGCGATGGCGAGTGTTCCGTTGGGAATGTTCTTTATCCAATTATTGGTATTCGTGGCATATGCGCTAAGTATCTATGCTTGGTTCACCTTCATCCTCCGGTTCGCGCCAGTAAAGCCTAGCTTTCCACCTACGGGATTGGAACAATTGGGAAGTACTTTCGCCATCCTCTTAGCAGGGGGAATATTGTTTATTCCGATCCGGGGAGGCGTAACTACGTCTACGGCAAATGTCGGCATGGTTTATTTCAGCCAGAACCAGTTCTTGAATCATTCGGCGATCAACCCGTGTTTCAGTCTGATAGCCTCATTGAGTAAGCAACAGGATTTTGCCTCGCAATTCGATTTCTACCCGGAGGAAAAGCGGAAAGCCTTATTCGATACGCTCATTCAAGCCCAAGACTCCTTATGCCCGGGAGATTCCATACCTACAGAGCCTGTCAAGCTATTGACAACGACTCGTCCCAATATTCTCATTATCATCATGGAGAGTTTCACGGCAAATGCTATCGAGGCTGTTGGTGGTGAGCCGGGAATTACGCCGAACTTGAATCGGCTGAGCAAAGAAGGTGTATTATTCACGAACCTATATGCCAACTCGTTCCGTACCGACCGAGGCTTAGTCTCCGTATTGAACGGCTATTTAGCCCAACCCACCACCTCCATCATGAAGTATCCGGTGAAAAGCCAGACCCTTCCATCTATCGCAAAGAGTCTTAACAAAGAAGGATATACGGCGGATATGCTCTATGGAGGTGATATCAATTTCACGAATATGCAAAGTTATTTCTATAGTTCCGGCTACAGCAAGATAACGGCAGACCGTGATTTTCCCTTGAGCAGCCGTCTGAGTAAATGGGGAGCAAACGACGATATCACGTTCTCGCATCTTTACGAGGATATCAAGCAAAGACCAGTCGACGGCAAACCTTGGTTAAGTACATTCCTGACATTAAGTAGCCATGAGCCATTCGAGGTCCCGTTTCACCATTTGGAGCATCCTTATCTAAACTCCGTCGCGTTTACGGATAGCTGTATCGGTAATTTCATTGATACGTTCAAGGAACTGCCGGCATGGAAAAATACGGTAGTCATCTTTGTCTCCGACCACGGATACCGTTACCCTGAAAACATGCAGGAGTACGGACCTTTACGTTTCCACATACCTATGCTATGGCTAGGCGGAGCGATCGCCGAACCTAAAGTGATCGATACGTATGCGAACCAAACCGATTTGGCAGCCACCTTATTAAATCAGATGGGTCTCCCCACGGATGAGTTCTCATTCAGCAAAGATATATTGAATCCTTGCGTCCCGCATTACGCCTTTTATACATTCAATAATGGATTTGGCTTTATAGACGAATCCGGTGTTTCCGTATACGACAATGAAGGGAACAAGATTTTAGTAGAAGAACCTGAAAGCGGAAACGAGACCCGCTTGGAGAAAGGAAAAGTCCTATTACAAACTTTATACGACGATCTGGGAAATCGATAGCGACAGATATAAAAAAGGCCGACTTACACAAGCCGGCCTTTTTTATTTATATTAAATATATTCTTACTTAGCGTAGCTTACCGCACGAGTCTCACGGATCACCGTGATCTTAACCTGTCCCGGATAAGTCATCTCATCCTGAATCTTCTTAGCGATCTCAGCGGACAAGTTCTCGGTGTCCTTATCGTCAATCTTATCAGCGCCAACGATTACGCGCAACTCTCTACCCGCTTGGATAGCGTAAGTCTTGACAACACCCGGATACGATAAAGCCAATTGTTCCAAATCATTCAAACGCTTGATATAAGCCTCTACGATCTCACGACGTGCGCCCGGACGAGCACCTGAAATAGCGTCGCAAACCTGTACGATCGGAGCCAACAGCGTCTGCATCTCCACCTCATCGTGGTGAGCGCCTACGGCGTTGCAAATATCCGGTTTCTCCTTATATTTCTCGCAAAGCTTCATACCCAAGATAGCGTGCGGCAATTCCGGCTCATCATCGGGCACTTTACCAATATCATGTAACAATCCGGCACGTTTCGCTTTCTTCGGGTTCAAGCCCAACTCAGAAGCCATCACGGCACAAAGGTTGGCCGTCTCACGAGCATGTTGCAACAAGTTTTGTCCATAAGAAGAACGATACTTCATCTTACCGATCATACGGATCAATTCCGGATGCAAACCGTGCACACCCAAATCGATCACGGTACGCTTACCAGTCTCTACGACCTCGTCTTCCACTTGCTTCTTCACCTTCGTTACCACCTCCTCGATACGAGCCGGATGGATACGTCCGTCCTGTACCAATTGATGCAAGGCCAAACGAGCGATCTCACGGCGAACCGGATCGAATCCGGAAAGAACGATAGCCTCAGGCGTATCATCCACCACGATCTCAATACCGGTAGCGGCTTCCAAAGCACGGATATTACGTCCCTCACGACCGATGATACGGCCTTTGATCTCGTCCGATTCAATATGGAACACGGTAATAGAGTTCTCGATAGCCGTCTCCGTCGCTACCCGTTGGATAGACTGGATCACGATCTTCTTCGCCTCCTTATTAGCGGTCATCTTCGCCTCCTCGACGATCTCGTTGATGTAAGAAGCGGCTTGCGTCTTTGCCTCATCCTTTAAGGACTCGATCAAACGCTCTTTGGCTTCCTCGGCGGACAACCCGGAGATAGCCTCCAAATGCTCCACTTCCTTCTGATGAAGTTTATCCAAATCTTGCTTCTTCTTCTCCACCAACTCCAACTGAGAAGATAAATTCTCCTTTACAGCCTCTACCTCGTTATTCCTACGCTGTAACTCTTCCTGACGTTGATTCATCGTCAGTTCTCTTTGTTTCAATTTAGTCTCGACAGACTGGATCTTAGCGTTACGCTGTGATACCTGTTTTTCCAAGTCCGCTTTCAAATGAAGAAACTTCTCCTTTACTTCCAGCATCTTGTTCTTCTTTATCACCTCAGCCTCCTTCTCCGCCTCTTGAAGCACGGAGTCGTACTTCGACTTCAGAAGGAAACGCATGCCCAGCCACGCAAGCAACCCACCAATGATGAAGGTTACTATCGGTATGATTATATACATTCCAACCATTTAACTAATAATTTAAGATTCATTTATTTATATACAAAAAAAGCACTACCATCACACGGTCTTACCGTGCAAAGCAGTGCGGAAACTCTCTTCTTACAATATGTATGTTATTTCTTCAGATATCCTTCCAACTCGGTTGTAAGCTCCTGTATCTTATCCGTAAAAGGATTTGTATCATTCCGTTTTTCCAACTCCAGATTATGCATCGAGAGTTGAAAAGCCACCATGGCTAACAAATCTTTCGTATCCACCTCGACCGCAAAATGCTGCCTGTATTGAAGAATCTTGCTGTTGATCTGATCAGCGGCGGCACGTGCCAACTCTTCCTCATGACGTTTGATCGTAAGCGGATATTTCTTTCCGGCTATCACTATATTTATAAGAAATTCTTCGTCCATCGCTTCTATTCATTTAAAAGTGCGATGCACTTGTCTACTTCCCGCACTAATTTTGATAACCGCATCCGGGCGTTCTTCATCTCTTCCTCATTCGTAGAAACAATTCGCGCCGTCAGCATGTTATCACATTTGGCATTCAATCCTTCAATCATATCCTTCGCCTGCCGCAACTCCTCGTCTTTAAGGCTCAAAGCAGCTGTAAGTTCGTCAATTCTACGTTTCTGCTGATCGCATAACGCCATCAAATCACGAACTCTAACCTCAAATACAGCTAACAATCTCTTATGATCTTCGGTCATTTCACACCAAATTCTACACAAAAGTAAGTTTTTGAATTGAATTAACCAACTGTAGACTTAATTATTTTGACAGAAAACGTATGGACAAATAAAAAGGCCGTCCAAAAAAATCGAACAGCCCTCCCTAATTCTTGTAAACGTTCCTCTTGTTTACACTAAAGAAACATACATTTCACCTTCAATCTCCTCGAAAGCTAATTTACCTTCTTTCGCCAACCAACCAAAAGCGGCGTACATATCTTTTTCCGCTTTAATCTTCGTGGCTTTCTTCACTGCCTTAAAACTCATTTTACCGCCTTCATTTAAAACGTTCCATACAAGGCCGGCGTTTGTACCAATTAATTCAATCATTTTATGATAACATTTGATTACTGGGGACAAATTTATAGATTAAATGATTAAAACAAAAGATTATAGATGTTTTTTAGCATAAAAGATGGACATTTTTCGCTTTGTAAACAATATTAACACGGTTATAACGTTATTTTTCCTCTGTTTTCTCGGCATATCAGTTCCGCTTCCACGTTTACCGCTGAGACATATCTTTTTAATAAGTCAACCGAGTAACCACCCGCTTCCAATAAGCCCTCCTTACCGGAATAACCATTCAGAATCATTAACAATGAAGTGGTCGACATTTCAATCTTGGTACGTTCCTCATCGCTGGTAGGCGTTCCGACACCCGCTACTCCATCCCTGTAGACTGGAAGACCGGCGATATTCAATTCACCACGTCCGATACCGTGATAAATTTCCCCCTCTTTTCCGACACCTAGTTCCAATCCGCCTACAATCTTATCTGCGTCAAATCCTCCGATAGAATAACCGCTACGGATAGAAACCAGATTGACGATATCCACCAAGGTATCTATCTTATATAAAGGAAGCCCGCGAAGTATCCGCCGTCTTAACGCCTCGGCGGAAGGGCGATACCGGTTCGGGTCTTTCCCCAGACGTTTATAAGCTTGACGGGTAGCGAAAATAGGAGTCCACTTATTAATATCCTCTATCTTACAGGTAGAACGGATGTCCTCCTCAACACGGGTTATTTCTTCCCAAAGTCGTTCATCGGGCTCCGTGTTCTTTACTTGGCAGGCGATAGCCAACACGTGAAGATCGGGGCAAGCCTCCGATATCTCAGATGAAAGAGTGATTGAAATCATGTCTATTATAAGTTTGAGCCAATATAACTAAGATTTTTTCAAGCATATCCCGGTAAGGATCCGGCCGCTTTTGACACCGAGGCGACGAGCGGAGAAATAATCCTCATACCGAATATAAGTACAGATGCCAGCGATCTCTATATGCTCGGAGAGCAATCCTGCCTCTAACAATTGTAAACGGTTGGTTTCCCATAGATCGATATGCGCTTTTTGAGTCTCCGCATTACGTCGAAGAATCCGCTCCATTGGGAAGCCCGCCATTTGAAAAGCTTTTACGACTTCCTCTCCCACCTCAAATGCCGCTTGACTGATAGAGGGACCTATTCCGGCAACCAATTGAGTAGGATCGCAATCGTATGCCTCGATCATCAAGCTTGCCGCCTTACGAGCTATGTGTAAAACCGTACCCCGCCAACCCGCATGGACGGCAGCTACCACTTTACGATCCGGCGCATATAACAAGACAGGGACACAATCCGCCGTAGATACGGCTACACATACATCCGGAACATTCGTCACCAAAGCGTCCACGCCTTCCAAACGTAGCTTTCGCTCTTTATCATTCAGCGAAAGGAAAGACGCGTCGATCGCCAATACTCGATCCTCATGGGTCTGATGAGGTATAACCATATTCTCTAGGGAAATCCCGACCGCATCCGAAAGAAGTTCCAAGTTCTTCCGGATGAAGCCCGGATCATCCTCGGTATAAACGCCCGGATTCATCGAAGCGTACGTTCCCGTACTCACGCCGCCATGACGTGTTGTCGTAAAATGAGAAATGTCGCGGTATCCGCTTAACCCGGAGAACCGCGACACCTCTATTTGCTTATTTTCTTGTATCTTCATCTTCATCATCGTCCCAGTATTCCTCGTATTCCTCATCCGGGTCATCCTCGTCCTCATCCACGGGGAAGATGTATTCGTCGTCGTCCTCAAATTCCAACGTGCTTACATCTATATTCTTATGGACAATTCGCTCTGCCTCATGGAAATTCTCCTTATTCAGCTCTTTCCATAAAAGGTCTTTCAACTCGACAATACCCAGTCCCGTGATAGAAGATATAAAGACATACGGAATTCCCTCCGGCAAGTCTTGCGACAAAGCCTCGATCAATTCCTCATCCAGCATATCGCTCTTGGTGATGGCCAGTACACGGCGTTTATCCAGCAATTCCGGATTATACTTCACTAACTCATTATGCAAGATCTCGTATTCTTTCTTGATATCGTCTGCCTCAGCGGGAACCATGAACAATAACAAGGAATTACGTTCGATATGACGTAAGAAACGAAGTCCCAAACCTTTTCCCTCGCTTGCTCCTTCGATAATACCCGGTATATCGGCCATTACGAACGAACGGTTATCGCGATAACTCACGATGCCTAAATTAGGCTCCAACGTAGTAAAAGGATAATTAGCGATCTTCGGTTTAGCGGCGGATACGACAGAAAGCAAGGTAGATTTACCCGCATTCGGGAAGCCTACCAAACCGACATCGGCCAGCAATTTCAACTGAAGAATCACCGTACGTTCCAATGCCGGCTCACCCGGTTGCGAATAACGGGGCGCTTGATTGGTAGCCGTCTTGAAGTTAAAATTCCCCAGACCGCCACGACCGCCTTTCAGCAACATCACTTGCTGACCGTCTTCCGTAACGTCGCAAATAAACTCTCCGGTCTCAGCATCGTAAACAACCGTACCGCAAGGAACCTCGATTACTCGATCCTCCCCGTCTTTACCCGAGCTACGCTTCGCGCTACCACTCTCACCATTGGTGGCCATGATATGACGCTCATATTTCAAGTGAAGGAGCGTCCAGTAATTCCGGTTACCACGGAGATACACATGACCTCCTCTCCCTCCATCGCCCCCGTCGGGACCTCCTTTCGGAATGTATTTCTCACGACGGAAGTGAGAAGATCCTCTTCCACCCTTTCCTGAGCGGCAATAGATCTTGACATAATCTACAAAGTTCGATTCAGCCATATTGGTTTATTTCAATTATTTTACGTTATTAACCGCCTCTTTGATACGACCGAAGATTTCCTCGATTGTTCCCATCCCTTTGATGGCTACGTGCTTGCCTTCACCTACATAGTAGTCTGCCAAAGGAGCTGTTTGAGTATGGTAAACATCCAGTCTGGATTTGATCGTCTCCAAGTTATCGTCAGAACGTCCGGATACTTTACCGCGCTCCAATAAACGCTTGATCAACTCCTCTTCCTCTACTTGAAGGTTCAACATAACGGAAACGTCTGTTCCACGCTCGTTCAACATCTTCTTCAAGGCTTTCGCTTGAGGGATCGTACGAGGGAAACCATCGAAGATTACGCCCTTAGCCGGCTTCTTGCTATCCAATACATTCGCCAACATATCAACGATCAACTCGTCCGGAACCAATTGTCCCTTCTCGATATAATCCTTAGCGATCTTGCCCAGTTCAGTCTCAGCCTTCATCTCGCCACGCAATACATCGCCAGTAGAGATATGATCCAAACCGTATTCTTTAATAATCAACTCACTTTGTGTTCCCTTACCTGAACCGGGAGCACCAAAAATAACCACGTTCAACATACTATTGTTCCTTTATTATATATAATGTATACTATTTTATTCCACAACCTTGTAGATATCCTTATATGAGCGGCCCAACTCATCATAATCCAAACCATGTCCCACGATAAAATCAGCGGGTATCTGTAAGCCTACATAATCCGGAGTCAACTCGCATTTCAAGGATTCCGGCTTGAAAAGCATCGTTGCCAATCTTACATCGGCGGCACCCTCGCTCCGAAGCTTCTCCATCACGTAGCTCATCGTAAAGCCCGTATCGATAATATCCTCCAATAAGATCACCATACGTCCGCGAATATCAGCCTGCACCGGCATGATCTCATTCAATATGCCCGTACTGGAAGTTCCTTGATACGAGGAATAACGAGCGAATGTCAGCTCATACGGAACATCCAGCTCACGCATCAGCTCGGCGACAAACATAAAAGCCCCGTTTAGCACACCCACGAATAGAGGATTTTTCCCTTCCACATCCGCTTTAATCTGAACGGCCATTTTAGCGATAGCCGCCTGAATATCCGACTCCGGAATAAACAGTTCAAATTCTTTGTCTTTTAGACGAATTCTGTCCATAAATCTTTCGGTTTTCGAGGGGACAAATGTACAACTTTTTCGGCGATGCACAAAAAAGTGTAGCAACATACCAAAGTTTGTTATACATTTGTAAGCAGAATAAAACCCCAGACATCTAGAATTATGATTAAGATATTCGCTACAGACAAGGTAAAGGAGCTCGACCAATATACGATTCAACACGAGCCAATTAGTTCGATCGACTTAGTGGAGCGTGCCGCTACGACGTTCGTCCATGAGTTTTGCCGGCGCTACTCCAAGCAGGTCCGCATCGTGATTTTCGCCGGTCAAGGCAACAACGGAGCCGACGCTTTGGCCATCGCCCGCCTTTTGAACGAGGAATCATACCGGGTAGAGACGTATTTATTCAACCCGACGGAGCATCTGTCCGTAGAGTGTGAGCAAAACAAGCAGCGTCTGCTCGACATGGAACGGATCGAATTTACGGAAGTGGTCCGTGACTTTGAGCCGCCGACGCTAACCGACCGAGACGTGGTGATCGATGGCTTGTTCGGTTCGGGATTAAACCGTCCTCTCACCGGAGGTTTCGCCGCTATGGTCAATTATATCAACCAATCCGAGGCGGAAGTCGTAGCGATCGATATTCCTTCCGGCTTATTCGGGGAAGATAATCGTAAGAATGACTCGGAGGCGATCATCAAGGCCAGCTTAACCTTGACATTCGGCTTCCCGAAACTGGCGTTTCTTTTTCCGGAGAATGAGCAATACGTAGGCGAGTGGAAAATACTGGATATCGGAATCCATCCGGACGCAATTTATGAGACGGCTTCCCCTTACTCATTGGTTACGGAAGAAGATATATCCTATTCGTTAAAGTCTCGCAAACGTTTCGCCCATAAGGGAACGTTCGGACATGCTTTATTGATCGCCGGAAGTAAAGGAAAAATGGGAGCCGCCCTATTATCCGCAAAGGCATGCTTACGGAGTGGAGCCGGACTATTGACCGTGCATATCCCGACCCGAGGCGAATCAATCTTCCAGACCGCTTTCCCGGAAGCGATGTTAAGTCTAGACGCAAATCCTGATTATTTCTCTACGGTTCCCGAGATAGGTAGTTACTCCGCTGTTGGTATGGGACCGGGACTCGGACAGCATTTAGAATCCGCAGCAGCGATCGAACGTATCCTGCAATCCAGCACAAAACCAGTCGTTATCGATGCGGACGCTATTAATATAATGGCATCCAACAAGGACTTATTCAATAAGATCCCGCCACGGAGCATCCTCACTCCCCATCCGAAGGAGTTCGACCGGATAGCGGGTGAAAGCACGAACTCATACGACCGTTTGATGAAAGCGCAATCTTTCGCCGCCGAACATAAGATTTGTATCGTATTGAAAGGTGCTTATACCGCTATTTGTTCTCCGGCAGGAAACATTTATTTCAATAGTTGCGGAAATCCGGGCATGGCAACCGCCGGTAGCGGAGACGTGCTGACGGGTATCATCCTCAGCTTATTGGCGCAAGACTATTCTCCGGAAACTGCCGCTGTAGTCGGAGTATTCTTGCACGGCACAGCCGGTGATCTCGCCGCCGCTTTCCGCTCGGAAGAGAGCATGATCGCCAGCGACATCACGGATATGCTCGGAAAAGCGTTTAAGCAAATCAAATAAATCCAGCAAAAACAACGGGCGTTTTTACTCTCGTTTGTTACAATTACTACCGCTATTCCATATATTATACGGACTTACAGTGTACATATAGAATGGTGGTAGTAAATTTTCATGGTACCCCAACGCCTTTTGCTATCACATTTCAACCTTTTCTTACTCACTCGATAATTGTCAGCGATATCTTTTATGACAAAGCCCTGTAAAGTAGAGTTATTGTAACTTTTAAACATGTATAGTTGTATCCCTATCATTTTATAGAAAAACACGTACATGAATTTTTTTAAACATGTACGACTTTTTTCGAAAACACGTACGTGTTTCAGCATAAACATCATGATATTTTCACAATATTGATTATCAACACTTTAAATAAAGTATTCGATTACTGGCTTATTGTAGTATTTTCTGTAAAGAAAAGCTTCAGTCGTTGATACCATAACTATTACAGCAACATTTGGCTACATCATATAATGTATTTAGTGTATCCAAATCAGATATACTGCGTTGGCGATGTTAGTATATATTACTTGGCAAAGTCAGTACTACTGCGTTTGCCGACTAATAAATGACCGATTGCCATACACTTCCGTTAAAATAAATAAAAAAGGAAAAAGAGCTTACGTATCCCTTGCCCCAGAGTTGTCTCATATATAAAACACCGACAAATTTGTATTAACAATAAAGCTATACGTACATGAAAATAACAATCGTATCGTTCGTAATGACAGCTGCTTTCGGTTTAATCGCCTGTGATAACACGAAGCATAACACATTGACCGAACAAGAGAAAGCGGAAGGTTGGGAACTTCTATTCGATGGGGAAACCTTGGATGGCTGGCGGGATTATAACGGAACCGCCTTGACCGGACCTTGGGAAGTTGTAAACGGAACCATCCAAGCGGACGGGCAAGGTAGCGATGCCAGCGGATACATCGTCACCGACAAGGCTTATGAGAATTTTGAGCTTTCGTGGGACTGGAAAATCTCGAAAGGAGGAAATAGCGGTTTATTATATCATGTGGTAGAACGTCCTCAATTCCCGGTTCCCTACGTTACCGGCCCCGAGTATCAATTGATTGATGATATCAATTTCGCGGAGCCATTGGAAGATTGGCAACGTTGCGGAGTGGATTATGCGATGTATTTACCGGACTTCAACACGATAAAAGTACATCCGGCCGGCGAATGGAACAACTCTAAGATTATTTTTGACAACGGACATGTCACCTACTTTATGAACGGGCACAAAACCGTAGAGTTCGATGCATGGTCTGATGATTGGTTCTCCCGTAAGAACAGCGGTAAATGGGCGAACGCTCCTGAATACGGATTAGCGCATAAAGGCTTGATTTGTTTGCAAGACCACGGTTATCCCGCATGGTTCCGTAATATCAAGATCAAGGAACTTCCCCGCAAGACACGAGAGGCTCGTTTATTCAACGGCGAGGACATTACGAACTGGGATAAATACGGCACAGAATTATGGTATGTAAAAGATGGTTTATTAGTATGCGAAAGTGGCCCGGATAAACAATACGGCTATCTAGCCACCCGGGAATATTACGACGATTTTGACCTTACCGTGGAATTTAAACAGGAAGCGGATGGTAATTCTGGCATATTTATTCGTTCCTTTGTAGAAGAAAAAGATGTAAAGGTAAACGGCTGGCAAGTGGAAGTCGCCCCCAAAGGCTTTGACACGGGCGGTATCTACGAATCCTACGGACGAGGATGGTTGATACAGATCCCGGACGAGAAGGAGAACATCCTAAAACAAGGAGAGTGGAACACGATGCGTATCCGGGTACAAGGAGATAATGTACAGACTTGGCTCAACGGAGAGGAGATGGTAAACATCCGGGATGAAAAGATCGGAGCCGGTCAAGGGCGCATCGCGTTACAAATACATGATGGTGGCGGCATCAAGGTTCTTTGGCGCAACCTTCATTTACAAACATTATAGAATTATCGTTTTCTTAAAATTTAATAGTTATGAAAAACATTTCGAGAAGAAGTTTCCTCAAGACCGGAGCCGTAGCGGCAGCCGGACTAACGATCGTTCCGGGTTCCGTGCTCGGTAAATCCTTTGGCTATACAGCTCCTAGTGACAAACTGAATATCGCGGGTATCGGTGTCGGCGGTATGGGACGTCGTAACCTCGCCAACATGAACACGGAGAATATCGTAGCTTTATGCGATGTAGATTGGCACTATGCGGACAAGACCTTCAAGGACTATCCGAAGGCTAAACGCTTTAAAGACTGGCGTGTCATGTTCGATGAGATGGGTAAATCCATCGACGCGATTATGGTAGCCACCCCGGACCATACACATGCCGGCGTGACCGCCCACGCAATCACGCTAGGCAAGCATTGCTATACGCAAAAACCGCTTACCCACTCCGTTTACGAATCGCGTTTGCTTACCAAACTGGCGAAGAAATATAAGGTAGCCACCCAAATGGGTAACCAAGGTAACTCATTCGACTGGTGCCGGCAGATCGCGGAGTGGATACAGTCTGGCGTAATCGGCGATGTATATGAGGTACATTGTTGGACAGACCGCCCCATCTGGCCCCAAGGCTTGATGAAGCCGAACGATACCCCGAAGTGCCCGAAGACACTGGATTGGGATTTATGGATCGGCCCGGCTCAAAAGCGGCCTTATAATCCGGTCTATACCCCTTGGAACTGGCGTGGATGGTGGGACTTCGGAACCGGGGCCTTGGGCGATATGGCTTGCCATATCATGGACCCGTTGTATTGGGCACTCGACTTAAAATATCCGACCAGCGTAATCGGCAGCTCGACTTTGAGTAATCTGTACTCCCCTCCTCACGCACAGATCGTAACGTATACATTCCCCGCACGTCCGCCCAAAGGAAATGTCAAGATGCCGGAAGTAAAAGTCTATTGGTACGATGGTGGCTTGATGCCTCCCCGTCCGGAAGAATTGAAAGACGGGCAGATGATGGGCGACGAGAACGGCGGTATCATCTTCATCGGAACGAAAGGAAAGATCATGACAGGCTGTTACGGAATGAACCCGACCTTATTACCGGTTTCCGACATGGAACATTTCAACCAGCCCAAACCGACGATCCCGAGAGTGAAAGGCGGCAATGGAGACATATGGTCTACCAACGCCCATGAGCAAGACTGGATCCGTGCATGTAAGGAATCCCCGGAAAATCGTACGGAAGCCTCATCCAACTTCCAGTTCTCCGGTCCGTTCAACGAGATGGTCGTGATGGGAGTCTTGGCCGTTCGCCTCTCCGGACTGCAAGGTTTGCATCGTGAGTTGCAATGGGATGGAGAGAATATGCGGTTTACGAACATCTCCCCGAACGATAAGATCAAGATCGTCACGGTGGATGATTTCAAGGTAATTGACGGAGATCCGCGTTTCGACCGTCGCTTCGCCGAGTTTAACGCTGCGGAGATGGCCAACGAATGGATCAAGCATACGTATAACAACGGTTTCTCTTTGCCGGATATGCCAAGATAAACCTTTTAATAACAACCGAATATGATAAGACATATCTATAAAATAATGATAGCGATCGTTTGCTGCCTATTGGCTATTCCAACCGAAGCGCAAACGAAGGCCGAGAAGAACGGATGGCGTCTAGGGATGCAATCCTATAGTTTCCACCTGTTCCCTTTGACGGAAGCTCTCGATAAGACGCAAGAACTCGGATTGAAATACATCGAGATTTATCCCGGTCATAAGCTTGGCGGTAAATGGGGGGATAAAGTATTCGATTTTAACCTCGACGCGCAAACTCAGAAAGAGATCAAGGAACTTGCGGCATCCAAAGGTATCAAGATCGTAGGAACCGGGGTGTATGTAGCCGAAAAGTCATCCGATTGGGAAAAGATGTTCAAATTCGCGAAAGCGATGGACCTAGAGTTCATTACTTGCGAACCGGCTTTAAGCGATTGGGACCTAGTAGAAAAATTGTCCAAGCAATACAACATTAAGATCTCCGTCCATAATCACCCGCAGCCTTCCGAGTATTGGAAACCGGAGAACTTGTTGAAAGCCATTTCCGGACGCAGCCACTTGCTAGGTTCTTGTTCAGATGTGGGGCATTGGCGTCGGGAGGGGCTAAACCAGATTGATTGCTTAAAGCAACTCAAAGGTCGAATCATCTCTTTGCATTTCAAGGATATCGCCCCGAAAAAAGCAGGAGAGAATGAGCAGCACGACGTGATCTGGGGCACAGGCATCCTAGATGTAAAGGGAATGTTGAAAGAACTCAAATCCCAGAATTTCAAGGGAGTATTCTCTATCGAGTATGAATACAACTGGGAAAACTCAGTACCGGATATTAAAGAATGTATCCAATATTTCAATAAAACCGCAAACGAAATCTTATAATAGGGTTAGCATTAATTGACAGGCAGTAAGCGTATAGGCCCAAGGAATGTTCTCCTTGCCTATACGCTCCACCTTTCTAATAATACACGGGAATAAAATGGCATCTGACAACAAAATAATCGAATTGATCAAACAAGGAGATATAGCCGCCTTTAATACCCTGTTCAAGTCTGTTTATCTCCAACTTTATATACATTGCCGAAAATTTATCCCCGACCCGGAAGACGCAAAAGACATCTTACAAAACGTCTTCCTCCGCTTCTGGGAAAAGCGTGAGAACATCGATATTCACACGTCTTTAAACGCTTATTTATACAGGGCTATACAGAACGAATGCCTCAATTACCTTCGTTCTACCGGAACTCCCTATCTGATTAGCCATAATTAATAAATTTAAGATTAATAATAAGATCTAACAATGTTACGTTTTTATCCGTATTACACTAAAAATCATCCATTTCTCATAAGCAAGACTGTTTTTAAGATTAATAATTCAATGATTTATTATTTGATTACTATAGTATCTTTCAGTATTTGATAGCGAATGCCCGTATTCGTCTTTATCACATTGAGAATCTCCGATAAATCTTCGTTGTTACGGAAACTTCCGCTAAACCTTAATTTTTTTATCCCTTGATTTTCATAACGAAACACAACGTTATAGTTCCTTTCCAACAACTTTGTTATATCTTGCAGATACATCATTTCAAAAGACAAGAAACCTCCTCTCCATTGAGCGAATAGTTTCTTATCGTAAGGCACTACTTCTATCTTATTTCTACTTTTATCATAAACCGCCACTTGGTTAGGCTCAAGTAAGACCTCTTGTTTAGTCAACGTAGGTTGTACGGCGACCTTGCCATTGAACAAGGTTGTGGTTAGTTGCGAGTCTTCCATATAAGCGGAAACATTAAAGGCCGTACCAATCGCTTTCACATCGATACCGTTTGCCTTTACAACAAATGGTAAGTCTTTATTCTTTGCGACTTCAAAATAAGCTTCTCCATCCAAATAAATGCTACGATTGGAATGGCCGTAGTTCTCCGCATATTCTAGAGTTGTACAAGAGTTAAGCCAAACCTTCGTACCATCCGGTAATTGCAAATAGCTCTTCTCTCCTTTGCTCGTTACTAATTTATAATTTCCAACTGTCGATAAGTTCTCTTGATTCGTAAGATACAACGTTGATAGTGAAATACCTATGCCCAAAACCACGGCAGCGGCATATTTCATGTATTGAAGGAATAGCCCTCTTGTTTTCATTTTGGAAATAGTTTTTTTCTCTATGGATGAAAACAAACGCTCCCACTCCCTATCAACATCTACTTCGTCTTTGAGACTTTCCGCAATTATATTTTTTATATATTCTTTCATTGTTTTTTCTCGATTCTATATGTATGACACTTCAAAACGATGTGCTACTTACAAGATTGATAGATTTTTGTATTATATTTTTTCAAGAAACCAGATAGTCTTTCAATCTACTTTTCAAAATCTTAAGGGCTCTATATATCTGTGTTTCCACTGTACGGACGGAGATAGCCAATTTATCTGCGATCTCTTGGTTCTTGAGTCCATTTATACGACTCAATTTAAAAATGGATTTACATTGATCTGGTAATTCCTCTATCGTATTTTCCGTGATTCGTTCTATTTCAAAAATACTAAGTATCGAATAAGGATCATTATCTTCCACAGCCTCTTGTTTATCCATCTCTGATATTTCATATCGGGGAATGTCAATGGTTCCGGTAGAACTAATTACAGAACCCTGAAAAAATCATTATTTTTAGGTTTGTGCTTAACCTTTTTCCAGCCGTACACAGTAGCGGCATCAGCACAAATTATATCCTTAAATATCACAAAAGGAACTATCACTGAAGTTTTTAAGGCGATTGAAGACCAAAGTGAATATAAATTCTTTTATAATGACAATCAAATCAATTTGAATAAACGGGTTGATGTCAATATCCATGAAGAATCCATAGAACAAGTATTAAACAATGTCTTTAGAGGTACGGATATTACGTATAAGATCGTCAAGAATCACGTAGTACTTACCAACAAGACCATGAAAGATACGGAGTTGCCATCCACCAACCAAAATCGCAAACGGCTAACCGGACAAGTAGTAGGACAAGATGGGGAGCCTCTGATCGGAGTAAACGTTGTAGTGAAAGGTACGACAATCGGATCTATGACCGATATGGACGGAAACTACATTCTAGAGAATGTTCCCTCCAACGCTACCGTTGAATTCTCGTACATCGGCTATCTCCAACAAAGTATCAACATAGGCAATAAAAGTAACCTCAACGTCACTTTAGCGGAAGACACTCAAAAGTTGGATGAGGTAGTAGTTGTTGGTTACGGTTCCTTCAAGAAAAGAGATTTAACCGGAGCTGTTTCTCAAGTAAAAGGAGATGAGATCTCGAACCTACCGCTTCGCAGCGCTGCCGACGCCTTGCAAGGAAAAGCAGCCGGTGTAACCATAACATCTAGTTCCGGTAGCCCAGGTTCACTCGGTAATGTCCGTATCCGTGGTGTCGGTACTATCAATAATAATGATCCGTTGTATGTAGTAGATGGTCTACCTCAAGGTGATATCGGTTGGTTAAATGCCCGTGATATCGAGAGCATAGAGGTATTGAAAGACGCTTCCGCACAAGCGATCTATGGTGCCCGTGCTGCCAACGGTGTGATCCTAGTGTCCACAAAGCGAGGAGCTTCCGGCGAGAGTTACCGAAGCAACATCGAGTTTGATATGAACATTGGTTTCCAAGATGTAGTGAAAACGTATGACATGCTAGACGCCGAAGGTTTCATGGAATATAAGAACCGGGCTTACGCCGCATCCGGGAAAGCCTTGATCGATGATTTCGCCACATCAGAGAAGCGAGAGCAGATCCTTACTTTCCTAGGGAAAAACGGAGGACGATCCGGTACGGATTGGTGGAAAGAGAGTACCCGTAAACCCAAGGAAGCTATCAGTCAGAATTACAACCTAGCTTTCTCTGGAGGTATGAAGAAACTCAGATACCGTGCTAGCTTTGGCTATATGGATCAACAAGGAATCTTGAAAGGTTCCGACTATGAACGCCTCTCCGGTCGATTGAACGTAGACTCTGAGGTAACCAAGTGGTTGAACCTCTCCGCAAATGTGAACGTCACGTACGAATCCAGGCGCAACCTAGATGAGAATAACTCTTACACAGCAACCGTGTTCAGTACCCTTGCGGCAGACCCAATCACTCCGGTATATCGCGACAACCTAGTGGATATCCCAGATTTCTTGCAAAACCGGATTATGGGTGGTTATGAGCCGACCAATCCTTGGTCTCGCTATACAGGCGTGATTTACTCAAACAAACCGAACACGGTTGGACAGGTAGACCGCTCCGCATTAAATCAATGGCACGGGATCGCCACGAAAAGTAATATCTCCGGCGAAGTCAAGTTGTTACCCTTCTTAACCTTCAAATCCAGTATCGCTCTTGACTTAGTCCGTAACCAAAGCGACTCTTTCCGTCCTTCTTACTATCTGGATGGAGATGAGTACTCCACTTATGCGGGCGCCAGTCGGAGCGTAGCGAATAAAGATTACTGGGTATTCGACAATTACCTAACTTACAATCAAAAATTCGACAAACATGCGGTAACAGCCATGGTCGGTACCTCCGCGGAGAAAGAACGCTACGAAGAGATCTACGCCTATAAAGAAGGACAGGTCAACAACAACCCGAACCAGCAGATCATCAACGCCGGTACCATGAATCCCGCCGCATCAGGCTACTACGCCACAAGTACGCTGAATTCTTATTTCGGTCGTGTATTTTATTCCTTTGACAACCGTTATATGATCACAGCCAATATCCGTTGGGATGGATCCTCTAAATTTGCGGATGGTAATCGCTGGGGTTGCTTCCCCTCCGTATCCGCCGGTTGGAATTTCTCGGAAGAGAGCTTCATGAATAACCTTGAGTGGCTGTCACAAGGTAAGTTAAGAGCAGCTTGGGGTGAGATCGGTAACCAGACTATCTCCTCCGGAGCCTATATGAATACATTCGGAAATGGTAGCTACTACCTCTTCGGTAATCCGTATCAGACGAACTTGTATGCCGGACGTACGCAGGTGGGTAATCCGGATCTGAAATGGGAGACTACTCGCCAACTGGACTTCGGATTGGATTTGGCCTTTTTCCAAGGTTCCTTGAGAGCAACCTTCGACTACTTTGACCGTCAGACAAGTGATATGTTGGTGCAAGTACCCGTGCCCAGTTCACTAGGATTCCCCAACACGCCGTGGATGAATGCCGGTAGCGTAAGCAATAAAGGTTTTGAAGTAACGCTAGGATACGACGGTAAGATCGGGAACGACTTCCAATATCATATCAACGGAAACGTATCCACCTATAAAAATAAGGTAAAAAGCCTAGGCAGTGGAGCGAATATTCCGGGTAAAGGCATCCATCTAGGATACTTCTCCTATACGATGACAGAGCCAGGACAACCGATCGGTTATTTCTACGGATATAAAACCGATGGTGTCTTCCAGACCCAAGAAGAGATCGACAACTACAAGAACAACGGTCAAATGGTAATGCCAAACGCAAAGCCGGGCGACTTAAAGTTCCAAGATTTAAACAAAGATGGTAAACTAGACGACGAAGACCGCACGATGACAGGAAATCCTCATCCAGACTTCACCTTTGGTTTGACCTTAGGCGCAGAATGGAAAGGATTCGACATTTCCGCCTTCTTCCAAGGATCAGTCGGCAACGACATCTTAAACATATTGAAATATGACATCTATTCAGGTACCGGTTGGTACAATGCTCCGAAAGATATATTAACAACCTACTGGAACGGACCAGGTAGTACAAACGAGAACTTCGCAATCGATGCGGATAGCCGCATGAACTTGGAAATGTCCGATTGGTATGTGGAAAACGGTTCTTATGTTCGTTTGAAGAACCTGACAATCGGTTATACGCTTCCGTCCGAATGGACTAAGAAGATCACGATCAACAACCTTCGTTTCTTTGTTGCCGCACAGAACTTATTCACGATCACCGGTTATTCCGGACTAGATCCTGAGATCGGAGAGATCAATAACTCGCCTCTTTACAAAGGCTGTGATATGGGATTCTATCCGCAACCGCGTACATTCATGTTCGGTCTTAGTTTGAAATTATAATCTTAAAATGAATTATTATGAAATCTATAGTTAACATAGGGAAATTACTTGTATCGATCGCATGCGTCGGTGCCCTTACGACAAGCTGTAACAGCGACTTTCTAGACCGCCCGCCATTGGGAACATTGGATGAGGTAACTTATCTGAGTACCAAGGATGCCGGCTACAAACTTTTGGTCAATTGCTATCAGCCCTTACAGGATAGCTGGAACTATCAGGACATGAAATTTGTCTTGGGAGATCAATTGAGCGACGACTGCTCCAAAGGCGGCTCTGATGCAGGAGACCGCGTTCGTATCACGGAAATCGCCCGCGGAACACCAATGGCGACTAATCAAGTCTTGTCCGACCTTTGGACTCATCGCTACCAAACAGCGATCTCAGCCTGCAACGTATTCCTATCGCTAATCACACCTGAATCAGAATTGATCGATGATGCCGGAGGCTTGGTCAGCACAGAAACCAAACAGCGATGGATCGCAGAGGCTCAATTCATGCGTGCGTTCTATTACTACGACCTAGCTACAATCTTCCAGAATATTCCACTACTTGACAAGCCCCTGGAAGTCGTCGACAAAAGTACGATCACGAAATCCAGCAAGGAGGAGGTCATGAACTTTATCCTGAAAGACCTGAACACCGCAATTGCCGAACCTAATCTACCTAATGCAAAAAGCCTTCCAACCAGCGAGATTGGACGAATCACCAAAGAGGCCGCCATGGCTTTCCGTGCTAGGGTATTGATGTTCTACGGCAACTACGGAGAGGCTCTGAAAGACCTGAAGGCAGTTGTCGAATCCGGAAGCTATGAATTAGCAGATGACTACGAGAAGCTATTCAATAACGCCACAGAGGGCTATATGTCAAAAGAGTCCGTCTTCATCACCCTGCGCTCTTACATTCCTAGCTACACTAGCGGTAGCGTTTGTCCACAAATGAATGTCGGTCGCGGTATTGCCGGCGGATGGGGCGGCGAGTGTCCGACGAAGGATTTGGTAGACGAATATGAGGTAGGCGATCCACGCTTGGTACACACGGTATTGTCATCCGGCGATATATTCGTCAAGAACGATGGTTCCGAAGAGGTACACGACTATTCCGGCTACGACAATTTCCCACAGCAACACAGCCGCAAGCAGTATCCAGACTTCTCCAGACGGCCACTAAACGATTTATTGAACACGGATTGGACCCACTATCACATCCGCTATGCCGATGTATTGCTGATGTACGCTGAATGCCTGATCGAGACGGGTGGCGACAAACAACTGGCGGCGGACCTGATCAACCAAGTACGTTACCGTGCCTTCGTGACAACCTCCTTGACAGATAGCTACGCAAAATACCGTAAGTTCAATCTCAAGGAGAGCGATCGAGTGACCGAGGATACTTTCAACGCTAAGTATAAAGTGAAAGCTTCCGATGATCTGCGTGCCGCCGTTCGCCACGAACGCCGTATCGAACTTGCAGGCGAGGGATTACGCTTCTACGACTTAATTCGCTGGGGCACCTTCGTATCTACGATGCAGAAATTCGGCAAGACTGATGAGGGCAAGTATTCCGGTGCCGGGACACTCGTCACCGATAAGACATACCCCTACCCGATTCCACAAAGCGAGATCGACTATGTAGGAGGCGCATTAACACAGAACGATAATTATTAATCTTCAATTTTTATAACTGTAGCCCCCCGCAGATAGTCCTTCTTGTTGTCTGCGGGGGTTTCTATTCACGAAATACCTTAGAAATCCATGAAACGAATCTTATTTCTCCTAACCATCGCCCTCCTAAATTTGGGAAGTGGCCTATGCAAGACACGACAATCGTTAAGAATCATGAGCTACAACATCCGCATCGGGATCGGTATGGACCAACAGACCAATTTGAAGCGAATCGCTGAAGTGATCAACAAGATCCAGCCGGACTATGTCGGGCTACAAGAGGTGGACAGTGTATGCGAACGCTCTGGATGGATCAACCAATATGCAGAATTGGCACGGTTGACCGGCATGTATCCAATCTTCGCACCCGCCACAGAACGTTCTAAGGGATTATACGGAATCGCCGCACTCTCCCGCAAGAAACCTCGCAGCTACCAATACATACCCCTGCCGGGAAAGGAAGAGCCACGTACCTTCCTTTGTCTCGAATATCCGAACTATACCTTGTGTAACACACATTTCTCGCTCGACCCAGACTCTCGCCTGGCCTCTATACGACTCATCAATGAGACGATGAAAAGCGAAAACAAACCAATCCTGATCACCGGAGACTTCAACATGGAGCCAGACTCTAAGGAATTCAAGGCGATGAAACAAACGTGGAGGCTCTTATCCGACCCTACGTTAGAGACCTACCCCTCGGATCATCCCCGTTTGCGTTTAGATTATATCTTCGGCGACCTAAAGCATGAATTTAGGATTATCAACGACCAAGTGATCGATATCCAGTCGTCCGATCACCTGCCGATCTATATAGACGTGCTATTTTAAGCTTTCTCCCCCGGACATCCTCAGAATCCCGAACAATGCGAATCTAGAAATTCTTAATGTTGTCCGGGATTTTCATGCAATAAGAATACTTCCAATTGGTTTTAAGCAAAATATTTCCTAGTTTTGCGCAATAATATACAGAATTAAAATAAACTGGGATATGAAGAATATAATCATTATAGCTAGTTTACTCCTCGGAATGCCGCTTATGGCACAAACCAAGGTGGTAAAAAAGAACGCCGTAAAAGCCAATAATTTCGGAATCACCTACTCGTTGCCCAAGACCTCGCTAGTCGTAGACGCCGAAGTGACGAAAGTAACTTGCAAAGCCGGGCCTTACTATCAATATGCAGAGAAGTATCTAGGCGTAAAGGATGCGGTCACGGAAGACAAGGTTTATTTCGATCTCGGAAAAATCAGTCTGATCAACCGGGGATTACCCGATGCGGATAATACCTATATCGTAGAATTCAAACAAGGTACGGTCGCCCCTTACGCTTATCTTACCGAAGATGGATTATTATGCTCGATAAACGCAGAATATACACCAGTTGAATCCGAGCTAGATGCCGCAAAGAAAAATAAAGGCTCCCAACAAAAAGTGACAGACGCTTCCGTTTTCTCAGAGGAATTACTAATGGCAGGCTCCACCGCCAAACAAGCGGAGGTGGCCGCTAAACAAATTTACCGTATCCGGGAAAGCCGTTTGAACATCTTGACCGGCGAGGCGGATAATTTACCTCCCGATGGTGAAGCCATGAAACTGGTGATCCAGCAATTGGAGGAGCAAGAAAAAGCATTAACAAACCTATTCACCGGAATCTTGACCAAAGAAACCGAGCATTATGAGGTAAGTATCATCCCCCACGACAACCTAGACAAAGAAGTATTGTTCCGTTTCTCCAAGCAGCTAGGTATCGTAGACGCTGACGATTTGGGCGGTACCCCTGTCTATATGAACTTGAAAGCGACAGAAAGAGCTCCGATCCTTGATGCCAAGGAAGCCGAGAAGAAAGACAAATCATTGAAAGGAATCGTCTACAATGTTCCGGGAAAAGCCAGCATAGAAATACTAATGAACAAAAAAACACTCTACAAAGGAGAGGCCCAAATCACTCAATTCGGAACACGGGAAGGATTAGCCCCTGTTATGTTTGAGGATAAGAAAGCCCCTGTCAAGGTTCTTTTCTATCCGGAAACCGGCGCCATAAAGCAAATTATTCAATAAGTATAAACTAATATTATCTAAAACACATGTTACAAGGACAACCTAAAGGTCTCTATGCCCTAGCACTCGCGAACACGGGCGAACGCTTCGGTTATTACACGATGCTTGCGATTTTCACATTATTCTTGCAAGCGAAATTCGGCTATACGGCCGCTGAGACATCAACGATTTTCGCTAGCTTCTTAGCGTTCGTGTATTTTATGCCATTGATTGGCGGTATGATGGCCGATAAGTTCGGTTATGGAAAGATGGTTACCTCGGGTATCATCATCATGTTTGTCGGTTATCTTTTATTAGCCATCCCAACAGATGCCGCCTCGGGAAAAATCATGATGTTCGGCTCGCTAGCGCTAATCGCTTGCGGTACCGGATTATTTAAAGGTAACTTACAAGTGATGGTAGGTAATCTTTATGATGCCCCGGAATATAGAAGTAAACGTGACCAAGCCTTTAGTTTGTTTTATATGGCGATTAATATCGGTGCCATGTACGCACCTACGGCTGCCACGAAAATGACAGACTGGATGTTGGGTAAGTATAACCTTTTCTACGAGTCACAAATTCCGGCACTCGCTCACCAATTCTTAAACGGAACCATCTCCGCAGAGAACAAAGAGGCACTCGCCGCTCTGCAAAGCGCACAAGGTTTCACCGGCGATATGGCTACGTTCTGTTCCACGTATATCGAGAAGTTGTCCGAGGCATACAACTATGGATTCGGTGTGGCTTGTATCTCATTGATCATATCGATGGCTATCTATATGGGATTCCGCTCTACCTTTAAGCATGCGGATGTCAACACCAAACAGGCACAGGCTTCCCACGCTCCGCAAGAGGAATTGTCACCTGCCGAGACGAAACAACGTATCACCGCCTTGCTGCTGGTATTCGCCGTGGTATTGTTCTTCTGGATGGCTTTCCATCAAAATGGTCTGACAATGACGTTCTTTGCTCGCGACTATACGGCCAACCAAGTGACCGGACTGGATCGTATCGGCTTTGATGTGATTAACTTAACATTATTGGTTATCGCCGTGTATGGGGGATTCGCTATCGCACAATCCACAACGAGCAAAGGTAAGACGATCGCCAGCATCGTGACCGTGGCCGCATTAGCCGCTCTAGGTATCAAATATATGGCTCTGCCGGAAACCGTAACGATCCTTCCGCAGACCTTCCAGCAATTTAACCCGTTCTTCGTGGTTGTATTGACTCCGGTATCGTTGGCGATCTTTGGTTATCTGGCTAATAAGAAGAAAGAGCCGTCCGCTCCTCGTAAGATCGGATTGGGTATGATGATCGCCGCTTGCGGTTTCTTGATCTTGGCGATCGGTTCTATGGGCTTGCCTACACCGGACGCTTTAGCGGCGGATAGCAAATTGCAGGTATTGGTTTCTCCGAACTGGTTGATCTCAACTTATCTGGTATTGACCTTCGCCGAATTATTGCTTTCTCCGATGGGTATCTCTTTCGTATCCAAAGTGGCTCCTCCTAAATACAAAGGTATGATGATGGGGGGGTGGTTCGTGGCTACGGCTATCGGTAACTATCTGGTCGCTATCATCGGCTATTTGTGGGGAGGCATGCAGTTATGGATGGTATGGAGCGTGTTGATCGTTCTTTGTTTACTGTCCGCGTTGTTCATGTTCTCTATCATGAAGAAACTGGATAAAGTGGCTTGACAATTGAAAATTAGAGGATGAGAAAGTCGTATACATATCGTTCGCAGGCACTCCGTTTCAGAAGATGGAGCCGGAAGGCGTATGCGGCTTTCATCAGTGTACAGAGGGCTGTTACGATCGGACAATTATCCTTTTCTGTAGCCGATCGCTTCGAGAAAAAGAACCAGTCTTTACATACCGGTATCGGTACGTTCACGGACGGATTTTTCGAAGAGGATGACGAGGAGAGGGAGAATACCGAGGAGAACAAACGGAGCCTCGCGGTATCGCATGGACTGTTTACGGCATTACTCCCGGTATCGGTATCAAATGAGATCGCTCATCCGGCTCATCGTGTAGCTCACTATACATTATATAATATAGTAAAGGCGGGAAGTATCCGAAAGAATACTTCCCGCCTTTCTTATTTCCATCCGGTTGTAGAGACGGGGCGTGCCCCGTCTCTACAACTGGGTATATATATACACGGAATTATTAAATGAGAGAAAATGACAATAGAAGAAGCAAAGCAGTACATCCTAGAGGGTGGGAAGATTACTGAGGAACAGGCTTTAAGCTTGGCGAATCACCCGGACAAAGAGGCGCTTTACGAGGCCGCCCACCAAATCACCCGCCATTTTATGGGGAATAAGTTCGACACTTGTTCCATCATCAACGCCAAAAGCGGTAATTGCAGCGAGGATTGTAAATGGTGCGCACAATCGGGACATTACAAGACCCTCGTAAACTTATATCCTTTGCTTCCGGCCAAGGAATGTGTCTATCATGCGGTATATAACCGGAAACAGGGCATCCGGCGTTTTGCCTTGGTGACTAGCGGTAAGCGAGTATCGGATAAAGAATTGGAACAGATCACCGATACGATCCGGCAAATCAAGCGGCAAAGCGATATTAAATGCTGTGCCTCCATGGGATTGCTAACCCGCTCCCAACTCCAATCGCTTTACGATAGCGGAGTGGAGAATTATCACTGCAATATCGAGACCGCCCCTTCCTATTTCCGTCAACTTTGTTCCACGCATACGATCGAGCAGAAGATGGAAACCATCCATACCGCCCGGGAAATCGGTTTCCGCATCTGCTGCGGTGGTATTATCGGCATGGGCGAGACGATGGAGGAGCGAATCGAGATGGCTTGTTTCTTACAAAAAGAAGGTATCTTATCCATCCCTCTCAATTTATTACAGCCGATACCGGGAACTCCTATGGAGAATACACAGATCCTAGAAGAAGAGGAATGGCTAACAACGATCGCCCTTTTCCGCTTGATCAATCCGAACGCATTTCTCCGTTTCTCCGGCGGACGGGCACAATTAAGCGAGGCCACGCAACGGAAATCCCTATATATAGGGATTAACTCTGCGATCATCGGAGACTTATTAACGACTATCGGAAGCAAGGTAGAGGAAGACAAAGTCTTATTTACCTCCGAAGGCTATTCACTCACCGAAAACACCGATTGGGAAAAATGACAACAACCGAACTTTTACAATACGACCGGGATCATCTATGGCATCCCTACACCTCGACCATCGATCCACTTCCCGTCTATCTGGTATCCAAAGCGGAGGGCGTAACGATAACCCTTGCGGACGGCAGGGAGCTAATAGACGGAATGTCTTCTTGGTGGGCGGCAGTCCACGGATACAACCATCCGGTACTTAACGCGGCGGCTAAAACCCAACTGGATAAGATGAGCCATATCATGTTCGGGGGATTCACGCACGAGCCGGCTGTCGAGTTGGCCGCTAAATTACTACCGCTATTGCCCCCTTCCCTAGAAAAGATATTCCTAGCGGATAGCGGCTCGGTCGCCGTGGAGGTAGCCTTAAAGATGGCGATCCAATACTGGCAGTCCAAAGGCATACCGGGAAAACATACCTTCGCCACGATCCGTAGCGGTTATCACGGGGATACTTGGCACGCCATGTCGGTATGCGATCCGGTGACAGGTATGCATGGGATCTTCTCCGGAAGCCTACCCATCCAATACTTCATACCTCAACCTTCGGTCCGATTCGGCGAGGAATGGAGAGAGGAGGCCATGGCTCCCTTGCGGGATTTACTAGAGCGGCATGCCGACGAGATCGCCGCCTTGATCTTGGAACCGGTCGTACAGGGGGCAGGAGGTATGTATTTCTACTCCCCCACTTTCCTCATTCGTGCCCGGGAACTTTGCGAGCGGTATAACGTCTTATTGATATTCGACGAGATAGCGACAGGCTTCGGACGTACCGGAAAGTTGTTCGCATGGGAACATGCGGGAGTCGAACCCGATATCATGTGTATCGGAAAGGCATTGACGGGAGGTTATCTTACGCTTTCCGCCACGATCACGACAAAGCCGATAGCCGACACGATCTGTTCCGGCGAGGCGGGATGCTTTATGCATGGACCTACGTTTATGGGAAATCCCTTGGCATGCGCTATCGCTTCGGCCTCGATCTCTTTATTGATCGCCAGTCATTGGCAGGAGAAAGTGAAGCTTATAGAGGAACAATTGCGGGCGGAGTTAGCGCCAGCCGCCAAACTGCCTGAAGTCGCTGAGGTACGGGTATTGGGGGCGATCGGGGTGATCGAGATGAAGCATCCGGTGGATATGGCGGTATTGCAACGTCGATTCGTAGAGGAAGGGATATGGGTACGTCCATTCGGACGGCTGGTTTATCTCATGCCTCCTTTCGTTATCTCCACGTATGAACTATCCAGACTAACCTCCGGATTATTGAGAGTATTAACGCATAATTAACATATCTACAACCGGGTAATATATAGATATATGAAATCATATAACGAGCAACTTACGGCTTTACGAGCCTCCGGGAATCTTAGGCACCTACCGGAAGTCGAGCATCAAGGAATATGGATATTAAAAGAGGGAATGCGTATGCTGAATCTCTCTTCCAACGATTATCTTGGATTAGCCAGCCGGCAGGATTTACAAGAGGAGTTTCAAGCATCCACACAAGACCGCTTCTATCCCTACTCCTCCTCATCATCCCGCTTGCTGACGGGTAATTTCTCCGTCTATACGAAACTGGAGAAACAGATCGCCCGCTCCTTCGACCGGGAAGCCGCATTGATCTTCAATAGTGGCTATCATGCCAACACCGGAATCCTCCCGGCCTTAACCGATAAACAGACCTTATTACTCGCCGACAAGCTGGTGCACGCCAGCATCATCGATGGCATCTTGCTGAGTGGTTCCCCATTCCTCCGTTACCGCCACAACGACTATGACCAACTGGAACGCCTCGTACAAAAGAACGCCTGTCAATACGAGACGATCATCATCTTGACCGAAAGCATTTTCAGCATGGACGGGGATGTAGCGGACTTAAACCGCCTGATAGCTATCAAAAGGCAATATCCCAATATCCTATTGTACGTAGACGAGGCTCATGCCATCGGAGCCCGTGGAAAGACGGGGCTAGGTATCGCTGAGGAGCAAGGCTGTATCCAAGAGATCGATCTATTGGTCGGTACTTTCGGCAAGGCGTTAGCGTCTATGGGGGCCTATTTGGTTTGTTCCCGTACGATACGGGAATATCTGGTCAATACGATGCGACCGCTCATATTCAGTACGGCCCTGCCACCGTTCCAAATCGCATGGACTTCCTTCATCTGGGAGCAACTCCCCTCGTTCACGAAGGAACGGGAGAATCTTCTAGCGTATAGCCGATTGCTGGCGGAGGCTTTAACGGGCAAAGGAGGCGAGATCAGCCAAAGCCACATCATCCCTTTCATTGTGGGAGAGAGCGAGGATTGCGTACGGAAAGCGGAAGAGCTACAACGAAAAGGCTTCTACTGCCTCCCCGTTCGCCCGCCGACAGTGCCCAAAGGTACCTCCCGTATCCGCTTCTCCCTTACGGCAAACCTCACGATAAAAAATATGCATCAACTGATTGTAGAGACGGGGCGTGCCCCGTCTCCCACCGACTGATAGAGAACTGGATAGATAGTATGTATATAAATTGAATTGATAGTATGTATATAGATAAGATAATAAATAAGCGATCCCCTAGTCTGATCCTCTGTCTCGCCGGCTGGTCCACCTCGCCGGAGCTTTTCCGCCATCTGGAAGTACCGGAGCAGACAGACCTATGGATTGCCTACGATTACAGGACGCTCGCATTCGAAGAGACATTCGCCCCCTATAAAGAGGTACATCTGGTCGCTTGGTCTCTAGGCGTATGGGTAGCCACCCGGCTCTGGGCAGGCCACCGATCCTTTACCACGGCGACCGCCCTGAACGGTACCCCTTTTCCCATGCACGATACGCTAGGCATCCCGACCGCGATTTTCGAGGGAACCCTCCATCAAATCAGCGAGGAAGGCATGCGTCGCTTTAACCGCAGGATGTGCGGAGACAAGGAGACATTCAATCGCTATTCGGAACTCTCACCACGTCCGCTGGAAGAGATCAAGGAGGAACTGGAATCTCTATATAATCAGATCCTCCCGGAAAAGCTCGAATCAGCCGATCCGCGGATATCCGCCTTCTGGGATCAAGCCATCCTGTCCACCGAAGATAAGATATTCCCGGCAACCAACCTCCGGAACTACTGGCAAGGCCGTTGCCCCATCCAAGAGATCAAGGCGCCTCATCTTCCTTTTTACCACTATCAATCATGGAACGAATTATGGAAGTAATCGAACAAGAACGGATCCGCCGGCGTTTCAGCCAAGCGGTGAATACATACGACGATCACGCGGAAGCCCAAAAACGGATATGCGCCCATCTGGTACAGCTATTGACCGTATACACCTCCTCTCATTTCCGCAGGGTGCTGGAAATCGGTTGCGGAAGCGGCGGATTCACCCGTTTATTAAAACAAGAATGCCAAATCGAGGAATGGGTACTCAACGATCTTTGCGAGACTTGGCAAAGCGCCATCGAGGAGTTGTTTCCTTCCGCCCCTCCTCTATTCTTGGCCGGTGATGCCGAGCGACTGGCTTTTCCCGGCACGTTCGACTTGATTGCCTCGGCCTCCGCCCTGCAATGGATGAAAGACCTTCCGCGTTTCCTCCATAAGCTATCGTCCACCCTATCGCCCGGAGGCATACTGGCTTTCAACACCTTCACGCCGGACAACCTTCACGAGATCAAGGAACTGACCGGAGAAGGGCTCACCTATCCTACCGCCGGACAATTAAGGGAGTGGTTATCCACCTACTTCCGGATCGTCCATGAAGAGGAAGGAAATATCGCCCTGACCTTCCAGCATCCGCTGGAGGTGCTGAGACATCTAAAGTACACGGGTGTCACGGCCAACGCCTCTCGCGTCTGGACACGGGGAAAACAGGAACGTTTCTGCTGGGATTATCAAGAGAGATTCCCCTCGGCGGATGGTGGAGTCACATTAACTTACCGTCCACTCTATATCTTAGTGGTCAAAAGATAAAGGTGAAGTAGGTCGCCTCTTCCGAGGTATTGATCCTTTCACCTATATGATATGATCGTATCACAAGGGTGAAACGATCTTTTCACCTAGGTGATACGTTCTTTTCACAAGGGTGAAAAGATCAATAGCACAGAAGAAAAGGAATAAATCTCTTAGAGACAAGGGGTAATATCCATAGAGACAAAAGATTAATCAAGCAACTATTTAAACAACAGAACAATGAGCCATCAAACGAAAGAAAATGTATTATTTATCTCCGGCATAGACACGAACGTCGGAAAGACCGTAGCCACCGGAATGATCGCCAAGGCATTGGCGAAAGCCGGAAAGAAAGTGATCACCCAAAAGATGATACAGACCGGATGCGAGCACGTATCAGAGGATATAGAGGCACACCGCCAAATCCAAGGGATACCCTTTACCGACGAGGACACACGAGGGTTGACTTGTCCTTATATCTTCACCTATCCTTGCTCTCCCCATATGGCGGCGGCGAAAGATGGAAGACGTATCGATTTAGACACGATCACCCAATCCACCCGGCGATTGCGAGAGACCTACGAGTATGTATTACTGGAAGGAGCCGGAGGACTGATGGTGCCGAACGACATGGAATCCCTTACGATCGATTATGTGAAGGAACAGGCGTATCCCTTGATACTAGTCACGTCCGGCAAGCTGGGAAGTATCAATCATACTTTGCTCAGCCTGTACGCCTGCGAGCGATACGGCATCGAGGTAAAAGCCATCGTCTATAACCAATATCCAAGCATCGACCCGCTGATCGAGGCGAATACCTTGGAGTATCTAAAGGCCAAATTCCCGGAAATCCCCTTAATCCTCCTTCCGGAAATGAAAAAGGGAAGCGAGGAGCTTCCCGATATTCGCCCGTTGCTATAACACCCTATCAAGCCGGATCAGGAAATAGATCCAGTATTTTCTGATCCGCTTTTCTCCGGATCTCCGGTGTAATGCTATCCTTCACCATTTTCAATACGAAAGTCATCACCGCCACATCGTCCGTGAAGCCGATAATGGGGAGCACGCTCTCCGGGATCAAGTCGAAAGGCAGTATAAAGTACCCTAAAGCCCCGATTATATAAGCCTTATGTTGAAGAGGCACCTTTTCATCCTGCAACATATAATACAGCGTGAAGACAGGACGCAATACCGTAGCCCCCACTTTCTTCGCTACCCGCTCTATCTTCTTCCAGAAACTCTTCTCCGAGAAATAAGTCCCATATCTTTGTATCTCATGTACTTCCTCGAAAGGAACATCCTCAATCTTTCTTGTGTCCATAAACGAATCCTATTAAATCATCTTTCACAAAGATAACAAGTAGTGTAGAAAAATTGCACATCAAATGAGGAAATATTACACAATGCCACCTCCACACCCGTATTCAAAGCTTTTCGTAATAATCTCATAAGAAAACAATTATAAAGAAACCTACAGGATTTATCACATCTGGCACGCCTTTTTCAGATAATCCTTTAGTTAGTATAGGTATTAATAAGACGTTTTAAACAAAAAGAGATGAGAAATGTAAAAACATGGGGCATACTATTCCTATGTCTACTTCTATTGCCCGGGGTAGCGTATGCCCAAAAAAGACAGATCGAAGGAACGGTGATTTCCCAAGAGGACAAGGAGCCTCTGATCGGAGCGACCGTTATCGTAAAAGGGAGCCTGTCGGGAGCGGAGACCGATCTCGACGGGCATTTCACGCTGGAAGTTGATCCTGACGCCAAATTCATTATTGTCGATTACATCGGCATGAAGCAGACCCAAGTACCTATCCCGAAAAACGGTATCTTAAACGTGGCTTTACAACCGGAGGCGATGAACCTCGATGAGGTCGTGGTAACCGGTTACGGTAACTTCTCACGTTCTTCCTTTACCGGTTCCGCCAACACTTTACGGGCTGACCTGCTGAAAGAGATGCCGGTGGTTTCCATAGAACAGAAACTACAAGGCATGACCTCCGGTGTCAATATCACGGGAAGCTCCGGGCAACCGGGAGCGAACGCATCCATCCGCATCCGTGGTATGGGCTCGTTCAACGCATCGAACGAACCTTTGTTTGTGATAGACGGAGTTCCCGTCACCTCGGGAAACCTAAGTACCGGAAGCGGTTCGGAGGCCTCCTACATGAACAATGCCAAGACCAACATCATGAGTACGATCAATCCTTCCGATATCGAGAATATCACGGTTATAAAGGATGCTGCCGCCGCCTCCCTTTACGGTTCCCGTGCGGCCAACGGTGTTATCTTGATCACGACCAAACAAGGATCGAAAGGACGTACCCGGGTCACGTTGAACGCTAGCGCCGGATTCTCGGACGCAGCGGTAGACTTCCGCCCGACCCTCAACGGAGAGCAACGCCGGGAACTACTTTATGAAGGCTTGGTTAATTACGCGCAAGACCAGATCGCCAAAGATCCCGCATCTTTCACCCAGACTCCGGAAGAGTACGCCAACGCCAATATCGGGACGTACACCTCTGTTCCCGCCTTAGGCTATACCGATTGGAAAGACGTGTTGATGAGACAGGCCGTACATCAAAATTATGAGGCTTCCGTTTCCGGTGGCTCCGAGAACACGACGGTCTACAGCTCCTTGGGTTATCAAAAACAAGAGGGTCTGGTGGAGAACTCATCGATGGAACGGTACTCCGGACGCTTTAACGTGCAACAAAAGATCGGCAAACGAGGCGAGGCCGGAGCGAACCTCATGTTCTCGCAAGTGAATCAAGAGATGAACGAGGAACGTACATCCAGTATCAATCCTTTCTATTGCATGGCAGTAGCCACTCCTCCCTCCTACCCGGTATTTAACGAGGATGGTTCCTACGCCAATACCTATCCCGGAACGAACGTAAATCCTTTGCGGGATATGCGTACCGACTATAACCGGGTTCGTATGACCCGTATCTTCGGTACGGCGCACGGTGCGGTAGAGATTATCAAAGGACTTAAATTAAAGGAAGTACTCAGCTATGATTATAGCATCCAGAAGGATGCCCGCTATTTCAACGCATTAAGCGGGGCGGGTCCCAAGAGCGGTAGCGATGCCCAATCGTCCAAAGGTTTTATCGAATACGGGAAATTGATCTCCTCTACCTCGTTGAACTACGTGAGGACATTCGCCAACAAACATCATCTGGATGTACTAGCCGCTTATGAGGCGGAAAGTTTCCAGACGGATAAAGCCGCCGGTGAGAAAAGCAAGATGCCGTCCGACCAATTATTCGAGCCGGACAATGCCGCCGTTATAAACAGTTTCGTATCCTCTACACAGGATTATCGGTTGCTTTCTTATCTAACCCGCTTGAATTATGATTACGACAACCGGTATTATATCGCCGGAAGTTTCCGCCGGGATGGTAGTTCCCGATTGGCGCCGGAGCATCGCTGGGGTAATTTCTGGTCGGTCTCAGGCATGTGGCATCTGGGAGCCGAGGATTTCATGAAAGCCGTAAAGCCGGTGTTGAGCGATGTCAAGATCCGTGCCTCTTATGGCGTGAACGGTAATCAGCCGGGATCTTATTACGGTTATATGGGCTTATATAGTTACGGAAAGAACTATATGGATAACCCCGGTTCGTATGAAAGCACACAAGCCAATCCCAATCTAAAATGGGAGAAGAACTATAATATGAACCTCGGACTAGACCTCGCGTTTATCGATCGCATCTTCGTAACGCTCGAGTATTACAATCGTGACACCAAGGATTTGCTTTACAACCGTCCGATCAGCGCCACGACCGGATTCCTGAACTATCTGGGTAATCTGGGGCAGTTAAACAATAAAGGTGTCGAGCTGGAGGTTCGTTCCTTGAATATCTCGAACGCAGATTTTAATTGGACTACGGTATTGAACTTGACACATAACAAGAATAAGATCGTGGCCCTTGATGGTAATCTCGATCAAGTGGTAGAAAGTAGTTGGTTTATCCGGAAAATAGGATTGCCATTCAATACATTCTATGTAAAGGAATTCGCCGGGGTAGATCCCTCGAGCGGAAATGCGCTGTATTATAAAAATACGGAAGACGAGAACGGCAATCTAGACCGCACCTTGACCCAAGATGTCAATGAGGCGCAAGCGGTTCCTTATAAACAAGTAGATCCGAAGATATCCGGCGGCCTTACCAATATCCTTTCTTATAAATGGTTCGACTTGGCCTTTACGCTCTCTTATTCATTGGGCGGCTATTCTTTCGACAAGACCGGTACGTATATCGAGACAGACGGAGCCAGCGAAGGAAACCGCAACCTGCCCATCTATGAGTTAGACCGTTGGCAAAAGCCCGGTGATATCACCGACATTCCCCGTTTCGTATTGGGACGCTCCGACAAAGTGAGCGGTGGTTCCTCTCGCTTCGTACATAGTACGGATCACTTGCGGTTAAAGAACCTGACGTTCGGGTTTACCCTGCCTCATAACTGGACCGATAAAGTCTTGCTGGATAAAGTCCGTGTCTATTTCTCCGGCAGCAACTTGCTGACTTGGGCGAAATGGAAGCAATATGATCCGGAAGTGCCCGTATCCGGCGAGGTATTCTGCGAGACACCGCCCATGCGAACCTTTAGCTTCGGCGTGGAAGTTAATTTCTAAACACAACAATTCATTCGATAAAAAAGAAATACAATGAAATGGTCAATTAAATATATCGTAAGCGCTCTTCCTTTCTTATTCACGGCTTGTTCCGGAGATTGGCTGGATCTGGATCCCTCCACTTCCGTAACCAGCGATAACGCTATTCAGTCACTGGAAGACGCTAAAACCGCATTAAATGGAATCTATCGCATAGCATCCGAGCATAGTTATTATGGAGACAACTACCTCTATTATGCCGACTGCCGTGGCGAAGACGTACAAGCTCGTATTGACAAAGGTCCCGGCAGACGTGTATCTCCGTACTATCTGTTCAACGTAGCCGCCGACGACGCTTTTAATATCACGAGAGTATGGAACCAACCCTATATCGTGATTCATCAAGCGAACAGCTTAATCGAGAAAATAGACAACGGTAGCGTCCAAACCTCCGACACGCAAGAAATCGCCCGTATAAAAGCAGAGGCGTTGGCTATGCGTGGCTTGGCCTTATTCGATTTAACCCGCCTCTTTGGCATGCCTTATACACTGGATAATGGGGCGTCCTTGGGTGTGCCCATCGAGATCAAGACGGAGTTGCCGACTCACCAACCGTCTCGCAACACGGTAGCCGAATGCTACAACCAAGTGATCAAAGACCTGACCGAAGCCTTACCCAACCTTGTTACAACCAAATCCGACGGTCACCAAAATGTATGGAGCGTGAAAGCACTTTTATCTCGTATCTATTTATATATGAACGACAACGAGAACGCCCTTAAATACGCTCAAGAAGTAATCAATAACGGAGGTCTTTATACCTTGTTCACGCACGATGAGTATACCTCCGTATGGGGAAAAGACTTCAATTCCGAATCCCTGTTCGAGTTCTACTTTACGCTTACCGAGCCTTCCGGCGGTAGTGGCGGAGAAGGCGCTCCCATGGTATATGCCGATAACGTGAAAGATTGGAACAATTTGGTCTTGACGAAAGATTTCTTGGATTTACTGGGTGAAGACCCGGATGATGTTCGCCATGCCTTATGCCGCTTACCTCAAAAACCGGACGAGGATATCCTTCCAACTGGTTCGACCGGACATCCTAAATATCTGACGAAGTATCCCGGAAAAACAGGAGATGTATTGACCGGCAATCCGCAAGACAATGACCTATGCATCATCCGTCTGTCCGAGATATACTTAAATGCGGCCGAGGCGGCTTTCAAGCTAGGAAAACGTAGCGAGGCGTTAGGCTACCTGAATCAAATCGTAAGCCGAGCCAACCCCAATAAATCCGTTAGCGACTCCGAGCTTTCCCTAGAGAGAATCCTTAAAGAACGCCGCAAAGAATTGGTTGGCGAAGGACATGCGTTCTTTGATTACATGCGTAACAATATTCCGGTAATCCGCAAGGGCGGTTGGCATTTGCCGCAATTACCTACCGACGCACAGGTGATCAACGCTTCCGATCCCCGGGTAGCACTCCCGATTCCGCAAAGCGAGATCGACGCAAACCCGAATATCGTACAGAATAAACGGTAACCAACAAGAAAAAGGGGAATGGCATTAAAACCATTCCCCTTTTTCTTGTTTCGCTTATTTCTTTTTCAAGATCCGTTGCGCCGAATCCGACAGCACCACGATCGCACCGGCCAGTATCGCCGTATCTTTTATCACCAATCGCCCGGCCCCCGATAATAACGGGAAACCAAATTCCCCGCTGCCAAGATTAGGTACCCAGACCTCCGGAGTCGTGACCAAGAAGGACAACGTCCCGAACGTCATGATTATAGCCAACCCCGCTCCTACCAAACCGATCTTCGGCGAGAAAATGCCGAGGAAAGTCAAGATACCGATCGCCATGATCAAGATTCCCAAGCCACGAGAGAAGCCATACGTGTTATTCTCTTGATGCCACTCATGCTTCGCTTGATCGAACTCACCCTCTTTTAATTTATACGTCTTATATTCGGGAGCGCTTTTCGTATAGAAGAAACTCATGAAAGGGCTGTTCGCCACAAACGGAACGATGCCTTCCGCTTCATAATTCCAGAACTTCAAACCGCCGATCCACACAAATATGATCAAGATCGATATACGGATCAAATTAATACCTAGCTTCTGAGTAGAGGCCGCCACTTGCAAAAACGAGTAAAACAGGTCATTCAACTTTTTCATCTTATTATTTGTTTTATAGTATTGAACTTATACCGCAAAGATCGGTAGAAACACCTATCCCGTAAATGGCGATTTTACCGGATGAGTTAGCAATTATTCCCGTTTCTCTCTTTTCCGGTACTCAGAGACGCTTTCTCCCGTCATTTTCTTGAAAAAACGGCTGAATGTGGCTTGATCCTCGAAGCCCAAGATCTCCGTGATTTCCTTCGCGCTCTTCTGGCTATATAATAGCAATCGTTTGGCCTCAGCCTCAATTCGTTCGTGAATGATCCGTAACGGAGAAGGTAATCCGCAAGTCGTAAAAAGGTTGGATAGGGTTTTTGGTGAGCGATGCAGCATATCCGCATAATCTTGGACCATCTTCTTTTCCTTAAAATGGTTATCTACCAATACATAGAACTGGCGAACCATATCGAACGCCTTTTCCCGTTCCGGGCTTACCGAAAACTTCTCACGTGCGATCCGGGTGCACAAAATAATGAAACGTTTCAGTAAGATACGCAGCATCTCCTCTTGCAAATTATCCTTTATGGCGTACTCACTCGTTAGGCTGTCGGTGATATCGCGCAAAGAGGCAACTTGGGATTCGCTCAATTTCAATTGCATCACATTGGAAGTCCCGTTAAAAAGAAAACCATTACACGACACCTCATTGTCATGTCCGAAAATGCAATAGAAGTTACTGTTAAACAGAAGGGTCAAGTACTCGCCATTGATCGCCTTGAACTCGATATGGTGCAAAGGAGTCAAGGGAATAATCTCACCTTTCACTAAGGTAGTCGGTACGTGATCGATCTCCAGTTGCAACGAACCGCTTTGTACCCAAATAAATTTGTAAAGCGTATTATCTTTCTGCAAAGCAAGGTTCGTGTGATACGAATCGGTCAACGCTATATTACCTCTTAAGCGAGTATTAAAAATATATTCCATAGATTTCTTCCGGATTTTAAGACGGATAAAGATAACAATATTATATAAACAAAAAGCGGAAGTTCACTTTATTCCCAGCAAACTTCCGCGTCACTAATCCCCAAAACACACTATACGAGTTATTTCGACTCTAATAAAATATCATCAACCAATTTCTTCAACTCATTCTTCTGCATAGCCCCTTGAACCATACTCGGTTCTTTCTTCATCGGTACAAACAATAAAGAAGGAATACTACGGATACCGAAAACACTCGCTAAATCCGCCTCTTTATCGACATTCACCTTATATACGTTGATTTTACCCTCGTACTCTTTGCTGATCTCATCCAAGATAGGAGACATCATCTTACAAGGGCCACACCAAGTGGCATAGAAATCGATAACCGCAGGTTTATCACCCTCGAACTTCCATGCGTTCGGGTTTGTCTCAAAGTCATACACTTTCTTTACGAAATCTTCTTGTGTTAATTCTGTTACTGTCATTTTATTTTCTGTTTTATTGTTATTATTCTTATTTCCATTACTAGCGTTCGCCATTCCTACCAAAAGACTTGCGAACAATACGGCACCTACCTTAATAAAACCCATCTTGAACCTCCTTTTTATTTATTACTTTGTCTTCTATTTATATTGCAAAGTTCATCTTATTTCCACGATTAAGAAATGGCCATATCGCCGGATAAGTTTGCAATACTTCCCGATCCCCATCAAAAAAGTATAAAATAAGTTTTTTCAAGATAAATGCCGTACCTTTGCGACGTTTTCCCAAAAAACACATTATGAGCAATAAACAATTATTCAACGACCCTGTTCCACGTAAACGATATATTTGCGCTTTATTAATGATCTTATTAATGGTGGGTGTCTCCGAGCTTATGGGAGAGAAAGAGATTATCTTCCCGGAGATGGCGGCGCTCACGATCGGAATGTGGATCGTAGATAAAAAAGTATGGACCGTAAGTCGTCTTAAATTAGTTCTGTTAATGTCGATCGGGGCCATCGTCGGTGTCTGTATCGTACGCTATTCTCCTTTTCCCTTGATCGTAACGTACGTAGGATGCCGATCCTATTTACGCCAACAAGAAAGAAAAACGATGCCGAACCTTGGTTAACAAGATCCGGCATATCGTACGTTCTTTTTCCGTAAAACCTCAACGATCTACAAATGCAACTGCAAGCCGATAGAAACCGGATGCACCTTCGGACCTTTCCCATTTTCAAAGAGGTCGATCGGTGAGTACTTGGCGTAAAGACCGATCCAATCCCAACCGGCTTGAAATAAGAAATCCATAGTTACCGGACGGATATTCATACCGAAATCCATTTTCTCTTTGTGCTTTTTACCGGAAGCGTCATTATATACGATCTTCGAGGAAGAACAAGTCTTGATCACACCGACTACACCCGCAGACAAGAAGAATTCACTCGAACGCTTTTTAGGTTGCCATTCCAATAACAACGGAATGGTCAGACTCGTGATATTCAACTTACTCGCTTTCAACGTAACACCCTCAGGAGCCGGACGTAAAGCCGTAACACCGTCTATCTCCTTGAAATACTCATTCGAATCTATACGGTAACGGCTCCAACGCATACCGGCACCGATCACCACTGCCCAACGATACCGAGAGAACGGGAACGCTTTTTCCAATACATTCAAATTATATTCCAATGAGTTTCCACTACGAAGGGAGACTCCGTCTACATCATTTACATGTAAACTCCCATCCGCAAAGTTCGCGAAGCCCATTCCAAAACCGGCCCAATGCGGATTGAAGTCCTTATCCCAAGTAGGCACAGGGATATTGATAGACTTCACGTGTTTACGGCGTTCATAGCTTTGTCCGTCCCGGTAATGCCCTTCGAAGATCAACTCGTCGTCCACGGAATCACCATCCTCGTCTACCTCATACACCCTGACTTTCATGCGATCGCCATTATCTTTCACCTCGATACGTTTTCTCTCAAGGGTGATAATCGTATCCCCAGCCAAAGGCTCAACCTCAGCGGCCATCAACCCGATTACCGGGAAGCAAGCCATTAAGACTAAAAGTATTCTTTTCATCTTCCTATCTGTTTTGTTTGTTTATAAATCTTTCTTCGTAAATAATAGCGTGATTAAATCATCACTATCCAAATCTCCCTCGATGTACACCAAAGTTATTACCCCTTTCTTGCTGACCTTAAAAAGGACAAAACGGTTGATATCTGCTTCTACGCCCTTCAACTGGTAATAAGCGGAGACTACCCCTCCATCGTCCGTCACCTCTTTGATCTTCCGGGCCCCTTTCTGGTCCGCTTCCAGACATTGGCGGGTAAACCGCAGGGCTTCCGGATCATCTTTGATCGTAATACTCTTATAACGAGTCATGCCATACGTTTCCAACATCTCGTTAGACAACTCCACCATCGTGACATTACGTTTTTTGCCATATCGTTGAAAAACTTCCTGAATCTTCAAGTCTTTCTGTGTCTCGGCAGCCGAGACACCACAAGGCATTAAGCAAAATACCGCCACCAGCAACCATAACATGTATTCGAACCGTCTCATATTTACAGTATTTTTATTCATTATCATCAAATAAAGAACGAAGCTCGTCCAATTGGTTATCTATAATCATACGGTCGGCCTCATCACGATCCACTTCCGGAAAGTACTCGTCCGCAGGTGTGGCCACCTCCTGCAAAGCTTCCAGCGCCATGGAGCGAACTTTATGAATATCCGTATAACAACGACCGTTTATAACGACATAATTATCCGAGCAGAAGCAAGGATCTACCGGATTCAACAGATGGTTAAGCCCCAAAAGCAGCAAGAAACTGGCGGCGATACCGGATACCAAATACAACACGGATCGTAAAGTAAACGTCTTCTTTTCCTCCACCTTTTCCGCATCCAGCATAAAAAGGATATCCTCATCAATCGGAATCAATGCCTCATCCGGCTGTCGCTCCTTCCGGCTCTCTTCCTCCAAATAGGCAAACATAGGCGTATAGACCGCCAACCTGTCCGGAACATTCCCGGAAGTAAAGAAGGCTCGAAGTTCCCGCTCTTCTTCCGAAGAGGTTTCTCCTTCAAAATATCGGTTTAATAACTCGTCTATGTCCATTTCTCTTGTTTATTTAATTGTAAAAACTGTTCCCGTATCTTTTTCCGAGCCCTTGAGAGATTCACCCGGACATTCTCGACCGGTGTAGCCGTGATCTCCGCAATCTCGGCTAACTCATAGCCCTCTACATCCTTCATCCGGATAATGGTTTGCTGCAAAGCGGGCAACTGGGCGATCAAGTGCCGTATGCATTCGGCGGCATCCCTTTGCTCCAGTTGTTCGTCGGGGCTTACCGCATCCGATACCAACGTAACGCTCTCCAACTCCGATCCCTGCGGCTTTCGCAACTTTATCTTATCCAATGAGAGATTTTTCGTAACCTGCATAGCCAGCGCCTCCACGCTATGGTAGGCATCCAGTTTTTCCCGGATATACCAAAGCTTTATGAATGCCTCTTGCACCACATCCTCAGCATCGGCTGTGTCCTCAACCAGTCTCTGGGAGAAATTCAACATCTTCTGCCGGAGAGGTAGTACGGTTATTTTAAACGTCTCAAGTTCCATTTCTATAATCAAGACGACAAAGGAAGAAAAACATATCATGGAAAATTAACTTATTTGGAAAAAACTTTGCCTGTCACCCGCTTGTTTGTAATAGAAAACTTAAACGTTATGAAACTAAAAGTATCATTTACAGCCATTTTATTCATGAGCTACTGCTTATTCCTCACCGTAGGTTGCCAACAAAAGAAACAAGGTTCCGATGACAAATCGGTCCCTCAAGCGATTCAAAAGGTGATCCAGATAAAATATCCGGGGGCGACCATTACCGATTACGATAAAGATGCCGCAGGTGTAGAAGTCGACATCAAGGATAAAGGCGTTAAGAAAGAGGTTCTGCTCGGCAAAAATAACGAGTGGCTAAGCACGAAATTCGATATCCATGCCGAAGATGTTCCCGTAGACATCATGGACAACCTAACAAATTCGGCTTATCATGAATATAAGATAGATGAGGTGACACAAATAGACAAGCCTTCGGGAACATTTTACGTATTCAAACTAGAGCATGAGAACAATGAGGTTCGCCTCACGTTTAACTCAGAGGCCCAATTATTGAAGTAGAACGGTACTGAATCTTTTCTTATTCCAAATTTTTACCAGAATATTTCAGTAGCTTTGTGTGATTAACAAGCTAGCCTATGAAAATTCTGGTAGTCGAAGATGAAAACGCACTGAGAGAAGTTATCGTTCGTTCTCTTGAAAAAGAACGATATGTGGTAGAGAGCGCTTCCTCTTTCCGGGAAGCTTCTCTTAAAATAAATGATTATGATTACGATTGTATCGTATTAGACATCATGCTTCCGGGAGGTAGCGGCCTTACCCTTTTGAAGGAATTAAGAGCCTTACGCAAGAAAGACAGCATCATCATTATCTCCGCAAAAGACTCTATCGAGGATAAAGTTACAGGATTAGATCTTGGGGCCGATGATTATCTGACCAAGCCTTTCCATCTGGCGGAATTGAACGCCCGCATCAAGAGCGTTATCCGCCGCAAGCAACAAGATGGGGAATTGCAACTGTCTTTAGCGAACCTAACGATATATCCCGATAAACATTCCGTCTATATAAACGGGAAAGAGATCGTATTGAACCGTAAGGAGTTCGATCTGCTCTACTATTTCATATCCAACCCCAACCGTTTGATCAGCAAAGCTACTTTAGCCGAGTCCGTCTGGGGAGATTATATAGACCAAGCCGATAATTTCGACTTCATCTATAGCCAAGTAAAAAACTTGCGAAAGAAATTAAAAGCCGCCGGAGCCATCCCCGAAATAAAGGCGGTCTATGGCTTCGGTTACAAAATGACCGACGAGGAATAAATATGAAGCTAATCCATTACACCCTCCGCAATTTATTTGTCCCCATATTGGTCATTTTCGCCGCTTGGGGATGTGTTTTCTGCCTTATGATTCTACATGAGGTAGAAGACGAGACGAATGACAGCCTTGAGAACTACAAAGAGATTATCATCCGCTCCGCCTTAGCGGACAGCACATTGCTGAAAGATCATGTGGATATCATGACCCGGTACTACATTCGTGAGGTTCCGGAAAGCGAAGCGAAACTAGATAAGGACGAGTTCTACGATGCTACGGTATACATAGAGATAGAGCAAGAATACGAACCGGTTCGTGCCTTACGCACTTATTTCATGACAAAAGATCGTAAATTCTACGAACTGACGCTGGAGTTATCCACCTTAGAACAAGAAGATATGATCGAGACGATTATCTGGAGCATGGCCGTCTTATATATCGCATTGATAAGTTGCATCTTATTCGTGATCCATCGAGGATTCAAAAGAAGCTTTAAGCCTTTATATATGCTATTAAGCTGGTTGAAAAGTTTTCAAGTAGGCAAATATAATCCTCCATTAAACAACCCTACACCCATCGAGGAATTTAAGATATTAAACGAGACCGTTCAAGAAAGCGTCAACCAGAGTGACAAGCTATACAACAAACAAAGACATTTCGTAGAGAATGCCGCCCACGAGTTACAAACTCCATTGGCCGTATGCATGAACAAATTAGAATTATTAAGCGAACATCCGGATTGCACGGAAGATCAACTGAAAGAGATCGCTGGCTTGCATCAAGCGTTGAACGGCATCATCCGGTTGAATAAATCCCTCCTATTACTTTCTCGGATAGATAACAAACAATTCCCCGAAACCCGGGATATTTGCCTAAATCATCTTATCCATAAGATATTAGAAGGAATTAATGACATATACGAAAGAAAAGCTCTCCACTTACGAGTTTCAGAAAAAGAGAGTTTGGTATGCACCATGAATGAATCGCTGGCCACTACGTTAATCACCAATCTCATAAAAAACGCCTATGTCCATAATTACGAGAAAGGGGATATAGGAATCACGATCTCTCGCCGTATGCTTACGATCGCAAATACGGGAATCGACAAAACCCTTGATAAGGAATTATTATTTGCCCGTTTTGCCAGCCAAAGCAAACAACAAGAATCGACGGGCCTTGGGTTGGCCATTGTCAAATCAATAGTCGATCTATATTCGATCCGGATAGATTACCAATACGCAAATGGTATGCATACATTCACATTATTATTCTATTAACGGCCGAAATTCCCAATTTTTTCCAAAATGCATCCTTTCCTTTGCGGTATAATAAAAAACAAGGCATATGAAAAGGATCAATTATTTACTGATAGTCTTATCATTATTATCTGTCATGGCTTGTGCCGGCAACGATAAGATCACGAGTGACACCAACGTATTGCCGGTTTCCAGCCGCCAATTCATATCGGATCATTTTAAGGACATCCCGGTATCGCATATCCAAATAGAGAAAAATCTGATCCGGATTAGCAGTTACGACGTGATCCTCACGGACGGGACCAATGTTGAGTTTAACCATAAAGGAGAATGGAAAGAGATTAAACGGCATGGGCTCCCTATCCCGCAAGCGATCATTCCGGAGGTAATACAAGACCTTATCAAGAAAAACTATTCATCGAATAAGGTTGTTAAAATAGAAAAAGAGATACGGGATTATGAGATAAAGCTAGATAACGGTCTTGAGATGACATTCGACTTAAAAGGGAACTTGATTGATATCGATGACTAATAGACACTCTAAGATAAGTATTAATATATTTTTAATTAAAATCAATCGTATGAAAACAAAAGCATTCATAATGGCAACTTTGGTTTGCAGCTCATTCGTATTCATGTCATGTGATGACGATGATGACAAATTCACACCTGAGAGTATTGTAACAAAAGCCTTTGACACAAAATATCCGGATGCGCAACGTGTCAGTTGGGAGAACGAGGCAGGCTATGTCAAAGCAGAATTTTACACCGGTTCATATGAGGCTGAAGCGTGGTTTGATCCGCAAGGCAACTGGATGCTGACAGAGACCGATCTTCCTTACAAGGCTTTGCCCCAAACCGTAAAAAACAGTTTCGAGGCAAGCCTATACGCTAAATGGAAGATAGACGATGTAGATATGCTAGAACGTCCGGACGCTGGTACCATTTACGTTCTCGACGTTGAAAATGGCGAGCAAGATGTAGATCTACATTATACGGAAGGCGGTATTCTCATCAAGGAAGTAACCGATGGTAACGGCGACAACGAGCATCGTCCCTCCGTTACCCCCAGCGCTATTAAGGAACTCATTTCAGAAATGTATCCGGGAGCGACAATCCTTGAGATAGATACGGAGGCAAAAGGTACCGAGGTGGATATCCTTCATGAGAATATCCATAAGGAAGTTTGGCTGGATACCCAGAACAAATGGTTATATACGGAGTGGGAAATACGCTCTTCCCAAGTACCCGATATCGTGATGACCGCATTCAAGGCCTCCACATATGCCTCTTATCGAATCGATGATATCCATGTCATTCAAAAAGCGGAAGGACTCTCTTATGAGTTCGAGCTGGAGCAAGGAGACCGAGATATAACGATTCTTTTTAATGAAGAAGGGATCTTAGTCTCTCCTACCCATTAAAAAAGACTCTTTATCGCAGTACTACTGCAACCCACAGTAGTACTGCAAAGCGGGTTGCAGTAAAACCTCATGAACTATATCGGAGTGGATGGATAAGGAAAGAATTACTGAAAATGATATTTCTGCCACGTATAGACTTTCGGTTCACTGAGATACGGCTCTATTTTCTCACGAGCCTCTTGGCTCAGATATTGAGGAGTCGTATAAATGGCGGTCAAAGTCTGATCATCCGGACTCAATCGATATTGAATTAAATCCATATCCAAATGTGAGGCGGCCTCTTGATAGGCTTCGTCTTTCTTATCTATTCCCTGCTTGATATACCAATCGGAAGTTGGCTGCGTGAATAAATCGGATGTTGCCAAAGGCTCCCAATTGGTCGTGAAAAACTCGATACGGCTATCCGGAACCGGGCCGTTTACCGTAGAGATCATACAAACCACGTAGGTATTGTTTACCAAGGGAAGTAATTTCATCTCTACCGTGCTACGCTCCGTAGTCTGTAGCAAAAGGTAATCGTTCGTTAGCTTTTGCAAGGTAGAAAAGCCATTCATCGTATTTTTCAGCCGGGATTCTTTTCCTGAAGTATAAAGATCCACCAAATCCTTTCGCCAAGCGTGCTCCAATTGAGGAATGTATTGGTCTGGCATCGCCGTGAACACACTTGTCATATCTTGTGCGTTCATTCCCAACGCAAAGACACAGATCAACAACGTAACTATAACTCGTCTCATTATCTAATTTTCTATTTTGTCCCCAAATATAGGAATATCATTCCTAACAACACAAGGAATAAGTCGATCGCCTTGTTCTTTAAGTTTTTTTCATGGAAGAAGATGGCTCCCGCCAAGAATGTCACCAATACGTTACTCCGACGTACCATCGATACGATCGAGATCATGGAATCCGGGAATGTCAAAGCATAAAAGTATACCCAATCCGCCACGCATAAGAATACGGAGATAAAGATGATATTCCATCGCCATTGGAAAGGCGTGCTCTTTTTCCGGTTCGGATACCATAGAAACAACAGGATAAATGACATGATAACACATTGATAGACATTAAACCAGACTTGTACCGTCATTACATCCATACTACGCATCAAATGCTTATCATACAATCCGCTCATCGCCCCGGTCAAGATAGACAGGACCGTGAAGAAGATCCATTTATTATGGGCAAAATGAATCCCCTCTTTCTTCCCCGATGAGGAAAGGAGATAAAAGGAAGCGATAGAAAGCAAGACTCCGACCCATTGAAATAGATTCAGCCGTTCCCCGAACAGAAGCATCGCACCCAGTAATGTAAGCACGGGCTGGCTGGCCTTGATCGGCCCAGTTATCGTCAGCGGCAAATGTTTCAAGGCAAAATACCCCGATATCCAAGAGGATAAGACGATCACCGCTTTTATCAACACCTTCACGTGATCCTCCAGAGAGGCACGGGGTACATACACCATCGTCCCGTCCAAGCAATCCGTATAAAAAGAGAGCAAGATGAACGGGACGAAAATCAAACTGCTTATGAGCGTATTGAAGAATAAAACGGGAATAACGGCATTCCCATTTAACGACATTTTCTTATTGACCTCGTAACAACCTAACAAAAAGGCAGAGAGGAAGGCTAGAGCTAACCACATGATTTAACCCTCCACAGGAAAGAGTTCTTCCGGGTACGTGACGTCTACCAAGAACAGGGCATGTCCCGGCACGGAGGTTCCGGCCTTGCAACGATCCTTTGCCTCAATCACGTTTCGGAAGCCGTCTATCGTTAAACGTCCTCTTCCGACTTCCAATAAAGTACCAACGATCGCACGCACCATATTACGAAGGAAACGGTCTGCACGGATCGTAAACACCCAAATATCCCCTTCTTGCGTCCAACCCGCATGTTGGATATGGCAATTATTCGTCTTTACATCCGTATGCAACTTACTGAAACTCGTAAAATCGATATAATCGAATAAGACCTTACACGCCTCGTTCATCGCCTCGAAATCCAAACGACCGGGAAGCTTATAAACCAGCTCATAATTAAACGGATCTTTCCTGGTCGTAATATAATATTTATAGGTTCGTGAAGTGGCGTCGAAGCGGGCATGCGCTTCCGGTACGACAGGCACGATCTTATAAACGGCGATATCTTTAGGCAGCAGCCTATTTAATTTTTCCGCAAGGAAAGCCAAATCCTCGATCGGTCCTTCCCAATCAAAATGGGCGATCATTAAGCGGGCATGTACACCGGCATCGGTACGGCCGGCCCCCACAATAGGCACGGGCTTACGCATCAAGATGGCCAAGGCCTCCTCTATAGATTGCTGCACCGTCATACCATTCGGCTGGATCTGCCAGCCCCGAAAATTCTTTCCGTTATATCCCAGATATATAAAATATCGTCTCACGCTTATGCTCTTTACTTTCTCTTTTCTAAAATATGGCACAAAGGTACAGAAATCCAGCCAAGCCGTTGCCCGAATGGACTAAAAAGTTTAATTTTGCATCTTTAACAGCTTCACTTCAAAACTATCTGACATGTTTGAAACATTACTTCAGTCTTCTTATTTTGCCCTGTTTCTGATCATAGCGCTTGGATTCATGCTAGGCCGGATACAGATCAAAGGTCTTTCGCTAGATGTATCGGCAGTTATTTTCATCGCCCTGTTATTCGGTCATTTTGGGGTTATCATACCCAAGGAATTAGGGAATATGGGGCTGGTATTATTTATCTTTACCATTGGTATCCAAGCGGGCCCCGGATTTTTCGACTCCTTCCGCTCCAAAGGCAAGACGCTCATTATCCTAACGTTATTAATTGTCGGTTCGGCATGCTTGACAGGAATCTTATTCAAGTATATCTTGGATATCGATACCCCGAGTATCGTCGGTCTGATCGCCGGGGCATTGACGAGTACGCCCGGTTTGGCGGTAGCGATCGACTCCACGCAATCATCCGCCGCATCCATCGCCTATGGTATCGCTTATCCGTTCGGCGTAATCGGCGTGATCCTTTTCGTGAAACTATTGCCAAAAATGCTTCGCAAGGATTTGATAGCCGAGGCTAAAGTGCTGGAAACCCAACGGAAAAGCCAATATCCTACATTACATACCGCCGCATTTAAAGTCACGAATAAAAACATCTGCGGAAAGAGTTTGGCTCAATTGCAGGTACGGGCCATGACCGGAGCGGTAGTCTCCCGTATAAAACACGACAATGTCATTTCTATGCCAACTCCCCATACCTCACTTCACGAGGGTGATTTATTGAAGGCCGTAGGTAATGACAAAGCCTTGGAGCAACTGACATTATTGTTGGGAGAACGTGTCGAGGGAGATTTACCGTTAAGTGGCGGACAGACTTTGCAATCCTTGTTACTTACCAATAAGAGCATTATCAATAAATCGCTAGGGCATTTAAATTTACAAGGCACTTTCGGTTGTACGGTAACCCGTGTGCGTCGAAGCGGAATCGACCTTTCCCCGGAACCTAATTTAGTGTTGAAGTTTGGAGATAAGTTGATGGTCGCCGGCGAGAAAGAAAGCGTAAACGAACTCGCCCAATTCATCGGCAATGATGAGAAACGTCTTTCGGATACGGACTTTTTCCCGATCGCTATGGGTATCGTATTGGGCGTATTGTTTGGAAAATTAAATATATCCTTCTCGGATTCTTTCTCATTCTCTCCGGGACTGACCGGCGGTATCCTTATGGTTGCCTTGGTATTAAGCGCCATCGGAAAAACAGGCCCGATCATTTGGTCTATGTCCGGCTCCGCTAATAACCTGCTTCGCCAATTGGGGTTATTACTATTCCTCTCCGAAGTAGGGACATCTGCCGGTGTAAACCTAGTTTCCACTTTCCAATCAAGCGGTTTAACGTTATTCGGAGTCGGTATCGCTATAACAATGATCCCTATGATCGTAGCTGTATTAGCCGGATATTATTTCTTTAAGATCAACATTCTCGATTTAGTCGGAACAATCGCCGGCGGTATGACCAGTACCCCGGGGCTTGCCGCCGCGGATTCCATGACAGACAGCCCAGCCCCAAGCGTGGCTTATGCGACAGTTTATCCGATAGCGATGGTATTCCTGATCTTGTTTATACAGATGATAGCGAATTTGATTGTCTAAATCTTTATTTATTGAAAAACACAGAATATGAGAAGAAAGAACATGAAAAAAACTGCGGCTTTATTCCTCTTAAGTGTCGGTATAAACTGCATGACCGCACAAGACATCGTGCCTGTGTATGAGTTTGACATCGATGTACAGAATGTAGGTGCGCCTATCCAATCAACTATGTATGGAATCTTCTTCGAGGATATCAATTTCGGGGCAGATGGAGGATTGTATGCGGAACTAATCAAGAACCGCTCCTTCGAGTTTGAGAATCCATGGGGAGGTTGGGAACCTTTCGGTGATGTAAGCATAGCTGAAAAGAATCCCTGTTTCGACAAAAACCCCCATTACGCACACCTGACTTATGCCGGACAAATCACCGGAACCGGTCTGGAGAACGAAGGCTTCAAAGGTATCGGTATAAAAGCTAATGAAAATTACGACTTTTCCTTATATGCCCGTACCGAGACCAATAACCCGATCAAACTACGTATCGAATTGGTAAATAGAGATAACGATATTTATGAGACACAACACCTAGAGATAAAAGGAAAAGACTGGAAGAAATATTCCGTTATCTTGTCTCCCAAAGCGACCGAGGCTAAATCACGCCTACGCATCACGATGGAAACGGCAGGCACCTTGGATCTGGAACATATCTCCCTTTTTCCAGAAAAGACATTCAACAATCGCACGAACGGCCTACGCCGCGATCTAGCACAAGCGTTGAAAAATCTAAAGCCGGGAATCTTTCGTTTCCCGGGTGGATGTATCGTTGAGGGTACAACCATCGCCACACGCTACCAATGGAAAAATACGGTAGGCCCCATAGAGAATCGGCCTATCAATATCAATCGGTGGAATTATACATTTCCTCACAAGAAATTCCCAGACTATTATCAATCTTACGGTTTGGGATTCTTTGAGTATTTCCAATTAAGCGAAGATATCGGAGCTGAGCCCTTGCCCGTATTGAATTGCGGGCTGTCATGCCAGTTTGAGAATGAGGGCATGGACCAACATGTACCGGTAGATAAATTACAACCTTATATAGACGATGCCTTGGACTTAATCGAATTCGCCAATGGCCCGGTTACCTCCCAATGGGGCAAAGTGCGTGCGGATATGGGGCATCCGGCTTCTTTTAATCTGAAATTTATCGCTATCGGTAACGAGCAATGGGGACCGTTATATCCCGAACGCCTCGAACCGTTCGTGAAAGCCATCCGAGCTAAATATCCGGAGATCAAAATCATCGGCAGTTCCGGTCCTAATTCGGAAGGCAAAGATTTCGAATATCTATGGCCGGAGATGAAATGCTTAAAAGTAGATCTGGTGGATGAACATTTCTATCGCTCACCGGAATGGTTCCTAAATAGTGCCAAACGATATGATTCGTATGATCGGCAAGGCCCCAAAGTGTTCGCCGGTGAATATGCTTGCCACCCGACTAACCGGGAGAATAGCTTCCTGACCGCATTATGCGAGGCTGCGTTTATGACCGGTCTTGAGCGAAATGCCGACGTGGTCGAATTATGCACATACGCCCCTTTATTCGCACATGTCGATGCGTGGCAATGGCGCCCGGACTTAATCTGGTTCGACAACCTAAACATCGTGAAAACTCCTAACTACTATGTACAACAATTATACGGGCACAATGCTGGAACAAACGTATTGCCCCTGACGATGAACAAAGAAGCCGTTACCGGGCAAAGCGAGCTATTCGCCACAGCCGCTTTCGACAAAGGCACAAACGAGTTCATCATCAAAATCGTCAATACCAGCATCCAGAGCAAAAAAATCAAATTAAACCTAAACGGAATCTCATCCGGCAAGCATAAAGGAAAGTTGACAGTCTTACATGCCTCAGACCTAGAAGCGAAGAATACATTGGGTAAACCGGAAACAGTCATACCCATTGAATCAGCGGTGGAACTAGAGGCTCCCGCTACTGAAGTCTCCATCCAACCATTAAGTTTCTTAGTCTATAGGATATCGCTATAATCTATCATACATACGAAAGTTATGAATATTGAAGAGTTTAGGGAATATTGCCTTTCGTTGAATGGTGTTTATGAAAAAATGCCTTTCACGAATGTCCCTGATAAATACAGTCGGGACGTTCTTTGCTTTTATGTAGGAAGTAAATGGTTTTGTTTTGTGAATATCGAAGTATTTGATTTTTGTTGTATTAAATGCGATCCCAATGAGTCGGGTGAATTACAAGCCCGATATTCAGAAATAACACCCGGTTGGCATATGAATAAAAAATACTGGATTAGTGTCTATTTTAATCAAGATGTACCCGACAACAAGATCAAAGAGCTTATAAAACAATCCTACGATATCGTATATCAATCTCTTCCTAAAAAGGAAAAAGGGATGTAGATTTTAGCGCAGTTACTCCGTTTATTTTCCATTTGAGAAGGACGTTTGAAAGATTATACGTACATTTGTGAATTCACCTAAACGACTTAAATATGATGCAAACAAATTTACAATTGGACCTTGCCTTCAACTATCTGGAAAATACCGGAACCAACATCTTCCTTACCGGAAAAGCGGGAACAGGAAAGACCACATTCTTGAAAAAACTTAAAGAGACTTCCCCAAAACGGATGATTGTGGTAGCACCTACCGGAGTGGCGGCGATTAATGCGGGAGGGGTAACCATTCACTCCTTCTTTCAGCTACCTTTCGGACCGTATATACCGGGTAGCGAAATGGCCTCCGGGCAAAATAAATCCTATTCTCATAAATTCAGCCGGGATAAGATCAATATCATCCGTAGTATGGACCTGCTCGTTATTGATGAGGTCAGTATGGTACGTGCCGATTTGCTGGACGCTATCAGTGATATGCTACGTCGTTACCGGGATAGGAATAAACCCTTTGGGGGCGTTCAATTATTATTGATCGGAGATTTACAACAATTAGCCCCCGTAGCGAAGGAGGACGAATGGAATTTGTTGAGAGAACATTACGCCTCTCCCTTCTTTTTTGACAGTAAGGCTCTTTCCGAAAGTGATTATCTTTGCATCGAATTAACTCAAGTATATCGCCAAGCGGACGATACGTTCGTACGCTTATTGAACAATATCCGGGAAAACCGCTTCGACGAGAATACGCTACACACCTTAAACCAACGTTATATCCCCAATTTTAAACCAAATGACAAAGCGGGTTATATCACGCTGACAACCCATAATTATCAAGCCCAGCAAATCAATAACCGGAAATTGCAAGAATTACCCGACCCGGCTTATACGTATAAGGCGGAGATCAAGGATGACTTTCCGGCTTACTCCTACCCGACCGACGAGGTATTGGAGCTAAAGCAAGACGCTCAAGTCATGTTCGTAAAAAACGACTCTTCCGGCGAAAGACGATATTATAACGGAAAGATCGGCCGAATTGTCTTCATCAGCCCGAGCAAGATTATCGTATCCGACGAATTAGGAAACGATATCACCGTAGACCGGGAGACATGGACAAACGTGAAATATACGATCGACGAGAACACGAAGGATATCACGGAAACAATCGCCGGCTCTTTCAGCCAATACCCACTGAAAACCGCTTGGGCGATCACGATCCATAAAAGCCAAGGCTTGACTTTCGAACATGCCATCATCGACGCATCCGCCGCCTTCTCACACGGACAAGTCTACGTTGCCTTGAGCCGTTGCAAGACATTGGAAGGAATGGTATTGAGTAGCCCGATCACTCGAAACGCCATGATTAGCGATGAGAAGATATTAAGTTATACCTCTTCCCTCTCGGAGCGTCAACCGTGTGAAGACCAACTGCGTCAAGCCCAACAACAGTATTATTTGAGATTGGCAACCGAGCTATTCGACTTCAATCCCGTACAACAAAAGTTGCAATATACATCTTACGCAGCATACACCCATCTGCAAAAACTATACCCGGAATTAAGCAACCAATATCCCCGGGTACGGGATTATTTCCGTTCGGATATAGTAGAAGTAGGCGAACGTTTCTGCCAGCAACTCACCCGTATGATCTCCAGCACGAATCTCTATGATACGGACGAGCATATACAAGACCGCATCCGAAAAGGTTGCGCTTACTTTCTGGAAAAGATCGAGACCTATTGCCTCCCTTTGATAGAGGCTTCCGACGTGGAGATCGACAATAAAGAGGCCCGTAAGGCATTTACATCCGCATTAAAAGCTTTCAGCGATGAGCTTACGATCAAGGTCGCTACATTAAAAGCCTGCCAAGATGGTTTTCGTCTCATCGACTATCTATCCGCCAAGGCTAAAGCGAACATTGAGGAGTCGGCTGTTGCCAGCAAGCGGAAATCGACGCGGAAATCGACGGAAGCGGAAAAGATCCCCGTCTCCACGGATGTCTTACATCCTGAGCTATATGCCCGTTTGAAACAATGGAGATACGAGCTTGCCGTAGAAAAGGAGTTGCCTCCTTACACGATCTTGCAACAGAAAGCCTTAATTGGCGTTTGCAACACTTTGCCCACGAACTCGAAAGAACTGTTGAAGATACCCGGAATCGGCAAAAAGATCATAGAGAACTACGGTGAGACCCTATTAGAAATCGTATCTTCCTACTCACCTTCCACGCATGGGAACGGGCTGTGAGATACGGAGACAACTCACGATAGCGGCGACTAAAGCGAAACCGACCGCTACATACATACAAACCGGCATACTATCGGTCGCAGAGGTAACACTAAAGATCAAAGCGACAAATGTCGTCCCCAGCGTTTGCCCCAACAGTCGTGCCGTACCTTGCATACCGTTCGCCCCACCACTCCGGGAACGAGGGGCGGCCGATATCATCGTACTATTATTCGGGGTCTGGAACAGGCCGAAACCCATACCGCAAAGCATCAATCGCCAAGCGATATCCATATTGGTGGGTTGCTCCGGCAATAAAGCCAATAGAAGAAGTCCGGTCGCATACACCACCATCCCGATACCGCCTAACAATCCGGGATGATATTTCTCGATCAGCCTCCCGGCCACCGGAGCGATCAAGATCGTCGCTACCGGCCAAGGAGTCAACAGCAGCCCCGTCTCCACCTCATTTCTTCCGGCTACATTTTGCAAATAAAAAGGTAATGATACCATCGCCAACAACTGTGCCGTAAATGAAGTAATCGAGGATAATACGGACAAGGCGAATATCGGAATCCGCATCAAGTCCAATGGCAATATCGGAACCTCCTGCCGTAGTTGCCTGCGGATAAAAAATGTTCCGATCACCAATAGAAGAAGAACCTGTAAAGCGATCATTCTCCAGTTCTCATGATGGGCGATGCCTTCCAACGAATAAATCAGCAATCCGAAAGTCAAGGCATTCGAGATTCCACCGATCTTATCAAACTTTCGTTTCGGCCCATCCTTGCAAGGATTTTGAGGCAAAAGAAAATAACCCGTTATAATCGCGCAAATCCCTAAAGGTACGTTGATAGCGAACAACCAATTCCAAGAAGCGACTGATAAAATAGCGCCCGCCAACGACGGCCCGGCAGCAATCGATACCGCCACGACCATGGCATTGATACTCATTCCCCGCCCTATATATTGAGGAGGATAAATAATACGAAGTAAAGCGGTCGTCACGCTCATGATAGCCGAGGCTCCGATCCCTTGCAATATTCTCGCGACCGTCAACATGGCGAAAGACGAGGATAAGGCACAGAATAATGACGTTGAGCAGAATATTGTCGTCCCGATCAAGAAAATCCGCTTATATCCATAAATATCTCCCAAAGCGGAGAATGATAAAAGAGACATCGTAATCGTCAGCTGATAAGCGTTGACAATCCAGATCGTGGAGGAAGGGGATGTCCCGAATTCACGGGACAAGGTAGGAAGCGCCACGTTGACAATCGTACCGTCCAACACGGACATGGTCAATGCCAACGCAACCGCTATTACTGCCCAATAACGCCTCGGTATAAATCGTATCATATTACATTATTTCTTCAAATCGAAACCCAGCATCATGCCATCGTACTCACTCGCCAACTTATTGATGGCTTTCAAGGTCGTATTGCTAGATATAGAAGAAACCGTGCTCAAGAACTTCAGTAATTTATCCGCGTTAAAAAGCAATGTCAACTCATTACCAGAAAGGATGACATGGGCGGTAAGCGTAGAAACGGTCAGCTTCTTATTACCCACCGTATACCGTAACGTCACCGTTTTATCTTCCGGACTCACCGAGTAAGTACCTTTCAGGCTTCCCCTTTTCAATGCGCTCGTAAACGTACTATCCGAATTAAAGACATAATTAAATACACCTTCCACGATACCTACTTTCTCGCAATATTCCTTCATTTTCTTCTCTGCCTCGGTAGCCGCCAAGCTTCCCGCTACATTCTTCAAGGCATTATCACCTTCCAGTCGCAAGGCAGGATTCACATACATCCAAGTTCCCTGTAAATTCTCGAAAGTCACGGCTTTCCCTCCGGTGACAGAAGTCACGGCGTTCTTTACGGCAGATGAATTTAAGATATCTTTCAAGGACTGTCCCTTCATGTTTCCGGGAATCAACAAAAGGCCGCATACGGCCATCCACATACATAGTAACTTTTTCATCTCTTTGTTTTTTACTCAATTAGAAAAATCGGCCAAAGATACGAATATTATTCATACATTTGTTTTAAATAACTTTATACAAACATACCATGAGAAAGCAAGTCGTACGTATTTGTATGTTACTGGCCTGCGCCTTTGGCTTTATGCAAGGGCAAGCCAGCATCCAGCCTTCTATCGTAAAAGCTACGATAGACGAGCTAATAGCCAAGGACGCTAAGAATCAAGCAGGAATCACGAAGGGTGTCGAGCAAGTAGCCCGCCTCTGGCAAACCTCCGATGGGGATGAGCAAGCGTTTCAAACCTTCTGCCGGGAGAATTATCTATCCGATCCCGCCGAAAAAGACCAAGTTTTCCTCAAGATCAGCGAGTATCTTGAAGGTATCAATGGCAATTTCAACGAGATGGTACTCTGTCTGCAACGAAATTTGAACCTAGATACCGGACCTCTACACGCCATCGACGAGAAATTCGGGTCCTACAGCCCCAGTTCCCACCTAATGGACGATCTATACGCCAACAAGATCGGCTTCATCATCGCCCTCAACTTTCCCCAACTTACTCTCAAGGAGAAAGAGGCGTTAGGTGATGACCGTAAAGCATGGGCCTACGCCCGTCTGGGCGATATGTTTACGGAACGGATACCGGCGGAAGTAAAGCAAGCCGCCGCCGATACGGAAAGTGACGCAGATATTTACATCGCGGATTATAATATCTATATGGGGCATTTACTAACTCCTAAAGGAAAAACCATTTTCCCCTCCGACATGCGCTTACTTTGCCATTGGAACCTTCGCGACGAGATCAAGGCCAATTATAACAAAGGAAAAGAGGGATTGGAAAAACAACGGATGGTATATGAGGTCATGAAGCGAATCATCTCGCAAGAAATCCCGAAAGAGGTGATCAACTCGGATCGTTACGAATGGAACCCGTACGCCAATACGTTATCCCAAGCTGGAAATGAACTAGAAGGTACCCCTGAAAGCCCGGCCCGCTATCAGAAAATGTTGAATAATTTCAACGCCATGCAGCGTATAGACAAATATACGGGAAACACTTATATAGACCGTAAGTTCACGGAAGATATGGAAATAGATGTCAACGATGTAGAAGCCCTGTTCGATCAGTTCCTTTCCGCCCCCGAACTAAAGGAAGTGGGGAAAATCATCACCAAACGCCTCGGACGCAAACTGGAAGCCTACGATATATGGTACGATGGCTTCAAGGCCCGTAGCAATCTGGACGAGAACAAGCTAAACGAGCAAACCCGTACCCTGTATCCCGATGCGGTAACGATGGAAAAGAAGCTACCGGAAATCTTACAGAAACTAGGATTCAGCCCCGATCGTGCCCAATATCTGGCGGATAAGATCGCAGTCGATCCCGCCCGTGGTTCCGGTCATGCGTGGGGAGCCTCCATGAAAGGCCAGCGTTCCCGTTTACGTACCCGTATTCCTTCACAAGGGATGGATTACAAAGGATATAATATCGCCATCCATGAGTTTGGGCACAACGTAGAGCAAACGATCTCATTATATGATGTCGATTATTATATGCTCAACGGAGTTCCCAATACGGCTTTCACCGAAGCGCTGGCCTTTGTCTTCCAGAAAAGAGACCTTGAGTTACTGGGCATAAAAGACGAGAATCCGGAAAAAGAAAAGATGGATATCTTGGATAAGATATGGAGCATGTATGAGATTTGCGGTGTTTCCATGCTGGATATCTCCGTATGGAAATGGATGTACGCACATCCTAACGCTACCGCCGGGGAATTGCAGGAGGCCGTGATCCGTCTTTCCAAGGAAATCTGGAATAAGTATTACGCTCCGGTATTCGGTGTGAAAGACGAGACCGTTCTAGCGATTTACTCCCATATGATCGGTTATCCGCTCTACCTTTCCGCCTACGCTTTCGGACAGATTATCGAGTTCCAACTTGAGAACTACCTCAACGGCAAGGATTTCGCGAATGAGGTTAGCCGTATCTTCAAGCAAGGCCGCCTCACCCCGAATGTGTGGATCAAGCAAGCTACCGGCAACGATCTTACCGTAGATCCGATGTTGGAAGCACTCCGTAAGGTATTAAAAGACTAAACTACAGACTAAAAGAAAAGCCATCCCGATACCGAGATGGCTTTCTTTATTTATATCAAGAAACTTCCGATTATAACTTGTCGTTAGAACCAAGAACGTTGATAATCTTGTGTTTGTAAAGTTTCTCCATGTTATCACGAGCCGGGCCCAGATATTTACGAGGATCGAATTCAGCCGGTTTCTCAGCGAAAGTCTTGCGGATAGCGGCAGTCATCGCCAAACGAGAGTCTGAGTCGATATTGATCTTACATACAGAAGATTTAGCAGCCTTACGCAACCACTCTTCAGGAATACCGATAGCAGCCTTCAAAGCGCCACCGAATTTGTTGATAGTCTCAACCTCTTCCTGAGGAACAGAAGAAGAACCGTGAAGAACGATAGGGAATCCCGGAAGTTTCTCCATAACAGCGTCCAAAACATCGAATGCCAATGGAGGAGGAACCATCTTACCTGTAACAGGGTCGATCGTACATTGCTCCGGAGTGAACTTATAAGCACCGTGAGAAGTACCGATTGAGATAGCCAAAGAATCGCAGCCCGTACGAGTAGCGAAGTCGATAACTTCCTCAGGATTGGTATAAGTGTGGTGGTCTGAAGAAACCTCATCCTCAACACCTGCCAATACACCAAGCTCGCCTTCTACAGTTACATCGAATTGATGAGCGTACTCAACAACTTTCTTAGTCAAAGCGATGTTCTCTTCATAAGGAAGGTGAGAACCGTCGATCATTACAGATGAGAAGCCAGAGTCGATACAGCTCTTGCAAGTCTCAAACGTATCACCATGGTCTAAGTGAAGAACGATCTGAGGATTCGGGCAACCTAATTCCTTAGCATATTCAACAGCACCCTGTGCCATGTAACGAAGCAAAGTAGCGTTTGCGTACTGGCGAGCGCCCTTTGAAACTTGCAAAATAACCGGAGATTTTGTCTCTACAGCAGCCTTGATGATAGCCTGCATCTGTTCCATGTTATTGAAGTTGAAAGCAGGAATAGCATATCCGCCCTTGATAGCCTTAGCGAACATTTCTTTTGTGTTCACCAAGCCCAAATCTTTGTAATTTACCATAGTTGTTATTATGTTATTACGTTAATGATTAAAAACTTGCACAAAGATAATCAAGATTCACGACAAATGATGCTTCAAAGCATATAAAATAACACAAAATCAACGCTCTTGAAAAAAATAATACGATTTTCTTTGTTTGTTTGTGGCAAACCCTTACCTTTGCAAGCCAAAATACCGGTTACCAAATATATACAGAGTATAAATTAAAATAGATAATAAAGCAATGAAAAAAGGTATTCATCCTGAAAATTATCGTCCTGTAGTATTTAAGGACATGTCAAACGATGATGTATTCATCACTCGTTCTACTATTAACGCTAAAGAGACGATCGAGATCGACGGCGTAACTTATCCGTTGGTAAAGGTCGAGATCTCTAACACTTCTCACCCGTTCTACACTGGTAAGTCTAAGTTGGTCGATACAGCCGGACGTGTTGATAAGTTCATGAGCCGTTATGGTAACCGTAACAAGAAATAAGATTTCTTTCTTTAAGAAATAAAAAAAGGTCACGATTTGTATCGTGGCCTTTTTTTGTATCTTTGCCGGAGTTAACATATGAAATATCATGGCAAAAACGAAAGAACAATTACTAAACATCTTGGCCCAGTTCCAGTTGGACGAGAAAGTAGTTTCCGCTGAACCATTCGGAAACGGACACATTAATGATACATTGAAAGTGACCAACGAGAAAGGGGAGATCAAATACGTGCTACAGCGTATCAACCATTTAATCTTCACCAATGTGGATATGCTGCAAAATAACATCCATGTGGTTACCACTCATATCCGCAAGAAGCTGGAGGAAAAAGGTGAAACGGATATCGACCGTAAGGTATTAACCTTCTTGCCGACTAAAGACGGGAAAAAATATTATTTCGACGGAGATAGTTATTGGCGGGTATGCCTATTCATCCCTCGCAGCAAAAGCTATGAGGAAGTAACTCCTGAGCTTTCTTATGAGGCTGGCAAAGCGTTCGGTGATTTCCAGACCATGTTGTCCGATATACCCGAGGGTACGCTGGGCGAGACCATCCCGGATTTCCATAATATGGAGTTCCGCTTGCGACAATTCCATGAGGCTGTAGCCGCTAATCCGGCAGGCCGGTTGGAAGAGGTGAAAGATTTGGTAGAGGAGATCGAGAAACGTGCCGAAGCGATGTGCATTCAAGAACGCCTGTACCGTGAGGGCCAATTGAAGAAACGCACGAACCATTGCGATACAAAAGTTAACAATATGATGTTTGACGCTGATAACGACAAGGTGCTTTGCGTGATCGACTTGGACACCGTGATGCCGGGTTTCGTCCTTTCCGATATCGGCGACTTTATCCGTACCGGAGCCAATACGGGTGCCGAGGACGATGAGAATCTGGATAACGTAAACGTTAATATGGAGATATTCAAAGCCTATACCCGTGGATATATGGAAAAAGCCAAGGCGTTCTTAACTCCTACCGAGATCAAATTGCTACCTTACGGTGGACGCTTATTGACTTATATGCAGACCGTTCGTTTCTTAACCGATTATATCAACGGCGATACCTATTACAAGATCCATAGCCCGAAACATAACTTAATCCGTACAAAAGCCCAATTCAAGCTACTTCAAAGCCTAGAAGCCCATGCGGAAGAGATGGATCAGTTCATGAATCAATGGTTATAATATAAAGTAACTGAGAAATATAAAAACGGGCGGGGTGACTCATCGATTCATCCCGCCCATTCTTTTTATTTCGTCCAATAATCCAACACCGTAACCGCCGATGCCTTCCCTCCTAACACCTTGCCAAACGCTTTATGCGCCGGATGTACCAAATAGGCGTCCCGATCCGCATCCGAATGAAAAGTCAAGAAAAAGCAATGAGTCAAGCCCTGTTGCAATCCCTCCGGACTACAATCTGTTCCCCACTCATATCCTTTGATCAAATCGATTTGAGAAGGCAACTTACTAAAGGCATCCTCAACCTCTTTCACCTGCGCCTCAGACACATCCGGCTTAAAACCGAACATAACAACATGGCGAAGAACTTTCTCCGGCTTTTGATCACTCGAATAGCTTACCATTAATACAGAAAATACGATAATCGCAAGGATAAATAATACAGATACTACTTTCTTCATGATATTCAAGATTAGATTTCTATTGCTTTGTTATACGGCCCAAAGATAGTATAAAATCCAGTACAGCTTGCCCAAAACCTCCGTATCCTTTAGTCCTTTCCATCCCTATCTTTAGACTTTTCCTCTAGAGACATCCATCATCTATCAACTGTTGGACGATCATGCAACGGCTGGTAGAAGATCGTGCAACAGTTGGTAGATGATCATGCAACGGCTGTTGCATGATGAATACAAGCAGACAAAAAGGCTAACACCTGTAAGGATACAGCCTTAGCCTACAAGGGAAAAACCTCAAACCATAAAGGGATTATTTCAACTAAACCAAATCTTAAACCTTGTCAATCCATCCGCGTAAGAGCGGAGAGAGAATCGGCAATCATGTTTTAACAGTACCTCACGGATAAAGATCAAGCCGATACCTTGTCCGTTCGGTTTCGTAGAGAAGAACGGACTGAATAGTTTAGTTTCCGTTTCCTTGTCGATGCCCTTGCCCGTATCGGCTATCTCCAAGCAGGTGGGACGCACAGTCGTCCGGATATAAATCTTTCCATCCCGCTCGATGGATTCGGCGGCATTCTTGATAATATTGACCAAGACTTGCTCGAATAATGAATTATCCAAATTCACGACTGGAGATTCCTCGCTCAGATCCATAACAATCTCGATATTCCGGTTCTGGCAAACCGTCTCCATAAAGCGTTTACAAGCGGACACCACTTGGTTCAATTCTTGCGGACGACTTTGGGGTTCGGGTATACGCACCACATCTGCGAAATTGGTGATGAAATGGCTCATGCTATAGCAGCGTTCTATGGAGACCCGCAAAACCTCGCAGACATCCTCCATATCTTCCATCCCGCTGAAAGTAGACTCCAACGTATCCAAGGTAGAGGTGATACCCGCGGTCGTATTATTCACCTCATGAGAGATCATACGTATCACTTTCTCATACGCTTTCTTCTCGGCCTTGAACACCTCTTGGGTCAACGTCTCTATCAAATAAAACTGGTGGTGAAAGCCCCGGTCCACGAATGAAGAATGCGTACATTTATAAATATTAGCGTCGTTCAACCGGACGGTTTGCGCTTGATACATCGGAACCCGTACCAATTCTTCCGCCAAGGGAGAATCTAGTTGAAGAAAACGTTTTCCCACCATATCCTCCGAGCTTTGCGCGCCAAACAATTTACATGCGGCCGGGTTCATGGATAGAATCTCCTCATCCAAGTTCAAGATGATCACTCCCATCGGAGAGGCGTTGACCAGCAAGTCCAAGAAATGGTTTTGCTCCCGGAGGTGCAAACGCTCATTCTTCAACTGCTCCATCATCTTATTAAACACATCGACCACCCGGTCCGCCTCCGTTTGCCCGACCTTTCCCAAGCGGGAACTAAAGTCTTGCTCTTTCAACAACTCCATACCGTTACCGATGATATGCAAGGGCTTTATGATACGGCGATAAAAGACAAATAAATAGATGATCGTAAGCAAGACCAAGGCTTCTACCGCGAAAAACATCCGGATAGAAGACGTATAAAAGACATAATAAGTCACCACCGCCAATATAGTCAACAGCAGCGTCGTCAATATCCAGAATAGTCCTTTCAGCCTCATCCTCGCCTCTTCTTATTTATCGATCGGGATTCCGTATTTCTCTAATCTCCGGTACAAGGCGGCACGACTGATTCCCAGCGCCGTAGCGACATGCGATAAATTCCCTCCATGCGCTTCCAAGGAGCGTAAGATGGTTTGCTTCTCCAACTCATCCAAGGTCAAGCCCTCCAAAGAAGACGGAATCGTTGATTTAGAGCCGGATGTATTCATGCAATGAACCTCGAAATCAGCGGCATCCAAAAGCGTCTTACCCGACACAAGGATCGTCCGCTCCACCAAGTTCTTCAACTCACGGATATTACCGAGAAAAGGAAGACGGCTTAAATAGGTCTGGGCATCCGATGAGAACTCCACCCTCGGTAGCCCATTGACCTCCGATTGCTTATCCGCGAAATATCGGGCCAGCAATGGGATATCCTCCCTTCGCTCACGCAAGGCGGGTAAATGCACCGTGATCAAATTGATCCGGTAAAAAAGATCCTCACGGAACGTACGGTCCGCCACCATCGATCGTAAATCCCGGTTCGTAGCGCTTACGACCCGTATATCCACCTTCCGGGGGCGGCTATCCCCCAAGACCTCAAAGGTCTGGTCTTGCAATACCCGAAGCAGCTTTACTTGGCAAGACAGTTCCAAATCGCCGATCTCATCCAAGAAGATCGTGCCTTTGTTCGCCATCTCGAAACGCCCTACCCGATCCATGTACGCGTCCGTAAAAGCCCCCTTCTTATGTCCGAACATCTCGCTCTCAAAAAGACTTTGGGAAAGTCCGCCTAGGTTTACCTTTACGAAAGCCTCTTTCGACCGGGGGCTATTCGCATGGATCGCTTCCGCTATCAGCTCTTTACCCGTACCGCTCTCGCCGGTAATCAAAACAGAGGCGTTTGTCGGGGCGATACGCGAGACCGTCCCCAATACATCCATCAAAGCGGCACTTTGCCCCACGATCTTATCAAAATGAAATTTATGGTCGGCATCCGAACGGTTCAAGGGAGCGTTTGTCTCTTTCTTCTGCTCGCTCAATTCCAAGGCGGTCCGGATCGATTTCAATAATACCAAGTTATTCCAAGGCTTCGTGATAAAATCGAAGGCTCCGGCTTGCATTCCCTGCACTGCCAAAGAGATCGATCCCCAAGCGGTCATCAAGATCACAGGTACATCGGGACGAAAGATCTTCACCTGTCTCAATAATTGAATCCCCTCCTCGCCCGTGGTAGTCAGCGTGAAGTTCATATCCATCAAGATCAGCTCCGGCGCCGTGGCACGGACCACCTCCAAGGCCTCCTTCGGCCCCGGAACCGCCTCCGACCGGAAACCCGCACGTTTTAGCAGGAATGTAAGCGAGGAACGAACAGCCGCATCATCATCTATTATCAGTATCATATAATCAATTTATCGTTTCACGATTTCCTCGAAATCGGCATCTAATGTACGATTATTCAAGAAATCATACAATGTTATACTACGGATGTTATAAAAATAACGCCAGTAATAATACAGTTCTTGGATATGCTTTTGCTTCGCATCATCCTTCGAACTCTGGGCGTCATTCAAGTCTAGGATATCGATCTTTCCGATCATGAAAGTCTCGATCGAGGTCTTGTAGCGCTTTTCCGCCAACGTGTCCACCTCGGCGGCTATCTCCAATTGAGCGGCCTGATTGTTGAAATTCTCCACCAAGAGGAAGATATCTTGATTAAAATCCATTTGCTCCTGACGGATCTTGGAAAGTACGACATCCCGATTCGATTCGGCTACTTTTACCTTACCTTTTCGTTTTCCCCAGTCCAAGATAGGAATCGAAAGCCCGACCTCTACGATCTGGTTATCTTTCAATGGATTGTAAGCTCCTCGCATGGACATATCCTTACCGGTATAACCCACGGAGGCAAACAGGTTAATACTTCGACGGTTTCCCTTGGCGGTCGCCACATCATAATCCGCTTCCAACTGGCGGCGCATGATATTCTTTGAGAACGAGTTATTTTCTTGAGCCTTCTCCAATACCGCCTGATAATCCATACGGACCCCTTCTATCGCCTCGGGAAGAACAGGCTCGATCACGTCTTGCTCGCTCATCCCTAAAAAGGAACGGAGCTTGAACATCATCGCGTTATAATTGGATTGAGCCTCGGTTAGCTTACCTTTCGCTTGCAAGGCCGACTGTTTCAAACGCATCAACTCGCTCTCCGAGATATGCCCGATCTTACGCTTCGCTACCGCTATGTCATAGAGTTTATTGGCGTTCAGCAAGTTCTGATTACAGATATCCAGATTATCTTCCGCCAACAGTAAGTTGAAGTAATTCGTGATGGTAGCGATCGTTACATTCTCCACGTTCTCCATATAAGCGGCCTTAGCCTCTTGGTAACGAACAGGCTCGATACGACGTTTCCATTTTTGGTCATTCACGCCGAAGATCGGTTGCGTCAATGTCAAACTAACAGGTACGCTCATAAACTCGTTGTAAGCGCCACTACCTAGCTGACGGGTAAAATCCAAAGAGGTATTCAAGGCGATCTTACCTCCGGTCAAGGCTATGTTCTGGGCGATAGAGATCTCTCCATTTAAGCCTAAGGCATTGTTTTGCACATAGGTATAAGAACCATCCGATTGCTGGTACTTCGAGTATTGCTTGCTATATGAAGGCAGAGTCCCCGTAAATATCACTTCCGGCAACTGATCCGCCCGATGCGTACGGAATTCCCAATAGGCCGTTCGCAACTCATTGAGCGCCACGGCAGCGTCTACGGATTGAAGCTGTGCGATCTGGATCGCTTGCCGCAGGGTTATTCGAACTTTATTCGTATTGTCTTGGGCACATACTCCCGAAATCCCCGCCCACAGACAACACATCGCTATATAGATCCTTCTCATCTTAGTATAAGTTTTTTTATCCTGCCTAAGGCAAAAGGCATGCCAAAAACATATACTATTGATAATCCGACAAATAGAAATATTTAAAGTGTTCGATAATGAACAGTGTGTCCGTTTTTGGATACTTATCTTTGAATGAGTTGATTATTGACGATCGATTTATAGACCTCTTCCCGTAAAGGGCGCGACACCGGTATTTTATGCTCCCCAATGATTAATAGATTTCCTTCTATCGCTTGTACATAAGAAAGATTCACGATGAAAGAGCGGTGCACTTGCATAAAAATTTGTGCCGGCAACGTTTCCAATATACTCTTTTTTGTCCGGTCAATTCCGGGTCAAAGGACTCCTCGAACTGTAAGCGTTTCGTCATACGAAGTCGCTGGAATTGAATATATGTTCGCAAATAATCAATCTCCTCTTCGATCGTCACTTTCGTATTTATATCATATAATTGATAACGGAGTAAGTCCGAAAGTAACTCTACAGCCTCAATCGCTTCCTCATTTTCCTCATCAATCAAGAAATAGATCGTATTCAAGGCATTAAACAGGAAATGGGGATGGTATTGCATCTTCAGCAGCTTCAATTGCGTTTCCAATTGATCTACTTTCATTTTCTCCAATTGGACGATTTTCTCCGAATAGCGTTTGGCTAATATATTATTACGGATCAAGAAATAGTATAGGAGAAAGATCGGCACAGCTACCGCATTGATCATTAACGCCTCTCCCCACCGATAGGTCGTTCCATTTATAGAATAGATCACGATATATAAGCCGATATTGAGCACGACTAAATTAAACAAGACCACCCATAGATATTCCCGGAACACCGGGCGGGACCTCCGCTCTTTATTCCTATCTAAAAAAGTATTAGCCAAGTAATTAAAAAACAAATAAGATAAGCTAACGCCGATCAATATAATAGTAAGGGCCTTGATACGCCCGATCCACGCATCCACTCCCAGTTCCCACATGCGAACACCATAAGCGACATCCGTAACAATCCACAGGCAACAGATCGCCAATATCGCCATTAGCAACGGACTTAGAAAGTTATATTTTATCTTCATATCTGATTTCAAGCCATAAATTTATTCTTTTACTTTGATCTATGCTCGTATCACGGGCACTTTTTTAATCAACGAAGTTATCGTTCCAGATAAAAACCAACAAGTAATCTTGACGAATTGCGGAATATGAAAGGTGAATATCCTGTTTGTTCGTCAGGATATGCGATAAAGGCAAAAAATACCTATATTTGCCCTCCTCAATAAGAGATGCTATAAAAATGAAGAATGACGGTTTCACATTTCGAAAGAGAGCCAGAAGCTTTAAATTCGCTTTCAACGGAATCAAGCTATTGATCACGAAGGAGCATAACGCTTGGATCCATTGTTTCGCGGCAGTTTGTGTACTTATAGCCGGGGTGGTATTCGGACTTTCCCGCATGGAATGGATCGCAGTAACGATCGTGATCGGAGCGGTATTAGCTGCCGAGGCGGTCAATTCATCCATCGAGGCCCTAGCAGATTTGGTCTCCCCTGAGTATAATGAGGCTATCAAGCGAACGAAAGACTTGGCGGCGGGAGCTGTATTATTGATGGCGATAGCGGCAGCGATCGTCGGGTTTATCATTTTTATACCTAAAATAGCAACTATATTTTAAATCTATGAGACATATCCTTTTCGCAATTACAATGCTCATGCTGTGCCTGTCCGTTAACGGACAAGAATTGAAGGTGACCGGTAGCCGGAAAGCCATACGGACCTCGGGAGACGTATTGGTGTTTATCACTCCGGTGGCGAGTTTGGCGACAGTATTGGCAACCCAAGATTGGCAAGGGCTGAAACAAGGCGTATTCACCGGGGTTACGACATTGGGCGTAACCTATGCGCTGAAATACCTAGTGAAGAAAGAGCGGCCCGACTTCAGCGATAATCATTCGTTCCCATCCATGCATACCTCCGTATCCTTCGCGGGAGCTGCTTTTATCCAAAGGCGTTATGGATGGAAATGGGGTATTCCGGCTTATGCGGTATCTACCTACGTGGGTTGGAGCCGGGTCTATGGGAAGAAGCATGATTGGTGGGACGTGGCGGCGGGAGCCGTTATCGGCGCCGGTAGCGCCTATATCTTTACCCGCCCGTTCGCAAAGAAACATAACCTGTCTATCAGCCCGGTAGCGGGAGACGGGCATTATGGGGTATATGCGTCAATGACGTTTTAACTCGCAGATTTTTGCCAAGCACGAAAACAGCCCGGCCATGTATCACTACAAGACCGGGCTTTCAATTGTGTGTAAGTGTATATGTTAAACAAAAAAGTCATTCATACCGTAAGGCATCCGCAGGCTCCAACCGGACCATTTGGTGAGCCGGATACCATATCCCCAAGATGATCATCACCGCCATGACCAAGTAGGTTATAAAGAAACCCGCCACGAAACGGGCTATCGTATAATCCATATAGAATCCTTTCGTCAATTCCGACACATGAAGATTAAAACAGATCAATAAGGCCGGGATCGCGATCAATGTCAACAATAATAACCCCTCGGCAATCATGATCCCCTTTAAGCTGAAACGGGTGGAACCCAAAGCGGTCCGCAAACCCATCTCCCCTTTCCGTTGTTCCGTGCGGAACCAGAACGTACCGATGATCCCCAAGAATATATTGAACAGCAAGAAGCCCATCACGGCGATCTGGTTCTGCAACTCGGATTTTACGCCGTTTCTCAATTCCATGCTATATCTCAAGTCCGAGTATGGGATGACATCCAGCAAATACAAACGATCTATGGAGAGTTGCTTCTCCATTTGCTTCACGAAGAACTCCGGGAAATCATGATCCGCGGAAGGGTTTACCCGGACGGCGATCTTCACATGGAAATCGGTATCGTCCTCGGCGATCTCCTCATCCGTCAAAGGCATGAACAGCCAGCTACAGCTTTTCGTGAAACGGTCGGCACGGAAATCGGCGGTAACCCCACCGATCGATCGCCTATCCCCCCAGAAGGAAATCCCCTCATCCCGTTTGCCGCCTTTCTCCTGAAATTCCCTAAACAGGCCGGCGGAAAGAACAACCTGACGCCCGTTCAGCATCTCTTCCCAATCCTTCTTCTCGCCTTCCATGGGACGAAAATTAAACACCTCCAGAAAACCGGGTGTCACTTCCAGTAGCTTCACGTACTCAACATTTATAGAATCGTTCACGTCTACCTGCATGTACCGGTTCTCTCCCGTATGCGGCATGGACATCAGCCCCACGCCCACCGCCTCTACGCCCGGGCAGGTCTTGATACGGTCGATCGCCGTCAGCATGCTGCGTCCGGAAGTGACGTATCGATAGGTAGAATCCATCTCGTTCCGGTCTACCTCCTCCACACCCATCGAAATCCAATAGACATGGTCGATATCCCATCCCATCGGGGCGAAGAAGACTTTCCCAACCGCCATTAGCGAATCGATTATGTACCACAGAACCACGAATACCAACAGGATCTCGGCGGCAATCCACCCATTGCGCCTACGTTGGTTCCAGATGATCTTTACTAGATGCTTTATCATTTCAGTGACGAATTATAGAATTAACAAAACCGGTTATTACTTATCATTCAATGAATCCACTATATTCCCATTAGAGGCATTCCACGCCGGGATCGCCGCACTCAGCAGATTCAGCAATAAACAGAACAGGAAAGCAAAGAAGAATATAGCCGGACGGATCAACATCCCCGCGCTCAACGTCAGGCCGCTATTCAAGGAAGCCAGCTCGAACGAGCCTAACAGCCAATCCTTAAGCAAGAAGATCGCCACATAGGAGAACAGCAATCCCAACACCCCGCCCAATAACGTCACGGCGAGATTCTCCGCCAGTACCTGCCGTATCAACGTGCCACGGTTCGCGCCAAACGCTTTCCGTACCCCCAGCTCCCCCATGCGTTTCTGCATCCTTGACGCAGTAAGCCCGCTGAGGTTCATAGCCGGGACCAGAAGCAAGACGATCAAGACCAACGCATACTGCCCCAACATTCTCGGCACGTCGGGTACGACATTACTCCACAAGCGAAGGCGGCTCTCCATCTGCGTATCCGGCTGCTTCATCAAGTCAATCTTGAGTTCTTGCAAGGAATTATTAAACCGGGCTACGTTTTGCTCCACCTCGGTCTTGATCTTGTCGAAGTCACCGCTTGAGCGAGCCAATATCAAGACCCTATAACTACCGATCAGCCCCTCCAATGTCTCCTCGTTTATCAGCCGATCCACATCGGATTGAGCATAGGGAATCCAGATCTGGGCATACGCATGGTTGGCGAGGGGAGATACGTCCTCCACAATACCGCCAACCACGTACGGACGGCGTGCCACCAATATCGTTTGCCCTATCACGCTCTCATCGGCCAATCCAAACATACGGAACGACAAACCACGGCTGATCACCGCTTTCTTGATATTACTCTCCACATCGCTCCGCAGGAATGGTTTTCCCGCCAAGAACTCGAAATCGAAGATCTTCCAGAAGCCCTCGTCGGTCCGTATCTGATCGCATTTCATCCGTCTCGTTTGATCCGTGGAAGTGACCAGCGTTTGCATCCGCATCAATTGCATGCTGACGGCCTCCGGGGTTTTCAGCGTAAAGAAGCACTCCTTAGCCACACGGCCACCGACAAGGGAATAGTTCATACCGCCATCCTCCTCATTCTTATGCGTGATCGCCACGTCCTTCACATAAAGCGTCCGATCCCGGTTCAACTCCGGCTTGAAGCCTTTATTTTGTATCTCGAAGACAATGACCATCACCATGATCATGCAGATCGCCAAGGCCGTGCCCAGAATAGTAATCACACTGAAGAAAGGGCTTTCTTTCAGCATCTGTAGAGCTTGTCTAAAATATTGCCTATACATAAAGTGTTCGTTTTTATGACTGTTATCTATCTATTAGCAAATGCTGTGCCAAAGACGTAAACAACTGTATATCAACAGACATATCATAAAAAAGTGTCCGATAACGAACATCTGGCTCGTTATCGGACACTCCCGAAAGCAGGCTACGCTACCCTGATCACTCGTAATGCAGAGCCTCCGCCGGCTCCAAGCGAGCTGTCGAGCGGGCGGGATACCATACGCCACAGATGATCATGAGGACGATCAAGACAAACGTAATCCCTCCACAAATCGCGAAGCGCAGCCACGTGAACGGAAGCTGATAGGTATCTATCAAATCCATATGGGCGATGTTGAAGCTGATGACTAAGGACGGGATAAACGCCAAGACCAGCAATAGGACACCCTCTCCCACCATGATCGAGTTCAACTGACGGCGGGTAGAGCCTAAGGCCATCCTAAGCCCCATCTCGCCTTTGCGATATTCCGTACGGAACCAGAAGGTACCGATGATGCCGAGGAATATATTCGCCAATAGGAAGCAGGCTACCGCCACACGGGTTTTCACCTCGTTCTCTACGCCGATCGAACGGATATAACCGTCGCGAATATATGACAAGGGCTGTACGTCTAGCAGATAGAGGTTGCCTAGCCGAAGCTGTTCGGCCATATCCTTGCGGAAGCGTGCGGGGAAATCAGCATTATCGACATCCGGACGGACACGTACGCAGAGTCGCACGGCATCTATCATCCCCTCATAGTATCCTTCCTCCATCCGGCTTAGCCGCAGGGCCCTATAGACGTTGGGTTCCGCCTTGGTGTACTCATGACGGCGGATGGGGACGCTGATACCACGGATCGTCTCCTCGATCTCGTCGGTCACATTCCCCCGGTACGCCTTTTGCCCGAGTAGGGAAAGGCCGGGATTCATCGTCTCCACGTCGGCGGAGATTACGATGGAGTTGTTATCCTCGATGGCCCGTTTCAAGGAAGCCGTCTTGCCGTCCTTATCATAGATACGGAACACGTCGAAGAACTCCGGGGTGACGAAAGCATAGCGGCAGGGCACCTGCAACGTATCAATCCGCCAAACGAGGTTACGGCTTCCCATATAATAAGGCATCCCCCCATCCGTAAGGCAGGCCGATTCCACGCCGGGATAGGTGCGGATGCGATCCAACGCCGTCAGCAGATGAACACCATCCGGCCGCTCCCGCTTCTCCTTCGGGATATAATCCGGGCTTCTTTCCGAGAGGCTGCTGATCACGATGCTGTACGTATGCCGGATATCGAAGCCCAGAGGAGCCGTATACGTGCGCCCCATCACATACAGGTAGTCCACAAGGAACCAAAGGAAGACCGAGACCAGCAATAACTCAGCCCACAACCAAGCGTTTTGCTTGCGCTGGTTCCAGATCAATTGTAATAAATGTCGTATCATATCTTTCTATTATTTTAGTATAGCTATCATCCAACGCGGGAGATTAATGAACATTCTCGTTGAGAGCCGAGATGATACGCATCCTTGAGGCTCGCCAAGCCGGGATGCCGGCGCTCAGCAGGTTCAACGCAAGACAAGCAAGGAACGCATAAAGGAAGATCAATGGATTGAACATCATCTCCGCATTGACGAAGGTGCGACCGATACCCATCGATGCCGTGCCCGTATCCAGCAACCAATCGGACAAGAGCAGTACGGAGGCGTATGAGAAAAACAGACCTAACACACCTCCCAGCAAGGTCTGCAACAGATTCTCGTAGAGTACCTGCGTCAGTAATTCCGAGCGTGTCGCCCCGAACGCCTTCCTCACCCCGATCTCCGCCATACGTTTACGCATCTGGCTTTGCGTGATACCGCTCATGTTGATGGCAGGGATCAGCAAAAGGACAAGAACGATGATAACATATTTCATGACCAGTTCCCGTACATTCGGCTCAGAGAAAGCGTCCTCGCGAGCCAAATCGCCCAAATGGGTATCGGGTCCTCCTCCAATTTTCAGCAGGTGCGTGCTTTGTGATTCGTTAAGGCGAGCGATATTCGCCTCGGCCTCGGAGTGGATCGCATCAAAGTCGGCGGACGAACTTGCGAGGATATAACAACAGAAGCCCCCGACGAGACGGTCGGAACCATTATCATACAGGGAATTGTCGGTGGTATAAGGCAACCAGACATCGCCATAGGCAGACTCGGCTAGCAGGGAGACATCCCGCACGACGGCACGGATGGTATAGGGCACGTAGCTGATCTCGACGGTACGGCCTACAACCTCGGTCGTGCCATACAACCGGCGTGCCACGGACTCGCTTACCACAGCATCCATGATGCCACTTTGTACTTCTTCCTCGCCATAAGGCTTACCGGAGAGGAAGCGAAAGTTGAAGATATTCCAAAACGCCGCGTCCGTAAAGGTCACGTCGCACTTGAACTCCACCGTATGATCCGCCACTGCCGCCAAGCGTTGCACGCCATGATAGGCCATGCCGACCTTCTCGGCAGAGCGCAAGGGATAGAAACAATCTTTCACTACCCGGGAAGCGAGAAGGTAGCAATCGTTATAAGATTCGTTCTCTTTGTAGGAGGCACGGGTATCACTGACGTACATCATCCGGTCCCGATAGTCTTCCGGAGCGTAATTGGCGGTACGCATCTGCCATACGATCACGATCACCATGATCATGCAAATCGCCAAGGCCGTACCGAAGATAGAGACTCCGGAAAGGAGCTTGTTCTCTTTCAATAAGGCCCAGGCTTGTTTTAGATAGATCTTGTACATATTCATTTGATTTAATTATACGATTCAGTCGGTGGGAGACGGGGCATTATATGTTATCCGTCATACCGCAGCGCCTCGGCCGGCTCCATCTCGGCGGCCTTGCTGGCGGGGAGCCAGACGGCGAGCAGGATGACGACAGCCAGCAGTATCCATGTCAGGATATTCACCAGCAAGAAACGGAGCGGCAGGATCGCCGGCCAGTAATGCTCCGGCAAGGTCCCTTTGGGGATGTCCAAGAAGCCGACCATCACGAATTGAGCCTCTATCAACAAGGCGAGCGGGGTAGCCATGAGTAACAGGCATATGCCCTCACGAGCCATCTGGCTACGTATCTCTTCGCGGGGCGAACCGATCGCCATGCGCAACCCGATCTCTCCTCGGCGCATCCGCACCCGGTACCAGAACGTACCCATCACGCAAAGCAGGATATTCAGTCCCAAGAAGGCCATCAACGCCATACGGACCCGGTAATCGTAGGTAACGCCAAAGGAATAATCGGTATCGGCCTTGATCCGGTCATAGGAAGTCAGGCGTTTCAGGTAGAAGTTCCCCACCCGAAGCTCACGGTTCATCTTCTCCCGGAACGTATCGGCGAAACGAGGACCAGCCACGGCAGGATCGATCCGTATGAAATAATTCATCTCGGGGATCTCCTCCACCGAGGGACGGATCGCGAAGAATGCGGCACCTTGGGGTAGGCTATTGTCAAAACGCTTGATATCCTCTAATACGCCCTTTACGATATAAGTCGGGCCCTCCTCGTCGAAAGGGTCTTTCACCTCACGCCCAACGGCGGATGCCTCTCCAAATACCTTTCGCTCCACCATCCGGGTGGTTACTATAGCGCGGGGGTCTCCCCAATCAAAATCGGATGTAGATACCGGACGGCCGTCTTTGGCGTACGAATGGTTGAAGACCGACAGGAAATCCGTGGTAGGATCCATCTCATACCTCATGACCGCTTCCCGCTTGCTCGTATCGGCCGCGTTCGCCAAACCGATACCGTAATAACAGCCCGTATAAGGCATGGAGTAACAGCCCGAGGCCGCGCCCATCGCCTTCACCCCCGGATAATCGCGCAGGCGGTCTTTTATCCGCTCATAATTTTCCAGCATGGCGATCGAGTCACTCTCGGCGGCTCGATAGTCGGGGGAGGTTTCCGGCAAGAGGCCCATTTCTACCTGCCAGACATTCGCATAGTCACGTCCGGAGGGGAGACTACGGTTATAGATCTCCACGAAGAAGTAATCCACCATGTACCACGCCAGACAAAAGGCGAGCAGCAACTCCACGCACACCCACACGTTGCTACGCCAGCGGTTCATCAATTGTATCCAAGTCATTTTCCACATATCTTTCTTCCCTCCATTTAAGCGTTCAACGAATCAACGATAGGTCGCCTTGACGCACGCCAAGCGGGCCACAACGCCGACATCAGGTTTAACAGGAAACATACGCACAAAGCGATCAAGAAGACCCACGGGTTTAACAGCATCCCCATGGAAAGCGATACGTCCACGCCATCCGGGGCGGCCTCCGAAAACCCCTTGCCGATCTTGAAGACCCACGAACTGGCGAACGTCACCAGCAGGAAGGAGAACAGCAGTCCCACCAAGCCGCCCAGCAGCGTATACAGGAAGTTCTCTATCAAGACCTGTCCGATCAACGATCCCTTGGGCGCCCCGAAAGCACGCCGCACGCCCAGCTCGCCCAGACGCCGTTCCATGCGGGAATCGGCCATGCCCGAGAGGCTGACGGCGGGGACGAGCAGCAGGAGCAGGAAAATCACCCCATAACGGCTCAAGTCTCCCACGATATCCGGCTCCACGTTCGACCAATACCGGAAGATACTCTCCCAATGGCGATCCGGCTGCCCAAGAAGGGAGAACTCACGTTTGCCATCCACGTCCAACGATTGGTTGAAGCGACGCACGTTATCCGCCACCGCCTCCCGCACCTTGCCGATGTCCGCCTTATCCTTCACGAGCATATAGACCCTCAAGGGCCCCAGCCCGGGCATATGCGCCTCCGAGTATCGGACCCGCTCCTCGAAGTCGGGCGCTTGGGTATACGGATACCAGACCTGCGAGAAAACCCGATCCATCAGGAAAGATACATCGTCCACCACGCCCACCACACGAAATGAGGTAAAGTCGAGGCTCAAGGTCTGCCCCACGGCACTACCTTCTCCATAAAGCCGCTTGGCCAGTGAGCGGGCGATTACCGCCACGGGCATCCCCGACCGGAAATCGGCCTCGGTGAAAGGCTTACCCTCCAAGAAACGGAAGGAGAATACTTTCCAGAACCCATCGTTCACCCCCATCTTCATGACCGGTACCTGCACGGGACTGCCCACCGGCTGCACGAAAGCGGAAGTGGCATCATCATAACGTAACGCCAACGCCTCCAAACCGGGTACGCCCGCAAGGCACTCTTCCACGAAGCGGGGCGATACCGGGCTACTGCTCGTTCCCCCTTTCTCATTCTTCAGCGTGGCGCTCTTCACGGTCAGCAACCGGTCCCGGTCCATCTCCGGATAAATAGAGGCCATTTTCACGTAAAACACGATGGACAACACCATCACCAGCGAGATCGCCAATCCCGTCCCCACGATATAGACCGAGCTGAACAGCCGTTCTTGCCGGATCAGGGCCCATGCTTGTTTTAAGTAGATCTTGTACATATTCATTCGATTTAAATATTCTATCAGTCGGTGGGAGACGGGGCACGCCCCGTCTCTACAACCGGGTGTTACCTGTTTTCTATTATCCGTCATACCGTAATGCGTCAGCCGGTTCCTGCCGGGCCGCCTTACGGGCCGGGTACCAGATAGCCAAGAAGACGACGAACGCCAAGACACCCCCTGTCAGCAGGCTAATGGCCGTGAAGCGGATCACGCCGCAGGGCACGATATCGGCCACCGCCAGATTCAGGCAGATCAGCAAGCCCGGCACGGAAGCGATCGCCAGCAGCAACAAGCCCTCGCCGATCATCAGCCCCTCTATACCCTTGCGGGTGGAGCCCATCGCCATACGTAGCCCCAACTCCGAACGGCGACGGCTCACGTGAAACCAGAACGTACCGATCACCGCCAGAAACACGTTCACCAAGAAGAACAATCCCATGGCCGATACCAGCCGATGGGCGCTTGTCCGCTCCGAGTTCTCGAGATAAAAGGCCCGTATCCCTTCGTAGTCTCTCACTTCCGATACCCAGTAATTACCCACCATCAAGGATCTACTCATTTCCTTCCGGAACTTGGCGGCGTAGTTGGAGGTAGAGACCTCCGGACGGGTGCGGAACGTGATCTGCACTCGCATGAGTCCCTTCTCGTCCAACTGGCCCTTGCCGAACATCCCCCGCAAGTCCAGTGGAGAGAAGACACTATGCTGATTCCGGGAATCGTACTCGGAGTTTCGTACCGGCTCCGTAACCGCTATCACGTGACAGGGCAGGGTATCGTTGTAATTATAGATCTCGGCCCCGATCACGTCGGTATGGCCGTATAGCTTGCTCGCCAGATCGGCGGAGAGGATCATCTCCCGCCCCTCCCGAAGCCCCGACAGGGTCTGCCCCAGTCTCTCCGGGCTTTCTCCCGTAGCGGAGCGGATGCCGAACACCCGGAAATACCCCGGCGAGACGGTCATTGCCCGCACCCGCTGGTTGATCGAGTCTTTCAAGACTCTGCTGCCGATGTTCGAGTCGGTATAAGGCAGCGAATAGTACGAGAGCCCTACCACCTCCACGTCGGGATGCCGCTCGATACGCTCCACGATACGCTCGATATTCCGCACCGGCTCCTCGCTTCCCTCCTCGTAGGCGATGAACGAGGGACTGTCGGACGGCCGTATGGCGAGCGTCACGTTGTACACGTGATCCAGCTTGAAGCCCACCGGCATCCGCGTCAGCATCCCTTGCGCCACGAAGTAGTACATCATGAACCACAGGATCACGAATACGACCAGCAGTTCCACCAGTATCCAGCAGCTTCCTCCCAAACGGGACCTTATCAACTTTAATAGATGTGTTACCATAGCCGTATCCTATTTATCGTTCAACGCGTCCGTTATACTCACCCGCACGGTACGCCAAGCGGGTATCATCGAAGAGAGCAGGTTCAGCGCCACGCAGACAGCGAACGCGTAGGCGAACACCTCCATATTCAGCAGCATCCCCGGCGAGAGGAAGATATCGTTACCCGCCCCGGAGCCCATGCTATGCAAACCGGGGGAAAGAAGGATGCCCCGGAATACGGACACCAGCACGTACGAGAACAGCAATCCCGCCATGCCCCCGGGCAACATCAGCAGCATGTTCTCCCAGAAGACCTGCCCCATCAACGTCTTCCGCGACGCCCCGAAGGCCTTGCGTACGCCTAGCTCAGACACCCGGTCTTGCATCCTCGAGGCGTTCAGGCCCGAGAGGTTCAGCGCCGGGACTAGCAGGAAGAGGAAGAGGGCGACGCCCAAGACGATATACGTCTCCGGCCCGAACAACCGCGACAATAACCGGTCGCCGAACGAGCAGGGCGGCTCCACTCTCACCTGTCCCTCCCGCAAGCCGCTGTTGTAGCGTCTTACTCCCTTCTCCAACTCGGCGGAGAGGGCCGGAAGGTCCGAGGCGTCACGCAGCAGGCAGTTGGCGAGCAGCAGTCCCACCGAGCCTTCCCGCTCCTCCAAGGCGGTATCCATGATACTTGCCATCGAGGTGTAGGGTACCCACGCCTCGGCGCAAACGTCGGAAGCGACGGCGGATATATCCTCCACCACGCCGCTAATCGTATATTCTATATCGTTGATCAAGACGGTCTGACCGGCTACCTCAGTACGCCCGAGCAGGCGGCGTGCCAAGGAACGGTCGAGCACCATGCGGGGCATCCCGGAAAGGAACTCGGCACTGGCGAACGGCTTCCCGTCCAAGAAGCTGAAACGGTAGACTTGCCAGAACGCGTCGTCGCATCCCATCAATTGTACTTTCGGCGACTCGTCGCTACCCGGCGCTTGGATGAAGATGTCCCCCACCTCATAAGGCATGATGGCGGCGTTGGTGGTGACCGCCACTTTCTCGGGTGTCTCGAGGCCGTAGAGGACCTCCTTCACGAACCGGGGCCCGCAACCGCTGTTCAACGAGCCTTTGCCCCCGTTGAACTCATACGATACGTTCAATACGTAGCCCATCCGGTCCCTGCTCACCTCCGGGGCGATATTCGCCGTCCGGATATGGTAGACCACCGCTATGGCCATCACCATCGAGATCGCCAAGCCCGTACCGATGATATAAACGGCGGTGAAGAAGCGATTCTGCCCCATCAAGGCCCAAGCTTGTTTAAGGTATACCTTGTACATCGTTCATTATTTGTTAGTTCGTTTTATGGGTATCTGCCGCCTGCTTTCCGTAATTATTATACGCTTGGCATGTATTTCCAAATACTATTCATGTTATCTTTCTTATCTTTGCCACTCAATCATTCATTAAACCACGAGATCATGGATGAAGAAATACCTAAGTCGGAGCTGCCCAAGCCGTTTCGCAAGCTGAGCATCCGCGTCAACAAGAGCCACCTGCCCGGTAACGCAAGCTATAAGGGAAGCGTCGTATGGCAACGTACGCTCAGCATCGATGACATCGCCGCCCGTGTCGTAGACAAACGGAGCGAGTTCCGCAAGGAGACGCTCGTCAACAGCGGGCAGCGGCTCTGCTTCGTCCCCGGCTTCGCTTTCGGGGCAGGCGAGTGGGAAGCCATCGTCTGCACCCAGTTCACCCCTACTTATCACCTTTATAAAGAGCCCCGGTATGGTACGCTTACCTTCACCGTGATGTGAGGTATCGAGACACCGCAGGTGATACCTTGCCTCATACGTTTGAGGTATCGTACCTCATAGCTATGAGGCAAGGTGTCACCCGTGGTGCCTCACACATGGAGATCCCCCCTATGCGGCTCCCTTACTGCACCTGCCTTCCATCGAAGAAGCGCACGGTGCGGCTGGTTTGCTTGGCCTGCGCCTCGTTGTGGGTTACCATTACGATGGTGCGGCCGTCCTCCTTGTTGAGTTGGTGAAGCAGGTCCATGACCTCGATACCCATCTTGGAGTCCAAGTTACCGGTCGGCTCATCGGCGAGGATGATGTCGGGGTTACCTACGATCGCACGGGCGATGGCCACGCGCTGGCACTGGCCGCCGGAGAGCTGCGTCGGGAAATGGCGCATACGGTGGCTGAGGCCGACCTTCTCCAGCACGGCCTCGGCCAGCTTGCGGCGCTCCGAGGAAGAGACCTTGCGGTAGAGCAAGGGAAGCTCCACGTTGTCCAGCACGTTCAAGGAATTGATCAAGTGGAAGCTCTGGAACACGAAACCTAGTTGCTTGTTACGGAAAGCGGCCAACTCCTTGTCGCTCATGCCCACCGTGTTCACGCCGTTGATCTCAACCGTACCGGAGGTAGGCAAGTCCAGCAGGCCCATGATATTCAACAAGGTGGACTTCCCGCATCCGGAGGGTCCCATGATGCTGAGAAACTCGCCTTGCTGTACCTCTAGGTTCACGTTTTCCAACGCGACTGTCTCTATCTCTTTCGTACGGTAAATCTTCTGTAAATTCGTTAGTTTGATCATGACTGTAATATTTTAATTGTTATTGTTTGACTCTTGTTATTGTTAAACTCTTGCTATCGCTAGGCTTTGCCACCTAAAAGCAAATTACGTGCCAGAAACGTATCTCATTGATTCCATGACATCTCCATAAAAAAGTACTGTCCGTTATCGAACAGTCGATTCATTTCCGAACAGTCGGTTCGTTTCCGGACACGGATGCCCGTGCCATCCGTGCCGTCCGTGTCCGATCATTCCTGTCGCAAGGCGTCCGCCGGATGCATCCGCATGGCCCGGTAAGACGGGAAACTGATTCCTACGACAATCATCGCAGCCATCACCGCATACGAGAACACGAAGCCGAACAACAGGCGTGAGGCCATGTCGGGCGGTATCTCCGAGCCTTGCGTCACCTCCATATACAGCAGGTTGGCGAAGATGGCGGCAGAGGGGATGAAAGCGATGGTGAGTAGCGCCAAGCCCTCCTTCACCAATTGCCAGAATATGCCCTTGCGGGTGGCTCCCATCGCCATGCGGAGGCCGATCTCTGCGCTCCTTTGTTGCGTGCGGTACCAGAAGGTTCCCACCACGCCGAGCAGGACATTCAGCAGGAAGAAGGCGATGCCCGCCACGTAAAGGCGGACTTGATCCAACCAACGCTCAAGGAACTGGTCCCGGTAATGGGACATCGGGAAAACATCCTTCAAATAGATATTACCCACGCGCAATTGCTGCTCCATCTCCTTCCGGAAATCGGCGGCGAAAGCGGCGCCGTCCGCGCCGGGCTTCACCCGGATGAAGGTGTTCAAGCCCTCTCCGACCCAATCGCCCTCCTCGGCCACCTTGTTCTCGTCCACCAGCTTATAGTAAGCGTAATCATAGCCGGTGAACTCGCAGTAACGTTGTTTCTCGCAGACACCACCGATACGGTAGGCCACGCTATCACGAGAGCCTTGGTCGGTGATATAGATCTCTTGGCGCACGGCCGCCGCAGGATCGCCGAAGAAGCTGTCGGCGACCGTACCCGTCACCACCACTTGGTTGTCACGCAGGGCGTCCACCAACTCCGAGGGGGACCCGCCTTGTGCCGTCTTTACGTCGAACACCTCGAAATAGGTGGGCGATACGTAACGCACGAAGCCATTACGGATCAACGAGTCCTTCCGGAACGTGGCGTATTGATTCGATCCTCGGTAATGGAAATGCACGCCGGTGGTGAAACAGATTGATTCCACGGAGGGGTTCCGGCGGATGCGGTCCATCAAGGTCAGGTAATCCCCGCCTCCCCGCTCGCTATGCACGGAGGTCGTGTCATAGTCGGGACTTTCCTCCGGGATCACGCCGAAGCTCACGTGATACGTATGTTCGATATTGAAACCTAATGATCGCGAGTAGAGCTTATACATCACGAACAAGGCGTCCGCCGCGTACCAAAGGAAGATAGAGACCACGAGCATTTCCAACCAGATAAACAAGTTCCCCTTGCGCTCGTTCCAGAGTTGTTTTAGAATCATCTTATACATAGCGTCAACCATTTATAGAGTCCGTAATATTCAATCTTGACATTCGCCAAGCCGGGAGGCCGGCGGAAAACAGGTTCAGCACGAGGCAGAACAGGAAGGCGGCGATAAAGACCGCCCCGTTAAACATCCCGGTGGAAAGCCCCGTCTTCCCCAGCGAGGTGACCAGCAACCAGTCCCTCAGCAACAACATGGCGCCGTACGACATCGCCAATCCCAGCAGTCCGCCGAGCAGGGTCAAGACCATGTTCTCGGACAGCACTTGCCAGAGGATGGTGCCTTGCGTGGCCCCGAAAGCCCGGCGTACGCCAAGCTCGGCCATCCGGCGGCGCATCCTCGACAGGGTGATGCCCGATAGGTTCAAGGCCGGAACCAGCAGGAGGATGAAAAGGATGATGCCGTAACGTACGTAGAGGTAGAAGAGGTTCGCCCCGAACTCGCTACCGCCGCCGATCCATTCCTCGATCTGGGTGGAGGGCTGGTGAAGGATATCGGCCTTGACATCCCGGGTCTTGGCGTTGAACTCCTCGACCTTCCGCAGCGCCTCGGTCCTCAACTCCTCCCTCGTGACGCCCGGTTTCAGCAGGACGCAACAGCTATACGAGCCGTTGATGCCCTCTTGGTATCCCCCGTCGTCCCGCACCGTGTAAGGGATCCAGACCTCCGCCCACGCTTTCGAGGCGAACCGGGATACGTCCTTCACGACCCCGCAGATATTGTAGACGATGAAATCGAGCTTCATCTCCCGCCCCACGACTTGGTCCGTGCCGAAAAGGGCCAAGGCCACGCTCTCGCTGATCACGGCGTTGCGGATACCGCTCGTGAAAGCCGCTGGGCTGAAGGGGCCTCCTTGCAGGAAATCGAACTGGAAGATCTTCCAGAAGGCGGTATCCGTATAAGAGATGTAACTCGTCCGGTTCTTAAGCCCGTCCATGGACGAGGCGGTCAACGGCCTGTAGCGATCCATGTTGATGGCGGTAACGGCCTCCGCCCCTTCCAGCGGATAGCAGCATTCCTTCACCAAGGGCAGTCCCAACGACGAGTAGGAGATGCGCCGGTTATCATCCTTGCCATTGCTCATGACGGTCATTATGTAGCAGGTGCGGCCACGGTTTACCTCCGGCTTGAAACTCGCCGTATTCACGACATACAGGATGACGATCACCATGATCATGCAAATGGCCAAGGCGGTACCGAGTATCGAGATCACGCTCAACAGCTTGTTCTCCCCGATCATCCTCAACGCTTGTTTAATGTATTGCTTTATCATAAACCTTTGTATTATAAATTATCTATTACCCGACTAAAACAGTGATTGTTTGTTATCGTCCGACTTTGTGCCCCTACGGAGGCAAATAACGTGCCAAAAACGTAACCGCCTGATTCCTAACATCACCCCGTAAAAAAAGCTGTCCGATAACGAACACTTGATTCGTTATCGGACAGCGATTATGGACAGTTTCAGATTTTATAATTCCCAACGTAAGGATCTCAGCAGTTCATCGATCTCGGCTGCCGAAATGGAGTCACGGTCGGCCTTATCGTAGATCGTGAGGAGAATAACCGTACCCTCATTATCTGCGCAGACAATGGCCTCCGTGCAAGTAATCACTCTCGCCCCATGGCTCTTTCCTTTTCCCTTGGAGGCGATGGCCATGCGTACCTTGCGAACGCCTTTGCCTAAGCTCGTCCCTTGATCGGGGTTCTCGCTCAAAGACTTACCCAAAGCCGATAAATCAGCCTTCAATGAGCTATACTTCTTACAGAGACGTTTGAACTCTTTATCGAAGTCTTGATGGGTTTTTATCCTATACCTCATTGAGCAACTCACTTAAGTCTCTAAACTTATGCCCCACATCCTTGCCCTCACGCAAATCCTTCACGTCTTGCAGGGCATTCCTTAGCCCCGCCAAGATCTCCTCCTTGGTAGGCTCCACGTAATCGTCTGCCGGCTTCTCTACCGGGGTTGCCTTACCGAAGGCAGCCATCTTCATACGGCGGACACTGTCGAGGGCCTTCTTGATCAACTGTTCATCCTCCAAAGACATCACCTCTTGCAGTAACGACATTTTTAATTCTATAGCTGTCATAAGCTTGCTCCTTTCTCATTAATAAATTGACAGACGCAAAGATAGACAATTTATTCGTAATGCAACGCCTCCGCCGGAGCCATCTTTACCGCCTTGCGGACAGGGAACCAGATTCCCATGCAGATCATGCCGGCCATCAGGAGGTAGGAGACGCTGAGGGTTACTAGAAAGCGGAGGATGGAGAGGGGCTCGCGGTAGGAATCCAGCTTATCCAAAAAGGCCATATTGAAGACGAAGACCAGTAGGATCGGAACAGTGATCGCCAAGAGACCCAGACCTTCCAGATACATGTACTCGCCCAGCCTGCCCCGGCTGGAACCGATCGCCATGCGGAGACCGATCTCGCTACGCCGCCGCTCGGTACGCAACCAGAACGTGCCTACGATACCGAAGAATACGTTCACGAGCAGGAAGGCCATCATGGAGAGTTTCTTGCTGTTCTCGTTCTTGGTAAACCGGAGTTGGTCATCACGCTGGTCGGCAAGGAGGGTGACACCGTGGACGAAGGTGTTATTTACCGTCATCCGATCCGCTGTTTTCTCCAAGAAAGCGTACATCTCATCCTCGGTCATCGGGCGTTTCGTACGTACCGATAGTTCAGCGCTCCTTACGCCGAAATTCTTCACGAACTCCCGCAAGGACTCACCTTTCAATATCGTGAAAGCGCAGTTCTCCGGACGGTCGAAGTCATTGCTACGGAAGGTAGGAAGGACAGCGGCGATCGTGAAAGGCTCGGAAAGGTCGTCATTCTCCGAGATCTGCCGGCCTATGGCGGACTGCCCCCCGAAGAAGAAATCCTCCGCCTCCGCCGTCACGACGAGCGGGCGGTAAGCGTTCTCCACCAGCGGGGTGATGGCACGGCCCTCCTTATCCTTCATACGGAATACATCGAAATAAGAAGGAGATACTTTCAGCTTGTGGTAGTTCTGTCCTACCGCCTTCGAGGTATCAGCGCCCAAGGGAAGGAGCGTACCCCACGAACTTCCGTTTGAATAAGGCATGGACCAATACGTAACACATACTTCCTCGACCTCCTGCTCTTGGCGGATACGTTCCATAAGCTTCAACAAATCCTGTGTCGCATTCGAGTCGTAAAGTGAGTCGGGCACATAACCCGGGGCGTTCGACGAGAGCGTGGAAAGCTTGAAACGCCACGTATTCGAGATATCATATCCCATCGGGGCGTTATAGCAGCGCACATCCACCCATAACTTATCCATCATAAACCAAAGGGCGCACATCACGATAACCAACTCGCCCAGTATCCAGCCGTTGCTCTTGCGCTGGGCCCATATTATTTTAAATATATGCTTAATCATAATTTGATAGTTGATAGTTGACAATTGACAACTCATTGTTCATTATTCATTGGATTCACTCATTCCCCTTTAACGCTTCTACGATCGGTTGCCGTGTCGTACGCCATGCCGGTATCCCGGCGCTTAATATATTCAGCAAGAACGTAAAGATAAGGGCGGAGATAAATAAGCCCGGTTTAATAAGCATAGGCGCCGTAAGGCTCACGTTCTCGCTCAACATGAAAGGCTTCCCTACCACCAGCAACACCATCGAGAGACCGATACCGATCACGCCACCGATCAAGGTCAGCACAAAGTTCTCCGATAAGATCTGCATCAAAAGATTCTGCCCCGTAGCCCCGAAAGCCTTACGTAAACCGATCTCTTCTTTCCGCTTCTGCACGGACGATTGGATCACGCCCGTTAAGTTCAGCGCCGGGACCAAGAGCAAAAAGAATAGGAAAGCGCCCGATCCGGCCAAGAAGGTAGGCCAGTCCACCTTTTGAAAAGCGCCGCTTCCCATGGCCGTATCCAACTGGGAAAGTAGCCCGGAAGGGAAACCTACGTTATAATCGGTCTTGCTGTCATTGTAGCAACGGACCTGTTGGTCTAGCTCCGAGCGTATGGCATCGAAGTCGGAAGAGGAACGAGCCAATAAGGCCACGCTGAAATAACCGGCCATATTCTCCCCATACTCCCCATTTACACGGGTCAGGGCCTCATTGCTGCTATAAGGTATCCATACCTGAGCGTAGGAGCTCATCAATGAAGAAGGTACGTCACGCACCACACCGCAGACGGTGAAAGTGATAAAATCCATCACGACCTGCCGCCCGACGGCCTGTCCCGTTCCGAACAAATCGGTCGCCACTTGTTCCGACAGCACCATCTTCGGTATACCGGATTGAAAATCAGCCTCGCTAAAGGGGCCCCCTTCCAAGAAAGGATGGTTGAATATTTTCCAATGGCCCGCGTCCGTATAACAAATCTCATACTCCTTGAAGAGCCGTCTATTGGGCAATGACAAGGAATGGCTATCACTACAATAGCCGGATACGGCCTCTGGTTTCCGCAAGGTGTAGAAACATTCCTTCACGACCTCGCTGGACATACCTCCACGGTTATACTCCGGGTCATTGGAATTTTTCGTACCGACTTCCGTACCCCAGACATACATAAACCTAGACCGATTGGACTCAGGGGCATATCCCGTGGATTTAATCTGGAACACCAATACCATCACCAACACCATGGCGATCGCAAGGGCCGTTCCCGAAATAGAGATTACGCTTACGAGCGTATTTTCACGCAGCATTTGAACCGCTTGTTTGATGTACTGCTTATACATAAATCTAATCGTTTGTTATTATTCTACATATTATTCGTAATGCAACGCCTCCGCCGGGACCATTCGGGTAACCTTGCGCACAGGCAACCAGATACCGAGGCAGATCATGCCGCTCATCATTAAATAAGTTATACCGAAAGAGATAGCGAAACGCCCCGTCGTAAACGGCAGGCGATAGGTATCTATAGCATCCGTCGCCACCATATTGATAGCGAAGAGGGCGATAAACGGAAGGGTTAACGCCAATAGGCAAAGACCTTCCAGATACAGATACCGCCGTAACGTGCCATCGTAAGCACCCAGCGCCATCCTCAAGCCGATCTCTCCCCGGCGGTTCTGCGCACGGAGCCAGAACGTACCGATAATGCCGAAAAAGACGTTTACCAGCATGAAGGCCATCAAGGAGAACTTATTGCTCATCTCACGCCCCTTGCCATCCAGATGAATATCCCGGAACTCCCTGATATTGCTGATGCCATAGACAAATAGATTGTCCGCCGCCAACCGGTCTCCCATCTCATTCAGAAAACGATTCATGTCGTCCCGTGTATAGTTTCTTTTCATCCGGACGCAAAGCTCCGCGTTCCGGGCTCCAAACTGATTGACAGTCTCGTTAAACAATTCCCCCTCAAGGCTCTGGAAAAAACATGGCTCCGCAGATTTATACTCGTCGGTCCGGATAGAGGTTGATACGGAGGCGACCGTAAAGGTATTATCCAATTTACTATGCCTCACCTTCCTTCCACGAGCCAGCCGGCCATGATAAAACACGTCTGCCATCTCCTTGGACAAGACCAAGGCGTTATGTATCCCGGCGATCTCGTCCGCTACAGGTTTCCCCTCCGGAGTCTTGATCCGGAAAAGCTTGAAATATTCCGGGGTGACATTCCGGATCTGGAAATTCTCCCCGGATGTTAAGCTCGTGTCACCATCCAGAGGCTCTATCTCCCTCCAAGAATTTCCCATCGAGTAGGGACAGGAGTAATAAGTAGCGCAAACTTCCTCCACCTCGGACCATTGGCGTATTTGCGACATCAAGCGGGTCAGCTTCTCCGGCTCGGATAGCCCGGGAAGCGAATCCGAAGGGTTCCGTTCCTGCTCGCTTAACTTGAAACGCCATACGTTCGTGATATCGAATCCGAGGGGAGAGTAATAGGTTCGCGTGTCCACATAAAACATATCGACCATCAGCCAGAACACACCGGCCACCACCAACAACTCCGCAAATATCCAACCGTTACTTCGGCGCTGGTTCCATATTATACTTAGTATATGCTTGATCATATCATTCCTTTTCAGTAGTTATTTTTCACACGTTCGCATCCTTCAACGATTCCACGATCCGCTCCCTCGCTATCCGGAATGCGGGTAATCCCGAGCTTAGTACATTCAATACCAACGTAAAGAACAGGGCCGCCACAAACAACAAGGGCTGGAAAAGCATGCCAAAAGTTATCACCGTATCTTTTGTCAGCAAGAACGACCGGCCTACATAGAGCAATACGACCGACAAACCTACCCCCAAAACACCTCCTATCAACGTAATGATCAGGTTCTCGCAAACAACCTGCGTAAACAGACGTTCACCGGTAGCCCCAAAAGCCTTGCGAAGCCCCATCTCCGGCCGCCTTTTCTGTACGGCGGATTGTACGATCCCTGTCAGATTCAAGGTCGGTACCAGCAGCAGGAACAGAAGCACCCAGCCAGTTGTCTTCAGGTATTCGCCCCAACCTACCCGGTTATAGCCATACCGACTACCGGAACCTAAGGCCAGTTCCAGATGGGTGAAAGGCTTGGGAATCGTCAAGATGAAATCCGCTTTGCCGGCGTTGTAGCGGGCTACCCCTTGCTGGATCTCCGCATATATGGAATCGATGTCCGAGAGCTTATGCGCCAAGATCTCCGCCCCGAAAGGGCCACACATCCCGTCGCAACCTCCGCTATTGGTGTACAGGGTATTCGCCGTATAAGGCATCCATACATCGGCGAATGCCTCGCTGGCCGCTTTCGACGGGCGCTTTACCACTCCCGCGATCGTGCAAGGCATCACGTTATTTACCAAGATATCACGACCGACCACGTCTTGGGTACCGAACAGGATACCCGCCAACTTATCGGAAATAACCACATGAGGCAGACCGGAATTGAAATCGGCCTCCGTAAAAGGCTTGCCGGAAAGGAACTTGAAGTCAAATACTTTCCAAAAGGCGGGATCGGTATAATAGACAGTATATTCCTCGAACAATCGTTTACCCGGAATGGAGATAACGTGGCTATTCTGTGCCGTCACGGTTACGGCCTCGGGCTTTTTCAGCGTATAGAGGCATTCACGTATCGTCTCGGCGGAAAGGCCCGTATTGTTATTCTCGCTCCCATCCTTCGATTTAGTGTTCACGGAGTAGATATAAAGCATCCGGTCTCGCTTCGATACGGGGCTATAACCTACCAGCTTGATTTGGAATTGCAACACGACAACCAAGATCATGGCCACCGACAGCATCGTACCCAAGATAGAAACCACGCTTGTAAGACGATTCTCTCTCAGCGCATGGATGGCTTGTTTAAAGTATTGCTTGAACATCCTTTATTTCAATTTCAGTTTATTCTTTTCCTTGAAGCTTGTCATATCGGAAACGACTACCTCGTCGCCCGGTTCCAAGCCATTGACTACTTCGACATACTCAAAGTTGCTGTCTCCCAGCTGTACCTTCCGCTTGATCAATTGGTTTCCGTTGACAACAAACAACTCATACTCTCCTTTCCCGACGTAGAACGAGGCGTTGGAAATACGCAGCACATCGTCCTTGATGGCATTCATCACGTATACATCGGTCTTCAAACCGGAGCGCAAGCGGCGATGATTATCCTCCTCCAACTGTACCGTGAAAGAGATTACACCGTTCTTCGATAAGGGGGTAACATCGCTAACCACCCCATCCAGTTTATCGTTGCCGATCTTTACAACGGCTTTGCTACCGGCGGCGATCCGGTCACCATAGGTATCGGCGATCTCCCCCTCTATCTTGAAATGGGACAAGTCGGAGACGATAGCGACACGACTACCTTGAGAGACTTGGGCACCTACCTCGTTGTTCACGTAGGTCAGGATCGCCTTGCGGGGAGAGCGTATCTGGGCGTCTTCCAAGGTACGCTTCGTCTCGGCTAGGCTCTTTCGGAAGATGTTCAGGTCGAGTTCTTTCACTTTATAATCGGCATCCGTCAAGGATTTCTCGTTCTCATATTTTTGCTCATCCTCTTTCAGTTTCAAGACGCTAACGTTATAGTCCAGTTCCACTTGACGGACCTTATCGGTCGTTCCGGCGCCTAGGCTATCCAGATAACGCTCGTTGCGCAACTCCACTTCCTTTCGGTTCAGTTCCATGCGAGAGACTTTCAATTGCATCTCCATCTCGGAAAGCTTATTGCGGTTTTGGATACGGAGTTGATCCAATTGGAGGCGTTTCATTTGCTCCTCGTCCAATTGTTTCTTATAATCCGTCTCGGCGCTGAGCAAGTCCAGTTTCAAGATCGGAGTACCTACATCCACGGAATCGCCTCCCTTTTTATAAATCTCGACGATACGGGAGTTGATCGGTGAGTTGATGATTTCCTCGAAAGCAGGAACCACCTTGCCTGACGCGCTAACGGAAACCTCGATCACTCCTTTATCTACCGTTGAAAAAACCAAGTCCTTCCGTTGCAGGCTGGTTTGCATGAAACCGATCACCCCGCCTATTAAGACAACGGCAATACCAATCCCCGCCCCCAGCTTTATAAACTGTTTACGCTGCTCCTTCTGCCGAACCTCTTTTGATATCTCTCTGTCCATATTTCGTTTGTTTTTATTTTCCACCCTCCAAAGAGCAAACCCCGTGCCAAAAACGTAAGTAACTGATTCTATGAGAATATCCATTTTTAGTACTGTTCGATTTCGGACACTGTGTTCGGTTTCGCTCAAAACTTTTCCGATAGGCCTGTTGTTCTATGCCCAAAACTTATAAACGCAAAATGTATGAACACAAGACTTATCCTATTCACATGTATAGCCGGTCTGACTCTCTTTTTCTCTGGCTGTAGCAAAAATGATGATGATCATCAAGGTATTATCCCTCTCCCCCCGGTAGAGAACGCTTTTCAAGAGAAATATCCCGATGCCAAGAACCCTGTTTTTGAGATCGAAGGTAACTATTATGTGGTAGATTTCAATAATGAAGGTTCCGAGACAACCGCTTGGTTCACGGATCAAGGCGTATGGATGATGGAGAAGATAGACATCTCTTTCGCCCAATTACCGGCAGCGGTATCCACCGCCTTTAAACAAGGCTTTTACTCAAATTGGACCGTGGATGATACGTATGCCATCAATCGCCTGAATATGGGAATCGTTTACAAAATCGAGGCGGAGCAGTCCAATAGCGAAGTAGACCTGTATTATTCACAGTATGGAAACCTGATCAAAGCCGTGGACGATGAGATCAATAATGACGCGCCGATCGTTATCCCGAAAGAGGTCAGCAACCTGATGGAGATCACTTTCGCCAACGCCGAGTTGCTGGATATCCAACAGAACAGCCTAGGTTACGAGCTGGATATGATCGATAACCAGATTTATAAAGTGGCGCAATTGAATAAGGATTACAGGTGGCAAAGTACCACATGGGCCATGTCCGAGCAAGAGGTTCCGCAGATCGTGATGCAAGGCTTCGAATCCTCCGCTTACGCTAGCGACAAGGTACAGTCAATATATACGTTATTGAATGCCAATGGCACCTTCTACCTATTCAAGGTTTCACATAACGGGCAGGACGAGACGATTACCTTTGATGTATTCGGGAATATCGTGAAGCCTGAATAAAGAGCGGAAACAACATCCAACTGATAACAAACCGCGCGATTCACAGCCGTCTCCGGACTTGAATCGCGCGGTTTGCGTTATATGATAATCAAGCTTATTTACTGATCAATTCCAAGGTCGCCCCTTTTACTCCCGGCGCGGAAGCCTCGAAATAGATCGTTCCCGGTTCCTCGGCCGTCTGCACGATAGCGGTAAGTTGCCCGCTAAACAGTTTCATTTCCGGAAGATGGAAGAGTTCCAGACTGGCGCTATTTCCATTTGCCGCCGCACGGTAGGCTCCGGCACCACGAACCTTAAACTGGATCTGTCGGGTATCATCCGGACAAAGGTTCCCGTTCTTGTCTACGACTCTAACATTGATGAAAGAAAGGTCTTTTCCGTCAGCCGTCAATTGGTTACGATCGGCGGATAACTCAATATGATGCGGCTTCCCTGCGGTATGAACCTCCTCCTCGGCCACAGCGTTACCCTCCTTGTCATAAGCGACCACCTTCAAAGTTCCCGGCTCGTATTTGGTATCCATCCACATCAAACGATATCGTTTCTGGCGCTCGAAACTCTTTTGAGCCGCTTCGGTATAACTACTATCGATACCGATGCTTAGATCTTTCGTACGTTTCCCTTGGCTCTTTCCGTTGATAAACAATTCGGCGGAAGGATAATTGGTATAAACGAATACGGGTGTCACCTCGCCCTCACGTCCCGGCCATGTCCAATGCGGCAGGATATGCAATGTCTTGGCGCTTTTGTTCCAATGACTACGGTATAGATAGTAACGATCCTTGGGGATACCCGCCAAATCGATAATACCGAACAAGGAGCTATGGCTTGGCCAATTCGTATAATAAGGAGTAGGCTCGCCCAGATAATCAAATCCTGTCCATACGAATTCCCCGATACAATACGGAAGGTCCTCATGCTGGATAAAATCGTCTTCCGGCAGATTAGACCAGTTGCAATGCTCCACGTCGTACGAGGAACTTTGGTGATCCTCATAGACAGCCATCGCCTTACGCTCCACCGGGAATTTATACACCCCTCGTGAGCTAACCGTGGAGGCAGTCTCGCTTCCCAAGATTATCCCTTGGGGTAATTTCTGGTAATTCACCTGATACCGGAACGGACGATAATTAAATCCCGCCACATCCATTACCGCCGCCATATTATTATTCACGACGGCATCCGGGGCATCCATACCTTGCGTCACCGGACGAGTCGGGTCTTCCCGATGGCAGATATCCTGTAAAAACTTGGAGATCTTACAACCGCTCTCATCCCATTGGTTAGGCACCTCGTTACCGACGCACCACATCACGACGCTCGGGTTATTCCGGTAATGATGTACCAAATTCACGAGGTCTTTCTCCACCCATTCGTCGAAAATCAAATTATAGCCGTTCGCACATTTCGCCTTGTTCCATTCGTCGAAGCTCTCTGCCATCAACATCATACCCATCTCATCGCAAGCCTTTACCAACTCGGGAGCCGGCATATTATGGGAAGTACGGATAGCGTTGCATCCCATGTCCTTCAATATCCGGATCTGACGACGGATAGCGGCATCATTGACGGCAGCCCCTAACGGGCCTAAGTCATGGTGATTACAAACGCCTTTGAATACCGTCTTCTCACCATTCAAGAAAAAGCCTTTATTCGGAATGATCTCGATCGAACGGATACCGAACGAGGTCGTATAGAGATCTTTCAGTTGATCGCCCTCATATAAACGAGTCTCCGCAGAATACAAGGCAGGCATATCCGGCGACCATAAAGTCGGGGTCTGGATGATAAACTCTTGGGAGAGGCTATTATCATTGTACTTAATCTGTGAGAGAGGCGTAGTCTGCTCCGTCAACTTCTGCCCGTTCGGATTCCATACACTGGTTTTCACGCTATACTTGCTGGCATCGGCCCCTTCCGGCAGTACGATTTTCGTCTGTACATTGACTTTCGCAAATTCCTTCGTGGCGGTCGGGGTCGTAATATAAGTTCCCCAGACCGGGATATAGGCGTTTTCCGTCACGATTACATGTACATTCCTATATAATCCCGCTCCCGGATACCAACGGGAGGATTCCGGCAAGTTCTCAAGGCGAACCGCCAAGGTGTTCTTTTTCCCCGGGATGAGCTGTTTCGTGATATCGAAATAGAAAGAATTATAGCCATACGGCCAATATCCAACCTCTTGCCCGTTCACGTAGACCTTGGCATGGCTCATCGCACCGTCGAACAGGATCGTGGCACGCTTCCCATCCGTAAATTGAGGAACCTCAAACTCGGTCCGGTACCAGCCGACTCCCACGAAAGGCAAACCTCCGGTTCGGCCGGCATGTTCCATGGCCTCCGTTTGTCCGTCTTGGGCGATAGCGACCTCTTGCTTATCATTCTGAGAGCTGAAAGGGCCGTAAATCGCCCAATCATGCGGAACGGTCACGGATTGCCACTTACTATCATTGAAAGTAGGATTGATAAACTCCGGGCGGTCTTCCCGGGTGAACTTCCAATTCTTTTCCAACAGGAACTCACTGCGTACTTGCGAGAAAAGCGCAGGGAAAAGGCAAAACAAACCGATCAAAATAGCGAAACTTGTTCTTTTCATTCGTTTTTTGTGTTTTTGTTATTCATAGCGGAACAAAAATAAGTATTTTTGTCTCCAATACAAACTAAATCAAAAGAATTGCACAGCATGTTGTTACAATTAGCTTTCGTTTTAATAGCCATTATTATAGGTGCCCGTATCGGTGGTATCGGATTAGGCGTGTTAGGAGGTCTCGGACTCGGTATACTCACCTTTGGATTCGGGCTCCAGCCCACTTCCCCTCCTATCGATGTCATGCTTATGATCGTTGCCGTAATAGCGGCAGCTAGTTGTATGCAAGCCGCTGGCGGACTTGATCTGATGGTTAAGTGGGCGGAGAAATTGCTTCGCAAGAATCCTCAACGAATCACGATATTAAGCCCGTTCGTCACCTATTTGTTTACCTTCATAGCCGGAACGGGGCATGTGGCTTATTCGGTCCTTCCGGTAATCGCCGAGGTCGCTACGGAAACGAAGATCCGTCCCGAACGTCCGATGGCGATCGCCGTGATCGCTTCCCAGCAGGCTATTACGGCCAGTCCGATATCGGCGGCTACGGTAGCCATGCTTAGTATGTTATCCGGATATCATATTTCCTTGATGAATATCCTTATGATATCAGTTCCTTGTACCTTATTGGGGGTATTGGCGGGAGCGATCTATTCTTTAAGGGTTGGTAAAGAATTGGATCAAGATCCGGAATACTTAAAGCGGGTAGCGAACCATGAGTTCAGCACGAAGCATTACGAGGCGAAAGGCGTTGAAAACCAAATGAAAGCGGCCTTATCGGTCTCTATATTTGTTCTCGCTACGATAGCGATCGTTATTTTTGGTTCTATGGAGTCCCTACGTCCGGTCTTTACCGTCGGCACGGAAAAGGTCTCGATGCAGATGTCACATATTATTGAGGTATTAATGTTGACAGCCTCCGCTTTCATCTTATTATTTACAAAAACAGATGGTATCAAGGCCGCACAGGGTTCCGTTTTTTCCGCAGGCATGCAAGCGGTGGTAGCGATCTTCGGTATCGCTTGGATGGGAGATACATTTATCGCCGGCAATATGACTGAATTAAAGGGATCTATCGAGCATATAGTTACACAGATGCCTTGGTTATTCGGATTGGCCCTTTTCGTAATGTCCATTTTATTATTTAGCCAAGCGGCTACCATTCGTGCGTTATTGCCGCTAGGGATCGCATTGGGAATCTCACCCTATATGTTGATCGCTTTATTCCCCGCCGTAAACGGTTATTTCTTCATCCCAAACTACCCGACAGTCGTAGCCGCCATCAACTTCGATCGTACAGGCACGACCCGCATCGGTAAATACATCTTGAACCATTCTTTCATGATGCCGGGATTGATAGCGACCGGGGTTTCTGTAGGATTGGGGTTACTATTCATTCAATTCATATAATAAGAAAGCAAAAATAGAGACGCAGCATACACGCTACGTCTCTACACCCCACACCATATATCATATTATATTACTTCAACAATTTTTCCTGAATCAACTGCTTTAACTCCAGTTTTCCCATCGTGCCGATCATCATCTCACGGGGGCCGTCTAGCGGGCAAAACATCAAAGTGGGAATCGTTCGGATATTAAAGGCTGTCTCGAGTGCCTCCTCTTGATCTACATCCACCTTATAAATATAAATCTTCCCATCAAATTCTTTGGCAAACTCATCCAATATAGGGCTTAAGCGTTTGCAATAACCGCACCAAGGAGCGTGAAAATCTATGAGGCAAGGACGACTTCCTATATATTTCCAATCTTTGGGATTCGCCTCAAAATCACCGACATTGGCGATAAAACCATCTTTCGTTAAATCGATCACTACCATACTTCTCTATATTTTGATTTATAATATAACAAAGATAAGTATGAATAGGTTGCGGTATTTTTTATACTTTCGCGGCATCGTTTTAACAACAGACAGAATGCTCACACTTGATAAAATTTATCAGGCATCATATGCCTTGAAGACAGTCATCAGACGCACTGATTTAATCAGCGCTCCCAATATCAATCCGGAATCCCATATTTTTCTAAAACCAGAGAACTTACAAGTAACCGGATCGTTTAAAGTGCGCGGCGCTTGTTTCAAGATCGCCCAGCTTACGGAAGAAGAGAAATCGCATGGCGTAGTGGCTTGCTCGGCGGGAAACCATGCCCAAGGTGTGGCATTAGCGGCTACCGCTCATGGTATCAAGTCCTTAATCTGCTTGCCCGATAACGCTCCTATCTCTAAAGTCGAGGCTACTAAATCTTATGGGGCAGATGTATGCCTTGTCGAAGGTGTTTACGATGACGCCTATAACAAGGCTTTACAATTGAAGGATGAGAAAGGATACACATTTATCCATCCGTTTGATGATGAGGATGTGATCGCCGGACAAGGGACCATCGGTTTGGAGTTATTGGAACAACTCCCGGAAGTAGAGGCCGTAATCATTCCGATCGGAGGGGGTGGGCTGATCTCCGGAGTCGCCTATGCCATCAAGAACTTGAACCCGAATATCAGAGTTTACGGAGTGCAAGCCAAAGGAGCGCCCAGCATGTTAAACTCTATCGAGCATGGGAAAATCGAACGCCTCGAAGGTGTACGTACCATAGCCGACGGTATCGCCGTAAAAGAACCGGGAATACATACTTTCGATCTTTGCCAGCAATATGTGGACGAGATCGTATCCGTGACAGACGATGAGATTTCCACCGCTATCCTCGCGTTGATCGAGCAACATAAATTAATCGCCGAAGGGGCGGGTGCCGTAGCCGTGGCCGCCGCCATGTTTAATAAAGTACCCATCAAAGGGAAAAAAGTAATCTGTTTGATTTCCGGCGGAAATATCGACGTGAATATCCTTTCCCGGGTAATCGGACGTGGTTTGCAGAAATCCGGCCGCTCTTGTTCCATGACGATCGAATTGGTAGACAAACCCGGACAACTACAGCACGTATCTGAAATCATTGCCTCTACCGGCGCTAACGTAGTATCCGTATATCACGAGCGTGTCAGCCATACGGCTGATATCAATGGCTGTTATCTGCGGTTGGAGATGGAAACAAGGAATCAACAGCAGATTAATGAGATCCGGCAATTACTCACCGTTTCGGGATATAAGATAGTGGAAGGATAAACAATTCGCCCCTAAGCATACAATTGATTGGCAAACCATTACTGTGCCACTACTTTCCATAGGCGTGGCACAGCCGTGCCATCCTAGTGGCACACTTGTGCCATCCTTATGGCATAGCTGTGCCATCACGGTGGCACAAGCGTGCCCTAAGAATGGCACAAGCTAAATATTAATATATTGTCTTAATGTATTCACATACTCCTCCATCGCCAAGCGTCCTTTATCTGTGATCCGGCAAACCGTTCGGGGCTTCTTCCCGGCAAACCCCTTCTCGATCTCGATATAACCAGCTTCATTAAGTTTGTCCAATTGGACGCTGAGATTTCCTGCGGTAGCGCTCGTCTTCTCCTTGATATAGACAAACTCCGCCTCCTCCACCGATAGTAAAATGGACATCACCGCTAACCGGAGTTGGGAATGCAATAAAGGATCTAATTCTTTAAACATTGTTTTTTAGCTTTATTATTAAGAATATGCCCGGGAATAATCATCATTACCACAAATGAAAGGCCAAAATACAAATACCATAAAACCGTGACAGGATCATGATTTATCAAACTCATCAGCATGTGGATAACTAAAACGAAAGCAACCACCGGAGAGTAAATCATCCATTTCTCCCGCAAGATAATACCATTTATAGATACCCCTAATCCACAATATAATAACGATAAAGGAAGCATCAATATAAAATTGACGGATTGCCCATAAAGCGCACAAAATACCGAGATCAAGACGAACGTCAGTCCAAACATACAGCCAAACACTTGCCATACCTTGGAGATCGTCTTGTCCGTATAAGTCACCACGGCCGGCTCACAACCTCTTTGCTTATATGAAATAACTGGTCCGACAGCAAACATGAGCATCCATCCCCAAGACCAAATATAATTTTGAGTACACAATATCAAGGAGGATATCACGACCGATAAGAGGACGGTAAAATATCCCCAATAAAGTAACACATTGCCACTCCCTACTTTCATGTTTCGCTTACTGGAGTTAATCATCTGAGTGATAATATCCAGACTTTCTTTTTCTGATAATTTTCTATCTTCCATAATTGTATTTATTTTATGTTATTTTTCATTCAGGCGACTCCGTTCGGAACCGGAACCTATCTCAATCTTACTCTTCCTTACTTTCTTTCCGCTATTGAAATTCCATGTCAACGCAACCTTAAAGACCCTTCCAGTAAGTCCGTTTTCATAACGGGATGATGTTCGATAAACATCCAACGTACTGGCGTACTCATTGGCTTGGTTAAAGATATTATCGACTGAAACTGCCAACAATAGCTTATCATTCAAGAGTTTCTTCCTCGCCATTACTCCAACCGTATGCCGGGGGGCGACCTCGCTATTACCGGAATATAGCTGGCTCGTTCCACTATACCGGGCCTCCACCGTAAAACCTGCCGGCAACGTAAAGGTAGCGATCACATTGGCAAACCCTAAATAATGAGACAAGAAAGAAGACAATTCCGTCATCCGGATATCCTGCCGTACGCCTATGAAATTCCCTGTCAAGTTACACCAAGTAAAGGGTTGATACGGCAAGCTGACCGCTACAAACCAATGGTTTTCCCGATCGTGATTTTCATACGTGATATAGGATACATCGGGATTCGCCACATCTTGTTTACAGAACTCCCGGATCAAGTCGTGGTGCAAGTTTCCTCCTACAGTCACCGTATAACGATAATTATAAACCAACGTTACACTGAAACGATTGATATAAGTAGGACGCAGATAGGGATTCCCGATCTGGTAGCTATAGTCCGAACTCTGTATACGATTCGGATTCAAGGTATAGAACGGAGGACGTTCGATATTACGAGCATATTGCCCGACCAGCATCCATCTCTTGATGGGATCGAACGCATAGGTCACGTTCAAGTTCGGAAAAAGATCCAGATAATCCCGACTAAAATCCTCACTTCTATCCGACGTCTTGGAATATTCCGCACGTACCCCCGCAGCAAACGACCAGTTCTTGATCTCCGCAGAGAAAGAGGCGTAAGCTCCTACTATATTTTCATTATATCTCAAGGTATATCCATATTCCTCATTTGGAATCCAGCTACCACTAGAGGTTACCCCCTCATACAAGGAATGATCATCCATCAATGTATAGGCATATTTGGTCCCGATTTTCAAAGACATTTTTTCACGCAAATTCTTTTGGAAAGAAATATCGGTTGTCGCCATATCATAATCCGCCGCCGCATGACTCCGGTAAACCGTGTCATAGCTCCAACTAGACTGTTCATAACAGATCGTATGGAAATTATCCCCGGTTGATCGCTTACTTACGTAATCGGCTATGACCTTAAATACCGAGCCTCGATCATCCATTTCGCGTAAGTAATTGACCGTAGCGGAAAACGTGTTATAATCATCCTTCTGTCGATAATTCCCCGTACTCTTCATAGGATAAGAGTTCTTTACTAAATCCGTTTGACTCCAAGATGTTCCATCCGAAGCTTGATTGATATATTCGATCTCAGCTCCGACACTATTCAGCGAATCGATCTCGAAAATAGCCCCGACACGTCCATTCCCATATTTGGAATCCGTATCATACAAAGATTGAGACACAAACTTATTCCCCACCGTTCCGTATTCCCTGTTGGAGTTCATCTCTCCTTTATCCCGGGGAGTAAAAGTACCCGATACCGCTCCATTCAAGCTCCATTTCCCGACACGTGCATTTACGGACGCCGATGGAATATACCCTTGTAAAGATGGAGACAATGACGTACCTAAAGATACATATCCTTGCATACCGTTATCCGGACGTCGCCGCAATGAGATCTTGATCACTCCACCCTTAGTTGAGGCCTCATACTCAACTCCCGCGATCGGTATTACCTCAATCCTTTTTATATCCTCCGATTTCAAAGACCGCAAATAAGCCAGTAGTTCCTCTCCCGTTAAACGAATCTCACGATCATCCACAAACACCTTCGTTCCTTGCGCCCCGTTTATCGAGATAGTTTCATCCGAGAGCCAGACACCCGGTGCCTGTGACAATAATTCCGTACCATCCTTTCCGGCAGATGGCATGACCGACATGATAAAGCGGTCCGCCTTCCGCTCGATATTCTTCGCTTGAACAACGACTTCCCTCAGAACATGGTTCGATAGATCTAGAATCAAGGAATCCCGCCGTTTTATCGGCAAGATCAGCTCTTTCCGTAAAGGCTCGTATCCGAGGCATTGAACAACAAGCCTATACTTCCCAGCCTCCGCCTCCATGCTAAAATCGCCATCACTATTGGCCACGGTACCCTCTACCTGTTTTTCTCCCGATAAAAGCACAGCGGTCGCATATTCCACGGCATTTCCCTCCGCATCGGAAACATGGGCTTTATAAACCGTTTGTCCCGAGATCTTTTGGGCACTACTCCCGCCTATCGCCAAAATCCAGAGCCATAGTAGTAAAAACCGTACCATGGCTCTATTGATTTACCGGATAATACAGTTTTAATTTGAAAGTCGCTTCCTCATCCTTCACCTCGCAACTTTTCAACACATATCCTTCCGCAGGCCCTTTTCCTTCCAGCATATCCATTTGCCAATTCTCGTTCTCGTCATGGAATACGGACAGATCAAACTTTTCCCAATCCACGTTTTCCAGCCGGATCGTAACCTTTCCTTTCTCAGACTTCGCCATGCCATAAACAGGCTTGGTATCTTTTCCTGACTGAGCCATAACTAGGATATTCCCATGGTTATCACGTATATTTCCAATCTCTACAATAATAGTACGTGCCTCTATGCAACCACATACCAACATGAATAAAGATAATATGAATAAAACTCGTCTCATTTTAGTATCCTCCTCTTAATTATTATCACTGTTACTGCAAACAAGTTTATTTTATAAACCATCCATGGATAAAAAAATGCAAAGGAGCTGCGCATCACTCTTTGCACATCACAAATATAGATAAGTTTATTTTATAAACCAAATAATATTATAAAATATTCCAATAAAAATTTGACTCTGCAAAATACAGCCAAAATCCCCCACTAACCCTCCTAGAAAACACGTACATGCTTTCAAAACAACTATTTTAAGTTTGAAACAAAGCAACTTTTTCGCTATATTGCGCACATTTAGAATATATATGAACAGGACCAACATACAAATAACTAAAGATATGAACGAACGAATAATTGCTATACAAGCAGATATTACGACATTGGATGTAGACGCCATCGTAAATGCCGCGAACAATAGCTTATTGGGAGGTGGCGGCGTAGACGGTGCCATCCATTGGGCCGCCGGTCCGGAACTCCTTGACGAATGCCGGACTTTACAAGGATGCCCGACCGGAGAGGCGAAGATAACGAAAGGTTATCGATTGAAAGCCCGTCATGTCATACACACCGTCGGTCCCATCTACCGAAACGGACAACACGGAGAGCCGGAGCTACTGGAAAATTGTTATCGAAACTCCTTGCGATTGGCGAAAGAGAACAGACTGAGAACAATCGCTTTCCCATCAATAAGCACCGGCGTATATGGCTATCCTATCGAGGAGGCGGCACGGATAGCGATCCGCACGATCGATACCTTCCTAAAAGAGAATCCGGAAATCCAGCAAGTCACGATGTGCTGTTTCTCCGGATACGACAAATCGGTTTATACGAAAGCGCTGGAACAAATTACAACTCACGAGCCGTAATGTGGAAACACCCTTGCTTGCGTTCGTGCTTGATATAGCAACGATCCGCCCTGCGCAAATCACGAAGCACGGAGGCAAGCACCATTTTCAAGCGGTCCTTATCAATATTTAAGGTATCTTTCTCATCTATCTTAGTATAGCGTACCCATGATACATCGAACGTAGTTCCGTATTGGTGGGCAGAGTTGAGAGAAGAGTTCGTATTCCTTTTTCTCAATTTCTTGACATCGGCAACCGTACGGGTTACACTGGTTACCTTTATTTTATAGATGGAAGCATTCAAGTTTTTCAATGAGTCTTGGAAGTTTTTCCCGATATCCTCCAGCAGATTAGCGGCTTCCGGCACCAAATACGGAATAGAGTGCGTCAACTCCTCTACCTCGTAATAGTCATTCGTCTTGATCTCCACCATATCCCGGGAGGCGTGCTCCGCTCCTTCCCTCGAAGAGACAGGCTCTATGCCGATCTTCTTCGCAACGGACAAATGAACGTCATTCAAATCATTAAAATCACGATTATAGCTTCCATTGTACCAAATCTTCTTCAATTCACCTCTTTTCTCCTTACAAGAAGAAAAAGCCGTCGCCGACACGATCACGACCAGCAACAACATCACATTAAACACAGTCTTCATCTTCATTTCCTTCGTTTTGCCTGACAAACATACGGAAAAATCCGAAATTCCCCCTTAACTCCAATTAGTTTTTCTCTAAATGGTAGACGAACGGCTGAAAGATGTGTTCCCGTGAAATAAAACTTCTCCCTTTGCATCAATGGATAAAGAATATTACTAATTTTGTAACTTGATTCGAATAATAAAAAATAGCACATCTTTTTGAAGCGTAATTTAATAAAAGGAATAGCGGATGATTGAAAGAATTTATATTCTTGAAAGCGTAGACCCGGTAATTTTCTACGGTGTGAATAACTCTAATATGCAATTGATCAAGACATTGTTTCCGAAATTGCGTATCGTTGCCCGTGGAAATGTGATGAAAGTGATTGGAGATGAAGATGAGTCCGAGCTTTTTCTCAAGAAAATCCGTGAGGTGGAAAAATACTGTGAGGAGTTTAACTCGCTCTCCGAAGACGTGATTCTGGATATTATAAAAGGGAAAGGCCCCACGGTCGTGAAGCAGGAGAACCTGATCATCCACGGCATGAATGGCAAGCCGATTACCGCACGTACCGAGAATCAACAGTTATTGGTAAAGGCTTTCGAGAACAACGATCTGGTTTTCGCCACAGGACCCGCCGGTTCGGGCAAAACATTCGTCGCTATCGCCCTAGCCGTAAAAGCATTAAAGAATAAGGAAGTACGGAAGATCATCTTAAGCCGTCCCGCCGTGGAAGCCGGAGAAAAACTGGGTTTCTTGCCGGGTGAGATGAAGGATAAGCTAGATCCCTATCTGCAACCGCTTTACGATGCCTTGCAGGATATGATACCGGCAGCCAAGCTGAAGGAATATATGGAGAATAACGTGATACAGATCGCCCCGCTAGCGTTTATGCGCGGTCGTACCTTGAACGACGCCGTCATTATATTGGACGAGGCGCAAAACACGACGACGCATCAAATCAAGATGTTCTTGACCCGCTTGGGTATGAACGCCAAGATGATCGTCACCGGAGATGTCACGCAGATAGACCTTCCGCCTTCTACCACGTCCGGATTGATACAGGCCATGCAAATATTGAAGGGCGTAAACGGGATCGGTAAGATCGAGTTCACCAAGAAAGATATTGTCCGGCATAAACTTGTCCAACGAATCGTAGAGGCTTATGATAAGTTCGATGATAAACGGAAGAAAGAGATCAAAGAGGCAAAAGAGAAGAAAACGAATATAGACAACAACTAAAAGTAAGAGTCATGAAGAAGGCATTAGTTAAAACAGACTTCAATTTCCCGCGACAAAAGAGCGTATACCATGGGAAAGTACGCGACGTGTACAACATCAATGACGAGGTATTGGTAATGGTCGCTACAGACCGTATTTCCGCTTTCGATGTTATCTTGCCGGAAGGTATTCCTTACAAGGGACAAATGTTAAACCAGATCGCCGCCAAGTTCCTTGACGCTACGACTGATATTTGTCCGAACTGGAAAATGGCGACTCCGGACCCGATGGTAACGGTTGGCGTTCAATGCCAAGGTTTCCCGGTTGAGATGATCGTACGCGGTTATCTGTGCGGAAGCGCATGGCGTGCTTATAAGAGCGGCGTGCGTGAGATCTGCGGCGTGAAACTACCGGAGGGTATGCGTGAAAACCAACGTTTCCCCGAACCCATCATCACCCCGACCACAAAGGCTGAGATCGGAGAGCATGATCAAGATATCTCTAAAGAGGAGATTCTCGCTAAAGGTTTGGTCTCTAAAGAGGACTACGAGGTTCTTGAGAAATATACGATGGCCTTGTTTAAACGCGGTACCGAGATCGCTAAGGAACGTGGCTTGATCTTGGTTGACACGAAATATGAGTTCGGTCATCGTGACGGCAAGATCTATTTGATCGACGAGATCCATACTCCGGATTCCTCCCGTTATTTCTACTCAGAAGGATACGAGGATCGTTTCGCCAAAGGGGAACCGCAGAAGCAACTTTCCAAGGAGTTCGTCCGCGAATGGTTGATGGAAAATGGCTTCCAAGGTAAATCCGGACAGAAAGTTCCTGAAATGACACCGGAGATCGTAGAAGGAATCAGCAACCGATATATCGAATTGTTCGAGCATATCACAGGGGAGACTTTTGTAAAAGGCGAGACTGATAACTTGCTGAACCGCATCGAGAAAAACGTTACCGAATATTTACAGAATAAATAAGATACCGCACATGACACAGTATGGTTCAGAGACAATACTTCCTTATAACAAAGAGGAACAAAAGGGTACGCAAGTCAAACGTATGTTCGACTCGATAGCCGAAACGTATGATCAACTCAACCATACTCTCTCATTTGGTATCGACAAGATATGGCGCAGGAAAGGGATCGCTTTCCTGCGTCCTTTCTCTCCTAAAACGATACTGGATATCGCTACCGGTACCGGAGACTTGGCTATCTCCATGTACAAAAAGCTGCGACCCGACCATATCGTCGGTGCCGACATCTCGTTAGGCATGATGGAAGTGGGACGGAAAAAAGTAGCTGCCGCCGGTTATTCGGAGTATATATCCTTCGAGCAACAGGACTGTACGGCCTTGACCTACGAGGAAAACTCGTTCGATGCCGTAACCGCCGCTTTCGGGGTTCGTAATTTTGAGAACATAGAGCAAGGTATCTCAGAGATGTACCGGGTGCTGAAACCCGGTGGGCATATCATGATCTTGGAACTTTCCACACCGGAACATTTTCCCATGAGACAACTCTACCAGATCTATTCAAAGACCGTCATCCCCTTTATCGGACGTCTACTCTCTAAAGAAAAAGTCGCGTATAATTATTTGCCGGCTTCCATCAAGGTAGTTCCTCAGGGAAAGGTCATGACGGATTTACTCACCCGCCAAGGCTTCAAGCAGGCCCGTGTACGGACCTTTACCTTCGGGATCTGTTCATTATATACAGGATCTAAAGAATAAACAATAAAAAGGTTATGCAGAAATATGGCTTACTGGGATATCCCCTCGGACATTCGTTTTCTAAAACGTATTTCAACCAGAAGTTTGAGGCGGAGAAGATCGACGCTGAGTACTTGAATTTCGAGATTCCCTCTATCAAGGAGATTAAGAACGTAATCAAAGAAAACCCTGAACTTAACGGTTTAAACGTGACCATTCCTTATAAGGAACAAGTAATCCCATATTTAGACGATTTGGATGACGATGCCCGTCAGATCGGAGCGGTAAATGTCATCAAGTTCACAAAAGGTCTTTTCGGCAAACTTAAACTGAAAGGATATAACTCGGATATTATCGGATTCAAGCAATCGATTGATCCTTTATTGAAAGAAACGCACCGGAAAGCGTTGATCCTTGGTACGGGAGGGGCGTCGAAGGCAGTCTTCCACGGACTGAAACAGCTAGGCGTTGGTGCCACGCTGGTTTCTCGCAAACCGAAAGAATTTTGTATCACGTACGATGAGATTACTCCGAAAACCATGGAGCAATATACGGTGATCGTAAACACGACTCCCTTAGGTATGTTCCCGAATATAGACTCATGTCCGGATATCCCGTACGATTTACTTACGCCGAATCATCTATTGTATGATTTACTTTACAATCCGGATGAGACCCTTTTCATGAAGAAAGGAAAAGAAAAAGGCGCCGTCGTGAAAAATGGTCTGGAAATGCTTCTATTACAGGCTTTCGCCGCTTGGGAGATCTGGCAGAAATAGATCGAACGATATCTTTCCAACCACATGATTTGATGAAGCTAGCTTCGTGAGCCAATGAAGTTAGCTTCGTTAGTCAATGAAGTTAACTTCACAAGCGTATGAAGTTAACTTACTTCAACCAAGTCAATACATAGTCCGGTGTAACTTGATATGCCAACTCATATTCCCGACATGCCTCGGTCCGGGTTTCTCGTCCCTTAAACGTCCCACTCGATAAATAAGGAAAAGGATTCACGTGAAGATGCTTTTGAAAGTCCACTCCTTCCTGCCCGATTATCTTGAACAAGGTTTCTTTGGCGCACCAATGGATTAATAGATGCTCGACCTCATGCTCCAGATCGATACCCGCCTCTTCCTCCGGATTCATAAAGCGACTTCGTATTTTCAAGATCCGGTCCGAACGATACTCGATATCGATCCCTGTCGGACGCTTATCCAAGATTACCGCCACATAATCTTTCGTATGAGATATACTTATATATAAAGGTACGCACGCGAGGAACGGGGCACCCGTAGAATGATAGTCAACCCTTACCTCCTCTCCTAAAAGCTCTTTTAAAAGCACCCGGCTGGCGAAACGTTCCTGCCTCCGCTTCTCTGCCGATACCCGCTCCAAAAAAGAAGAATAGTCCGCTTTATGCTCAAGCATCCCCAAAAGCTCATCAGAACTTTCTTCCATTTTCCAGACTCCATGCAGCGGCGAGAGTTGTTTATATAGCAAGGCCATATTATTCTTTCCAACTAAAAGTTTGTATAAGTTCTATGATATCTTCCCGGATATATTGGATAGCGGGAGCTAATGAATCCGCATTGGGTTTACAGTCAAAATACAAGGCTCCCCGGAAGAAATTCGATACACTATCTGTCAACAGGAATTGTATGGGAGAAGCCGATTCTCCATCCAGAAGAAACAGTGAGCCATAAACGTTTGCGGCAGGGTTGGAATACGCTTTCTCCGATATCCGACTCTCCGACTTTATTTGGCGGGCGACGAAAGAGCGGCTTTCCGTCTCCACCGTCACCAAGGACGCGGGAGTAATTGGCAAATAGCTGCAATAAAGCTTAGCCTCTAACTCCGGATACGAGATATTCAAGCCCGTAACACCCTTCTTTTGATCCGGCACCTCTATGACCGCAGTCTGAGAGACATCAAAATTAAAAGGCAGGTAACTGAGATCAAGCGGTTTATATTGTGCCTTCGAAGGTTCGATACGAACATAGCCCCGTGGCTTCGGCGTATATTCCACACACGAAATACAGCATATCCCTAAAAACAGAGAACCTCCTATGACAGCAGCTATCCATTTCATAAACATTTACTTCGTATCTTTCCCATTCTCATCATTCCCTGTACCTTCAGGGATACGGTTAAATTTAACCTTTAATATCCTCCTGTTATCCACTTCCAGCACTTGGAAACGATATTCCTTAAAATCTATAATCTCCCTACGGCGTGGAAAATCCCCTTTTATCTCCAACAAAAGACCGGCCAAAGTTTCCACTTCTTCCGTCAATTTACCAAAATCTGAGGGATCGGCATCGATAACCCGGAAGAAATCCGTCAATAATATCTTTGCCTCAAAGATCAAGCTACCGTCTGCTAAACGGATGAATTGTTGCTCATCCTCATCATACTCATCGGAGATCTCTCCGACAATTTCCTCTAGGATATCTTCCATCGTCACGATACCGGAGGTACCGCCAAACTCATCGACCACGATCGCCATATGAATTTTATTGGTACGGAACTCTTCCAGCAAATCATCGATCTTCTTGGTTTCCGGCACGAAATAGGCCGGTCGGATCAAACTCTGCCAACGGAATGTATCGGGCTTGTCAATATAGGGCAATAAGTCCTTGATATATAAGATACCTTTTATATTATCCTCAGTCTCGGAATATACCGGAATACGCGAATAGCCGGATTTGATAATAAAATCAACCACCTCACGGAAACTGATCTTGATCTCGATATCTTCCATATCCAGACGAGGAGTCATGATCTCATCAGCGGTCTTATTATAAAACTTGATAATCTCCGCCAGCATCTCCTTCTCCTCCGGGATCTCGGTAGAGGTTAGCTCTAACGCTTTAGAAAGCTCATCTACAGAGATATCATATTTCTTTTTCGCTAACGCTTTATTGATGACCGATGTGGAATTAACCAAGATTTTCGAGAATGGGCGGCAGAAGCGTTCCAAACCACTTAATACAGAGGCTGAAAAACGAACAAAACGCAAAGAATTCTTCTGTGCGTAAATCTTAGGCATGATCTCCCCAAAAAGTAAAAGCAAGAAAGTCAGTAGAATCGTCTCAAGCACAAAGCCTAGAAGAGGAGCGGCCGAGAAATTAATCCAAGCGTTAATCGCATAGGTACACAACATAACGACCGCCACATTTACGAAATTATTAGCGATCAATATAGATGCCAATAGATACTCCGAACGTTCAAGGAGACGTTTGATAACAGGATCTGCCGGGCGATTCTCTTCCCCGATCTCATTTAGGTCGCCCGGGGTTAGAGAAAAGAATGCCACTTCAGAGGCCGACACGAAGCCGGAAACAAACAGCAGTAAAAAAGCGAGGCTTAATGCGATCACAGGACCCGCTGTCAGCGCCTGCACCGTTACGTTTTCAAATAAGCCCGATAAATAATAGTCCGAGTCCAAGGGAAACAGTATTAGTTAAACAATATCAGAACGGGAGATCATCCGCGTCACTGGATTCTGAGAATGCGCTAGGCTGCGAGGCGGCTGGCTGTTGATAAGCGGTATTTGGCGCCGTAGTCGGTTGAGCCGATTGTCCTTGCCCCACATTGGGCTGCATACTACCGCCTTGTGCAGTCGTATTTCCACCATCGGCCGGACGGGAACCCGTACTGTAAAACTCGATACGATCCGCATGGATCTCCGTAACATATCGTTTCACGCCGCTTTGGTCATCATAATTACGAGTACGAATCTTGCCTTCCACATATACACCGGAACCTTTACGTACCCATTTTTCCACGAAAGGAACCAAATCCCGACGAACTACGATATTATGCCACTCCGTACGTTCCGGAACCACCGTTCCATTTGCCAACGTATACCCACGTTCCGAGGTTGCCAGCGGGAAATTAGCGACAGCGGCACCACTGTCAAAATAGCGAACGTCAGGATCTTTGCCTACGTTGCCGATCAATATAACCTTATTCAATGACATAATTCAAATTCTTAATAACCATACAAAGAAACACAAATTCAATCATTCTCACAAGTTTCCGTTTAATTTCTCTAAATAAATATGTATCAGCCGGGGAACGGCATACTTCTCAATATCCCGGCAAGGCAAAGAGAGATAATTCCCCAAGGATTCCGGAACCAGCTCTATCTCTATTTGATAGAAAGAAGCGTATAAAATTTGATGGGAGAGCGTATGCTTTACATTCGATAACCCTTGGGTGATACTCAATTTTCCAGCATCTCCCAATAGGTTACGGAAGGCTTGCGTCTCACACAAACCGGAAAAATCCATCGCATGATCCGTCTCGATCAAAGGAAATTCATACAAGCCGGTCCAGATATCCTTCCCCGCCCGTCTGTTCATCCAAGTTTGTCCTTTATATATAATGTATAGATAGTGGAAATAACGATCCCTTGTCTTCGTCTTATTTTGTTTCACCGGATAAGCTTGCACATTGCCGGAAGCGAACGCCATGCATTTATCTTTTAGCGGGCACACCCCGCAGTCCGGGTTTTGAGGAACACATTGCAAAGCACCCAATTCCATGATCGCCTGATTATGCGTCCCTGCGTTCTTAGGGTCCAAGATCATTCCGGCCAGTTCCGCGAATTGCTTTTTACCCTTCGTGGTGTCGATCGGCGTATCTACGGCAAACAAACGGGAAAGTACCCGGTACACATTTCCATCCACGACCGGACACGGTTGGTTCCAAGCAAAGGAGACGATCGCCGCCGCCGTATACTCCCCGATACCTTTCAAGGATAATACCTCTTTATAATTCTCCGGGAAAACCCCGTTAAACCGCTCCATGATAGATTTAGCCGCCGCATGTAAGTTACGAGCCCGGCTATAATACCCCAAGCCCTGCCAATATTTCAGCACCTCATCCTCTTCCGCCGCCGCTAGAGATGCCACATCCGGGAAACGTTCGGTGAAACGCAAAAAATACTCCAATCCCTGTACAACCCGGGTTTGTTGCAATATAATCTCCGATATCCAGATGATATAAGGGTCTCTCGTTTCCCTCCAAGGAAGCTCTCTTTTATAGGTTTCATACCACTCAACCAATATCCGGCTGATTTCTAACTCACTTTCATACTGTAACATAACTGCTCCCTTTCTCTCTTTTCAACATCATAACTATTTGATTACCGCAAACATACATATATATTACGAATCGAGAAGAATCTTTTTATTTAAAAATTGAAGCTCAATTCTTTTTCCACTTAAATAAAAAGCTATATATTTGCATTCCAAAAAATTAATAGGTCAAAATCAATTAATTAATTTATAGACATGACTAAAGCAGATATTGTTAGCGAGATTTCAAAAAGCACTGGTATCGACAAACAGACAGTGCTAGCAAGCGTTGAGTCCTTCATGGATATCGTAAAAAGTTCTTTAGCCCAAGGCGAAAACGTTTACTTGAGAGGTTTCGGAAGTTTCGTTATTAAGAAGAGAGCTCAAAAGACAGCTCGTAATATTTCAAAAAATACTACGATCATCATCCCGGAACACAACATTCCGTCATTCAAGCCGGCTAAGACTTTTATTGGTGAAGTTAAGTAATTAATTATTATACGTTTAATTTAAAATTTTAAAGCGATGCCTAGCGGAAAGAAAAGAAAAAGACATAAAATGTCTACGCACAAGCGCAAAAAGAGACTGAAGAAGAATAGACATAAGAAGAAATAAGTCTATCTAACGAACTCTAAAGAACAAACTTAATAAGTGACCTTTTAAGTTTGTTCTTTGCGTATTTTATAAGGTCTGATCTTAAAAACACATCTTAAGTGATTAGTGAATTAGTAGTTGATGTACAGCCCAAAGAGGTATCTATCGCCGTCTTGGAGGACAAGAGCCTTGTGGAGCTCCAAAAGGAGGCCCGCAACGTCTCGTTCGCCGTTGGTGATATCTATCTAGGTAAGGTTAAGAAACTGATGCCGGGCTTAAACGCTGCGTTCATTGATGTCGGTTACAAAAAGGATGCGTTTCTTCACTATTTGGACTTAGGTCCTAACTTCAACACCCAACAGAAATATTTAAAGCAATTGCTGAGCGATCCCAAAAAGGCGCCGGTACTGTCGAAAACTCAGATTCTACCGGAGATCGAAAAGAACGGGAGTATTAGCGACGTGCTGAAAGTAGGACAAGAGGTGTTGGTTCAAATTGCTAAAGAGCCTATCTCGACGAAAGGTCCCCGATTGACTTCCGAGCTTTCTTTTGCCGGAAGATATATCGTGCTGATACCGTTCGCCGATAAAGTATCTGTCTCCACCAAAATTAAATCAAGCGAGGAACGGGCTCGTTTGCGCCAGTTAATCCAAAGTATCAAACCGAAGAATTTCAGTGTTATCGTACGGACATCCTCGGAGGGCAAACGTGTCGCAGAGCTTGATCATGAACTAAAGACATTGGTGAAACGATGGGAAGATAATATCGTGAAGGTGCCTAAACTCAAAGCTCCGGCTATCGTTTATGAAGAAACGGCACGTACCGTAGCTTTACTTCGGGATATATTCAACCCCTCTTTCCAAAATATTTATGTAAATGACAAGGAGGTCTACAATAATGTCCGCGACTATGTAAGCTTGATCGCACCGGGACGGGAAGAAATCGTACAGTTATATACGGGAGAGCTTCCTATCTTTGACAACTTTGCGGTCACCAAGCAAATCAAGTCGCTATTCGGACGAACTGTCACTTACAAGAGTGGAGCTTACTTGATTATCGAGCACACGGAAGCTATGCACGTTATCGACGTGAACAGCGGGAACCGTTCCAAAGGCAGCGATGCTCAAGAGAAGACAGCTATCGACGTAAATATAGCCGCCGCCGATGAGATCGCCCGTCAGCTCCGCTTACGAGACATGGGAGGTATCATCGTTATAGACTTTATCGATATGGCAGAGGCTGCCAACCGGCAAAAGCTATTTGAACACATGACAAAGGCAATGGCAAATGACCGGGCTAAACACAACATCCTTCCTCTTAGTAAGTTTGGCTTGATGCAGATTACCCGTCAGCGGGTACGTCCGGCAATGGACGTGGATACGTCAGAAGACTGCCCATCCTGTTTCGGAACAGGAACGGTTAAGCCTTCCATCCTGTTTACCGACAGCCTGGAAGAAAAAATAGATTGCTTAGTAAACAAACATCACGTGAAGAAATTCACCCTGCATGTACATCCGTATGTCGCAGCGTATGTGAACAAGGGGTTGTTCCCCTTGAGCATGAAGTGGAAAATGAAGTACACACATGGTTTAAAAGTTATTCCCAATCAAAGTCTCGCCTTTCTTGAATACAAATTCTTTGATGCCGACAAGAATGAGCTTGACATGAAAGAAGAAAAGGAAATAATCAACAAATAACAAGAGAAGCCCCGGGCCTATTAAAGCGGTTCCGGGGCTTTCTGTATTCTGCCAAACCGTCAAAATGTCACGATTCATGACACGTATTATTTATTTTCAAACCCAAACTTCTTTGGCACGGCATTTGTTGAATACTATGTGAATCCTTTAAACAAGGAGGATGACGGACGATGAATAATAACAATTAAAATATTTACAATCATGGGAAAGATTATTGGAATCGACTTAGGAACAACCAACTCTTGTGTTGCCGTATTGGAAGGTAACGAACCGGTTGTTATCGCGAACAGCGAAGGTAAAAGAACAACACCTTCAATCGTAGCTTTCGTAGAAGGCGGCGAGCGTAAGGTAGGTGATCCCGCAAAACGTCAGGCTATCACCAATCCTGAAAAGACTATATTCTCTATCAAACGTTTCATGGGTGAAACTTATGACCAAGTACAAAAGGAAATCAATCGCGTTCCTTATAAAGTAGTGCGTGGTGATAACAACACTCCTCGTGTAGATATCGAAGGACGTTTGTATACTCCGCAGGAAATCTCAGCGATGATCCTGCAGAAAATGAAAAAGACAGCTGAGGATTATTTGGGACAGGAAGTAACGGAAGCCGTTATCACAGTACCTGCTTACTTTAGTGACGCTCAACGTCAGGCTACGAAAGAGGCTGGTGAGATCGCAGGTTTAACCGTACGCCGTATCGTAAACGAACCGACTGCCGCTTCTTTAGCTTATGGTTTGGATAAGACGAACAAAGACATGAAGATCGCCGTATTCGACTTAGGTGGTGGTACATTCGATATCTCCATCCTTGAGTTAGGTGACGGCGTATTCGAGGTAAAATCAACAAACGGTGATACTCACCTAGGTGGTGATGACTTCGACCACGTAATCATCGACTGGTTGGCTGAAGAATTCGAACGAGAGGAAGGCGTAGACTTACGTAAAGACCCGATGGCTTTACAACGTTTAAAAGAAGCTGCCGAGAAAGCGAAGATCGAGTTGTCAAGTACGACTAGCACGGAGATCAACTTGCCGTATATCATGCCGGTAAACGGTATTCCAAAGCACTTGGTTAAGACTTTGACTCGTGCTAAATTCGAACAATTGGCTGACGGTCTGATCCAAGCATGTATCGAACCGTGCCGTCAATCCTTGAAAGACGCAGGTTTATCAACTTCTGATATCGACGAAGTGATCTTGGTAGGTGGTTCTACTCGTATCCCGGCTGTACAGGCTATCGTTGAGAAATTCTTCGGTAAAGCTCCGTCTAAGGGCGTTAACCCGGATGAAGTAGTAGCCGTAGGCGCAGCGATCCAAGGTGGTGTATTGACAGGTGAGGTTAAAGACGTATTGCTGTTGGATGTTACTCCGCTGTCTTTAGGTATTGAGACAATGGGTGGTGTAATGACTAAATTGATCGAGTCTAACACGACCATCCCGACCAAGAAGTCCGAGACATTTACGACTGCCGTAGACAATCAGCCTTCTGTTGAGATCCACATCTTGCAAGGTGAGCGTTCTTTGGCTAAAGACAACAAGTCTATCGGCCGTTTCCACCTAGATGGAATACCTGCCGCACAACGTGGTGTCCCTCAGATCGAGGTTACATTCGATATCGACGCCAATGGTATCTTGAACGTATCCGCCAAGGATAAAGGAACCGGTAAAGTACAAAGTATCCGTATCGAGGCTTCCAGCGGTTTGAGCGATGATGAGGTTAAGCGTATGAAAGAAGAGGCTGCCGCAAACGCAGAGGCCGATAAGAAAGAGAAAGAGCGTATCGATAAATTGAATCAAGCGGATAGCATGATCTTCCAGACCGAGAAACAATTGAAAGATCTTGGCGACAAGCTTCCGGCAGACAAGAAAGCTCCGATCGAAGGTGCCTTGAACAAATTGAAAGAAGCTCATAAGGCTCAGGATATCGCAGGTATCGATGCTGCTATGGCAGAATTGAACAGCGTATTCCAAGCAGCTAGCCAAGAAATGTACAACGCTCAAGGTGGCGGCGCTCAAGGCGGCCCGCAAGCAGATCCTAACTTCGGTGGTCAACAAGCTGGCGGTAACGCAGGTAGCAGCAACAACAGCAAAGACGGTAACGTTACGGACGTTGACTTTGAGGAAGTGAAGTAAGTATCGGTAAACAACGATAACTAACGATAGAGAAGTAGGGTGTAGCTCAATGAGTTACACCCTACTTTATTTTTAACACTTTCTGATGGATTTGCTTGTTTCTCGGATTTTTATTGTATATTTGTACCATATTTGTGCCGCGATAAGAAAGTCGGAAATCTGCGACAAAATATAAACGGATTGAATACAAACAAGTAAAAATCAGCATTATGCCAGCAGCAAAGTTCGAGATAAAGCGCAAATGCCAGGTGTGTGGTCAGGAGTTCATCGCCAAGACCATAGAATCGTGGTATTGCTCCAAACGCTGTTCCAACATTGCCTATAAGCGCAGGAAAGACGAAGAGAAGCGGAATCAGCGATTGGATGAAATTGTAAAGAGCATCCCGAAGCACCAAGATTACATCAAGGTGTCGGAAGCTTATGCCATGTTCGGCATCAGCAAAGATACGCTGTATCGTCTGATACATAAAGGGACTATTTCGCACATAAATCTTGGAACTAACCAAATCCGTGTCAGCAAAGAAGAACTGCTGAAACTCTATCCGCTACGAAAGAAAGCTCTGACAAAACCCAAACCCGTTGCAAAACTATATAGCTTGGAGCCTAAAGACTGTTATACTATCGGCGAAATATCCAAGAAGTTTCATTTAGAAGACAGTACGGTCTATCTACATATCCGTAAATACTCTATCCCTACCCGGCAGATAGGTAACTTCGTTTATGTGCCCAAGAAAGAAATTGATAACCTATATAAAGGGATGAAGCAATGAAGAAAGCGTTGGCCAATACACGAGTTTCAGTAAAACTCCGCAAATCGGAATACCGCGAGGAATGGTACCTGTATGTTGAAGCTTATCCGGTTTTCCAAGCAGACAAACCCACTCCCCAAAGAGTGCGTGAATATCTGAGCCGTACTATAACCACTCCCATATGGGATAAGTCGCGGAATGCCCGAACCGACAAAGACGGCAAGACCACTTATAAGCTAAAGCGTGACTTGAACGGCATCATCCAATGCAAATCTCAATTAGACCAAGAATCGTGTATCTATGCCGACAAGGTGAGGAGCCTGCGCCAAAAGGAATACGATAACGCTTCGCTTTATTCTGAAACGGATGCAGAACAGGCAGAGCAGCTAGAGCGTTCACGTTGCAACTTCATAGACTACTTCGACCATGTGCAACGGTTACGCCACGCCCATAGCTCCGATTCCATTATCATCAACTGGAAGCGTGTACATGAATTGTTGAAAATCTTTGCGAAAGGAGATACCATCCTTTTCTCACAGATTGACTTGAAGCTGATAGAATCATTCCGTATGTTCCTATTGAACGCCCCACAGGGAGGAGGCAAGAAAGGTGTTATCTCGCAAAATACGGCATCCACTTATTTCTCCATATTCAAGGCTGCATTGAAGCAGGCTTTCATTGACGGCTATTTGACGGTTGATATTGGGGCAAAGATCAAGGGTATTCAAGGTCAAGAAAGCCGTAGGGAATACTTGACCATTGAAGAACTGAACCGCTTGGCTCAAACTCCATGCGACCCGTTGTTGAAGCGTGCCGCCCTCTTTTCTGCACTTACCGGGCTTCGTCATTGTGACATTCAAAAGTTGAAGTGGTCAGAGATAGAGGTATTCAATGGTGGTTACCGTTTGAACTTTACTCAGCAAAAGACCAAAGGCGTTGAGTATATGCCTATATCCGAACAAGCATTTCAATTATGTGGTGAAAGGAAGGACGGCGAACAATTAGTTTTTGGCGGACTGCCAGACCCGTCATGGATTAACCGTCCGATAAAGAAATGGGTTGCAGAAGCCGGAATAACGAAGCACATCACCTACCATTGTTTTAGGCACTCGTATGCAACCCTGCAACTCGCCGGAGGAACAGACATTTATACTGTTAGCAAAATGCTTGGTCATACGAATGTCCGTACAACTCAAGTGTATGCAAAGGTTGTTGATGCTAAAAAGGAAGAGGCTACCAAGACGATTAAGCTTGATTTACCGTATTATTGACTATAATTTTATATTCTAAATCAAATTATTAGGTAAATACGTAAATAGTTTTATGTCACAATAAAATATATTGTTGTTTTTCGAAATAATTTTGCATCTTTGAAGGTATAAGACAATAGAGTGTAATTATATGGCAACAAATAAAAACATTAATCGTATCAAAGTAGTTCTCGTAGAAAAGAAGAAAACGAACAAGTGGCTTGCTGACCAAATAGGTAAAGATCAGGCTACAGTGAGCAAATGGTGTACTAACACAACTCAACCCACTCTTGAAACTCTAGTAGAAACTGCAAGAATACTTGAAGTTGATATTCGGGAGTTGCTCGTACCTACAGACAATCAGAAAATTATGATGACGATCTTGTAATAACTAAATCTAATAGAATATGGTCAGCAAATCAATAATAGAAAAATTACGTGAGATATATCAATCTTTGCCTAAGGTTGAACTGGTTGACAAGGGTGATGGATGGGTGAACCAGTATGATTTCTTACGTGCTGTTGGAAAAGTAGGTATCAATTATAAGAATCTGGGGTACGATCATTTCTATGAATTTTTAACAGATTCTGGATTGTTTTCATTCTGGACAGATTTCTCGGGAGAAAAACCTATAAGGTATGTAATTGAAAAAGCTAAGCCAAAATCTCACGAAGAGCAAAGAAGACCACAATACAATCGTGCAGCAACCCAATACGTAGATTCCGAGGAGGTCGTTAAAATCAAACGCAGATTGCGTCTTGAGAACAATCAGTTTATTGGTCAGTTTGCGCCTCAAAGAAATGAAGGTTGGTTTACGATAACAGATATCCGTAATACTGATTTTACAAAGATTGAAGATAAGGAACGTGGTATAAAGAATCTGTCTATCTCATTCAGAAGCAACAAGGAGTTCAACCGCTATGCATACTACAAGTTCACTTGGGTATTGCTTGAAACCGATCCTCTCAAGTTCGGTATTGACTTGCATGAGGAAATAACACCAATTTACCCCAAAGACATTGTGAGCAGTCTTTACGAGGGCATTATGCGTTACCCTGCAGGTGCTGCAAAGAAGATTGCTCGTTCGCTTGATACTCTCAAAAAGCAACTTACACAAAGCGGTAAGGAAGTATTCATCTATGAGTTGCTGCAGAATGCTAACGACTATCCTCTTCGTACAAAAATTGATGGTAAGATTCAACCTTTGCCTGTTGATGTAGAGTTCCATATTACCGAGAACTACTTAACATTCGAGCATACAGGTGAATATTTCAATCCAAAGAATATTGCAGCTATTTGTGATATAAATGATGGCGAGAAGTCTGACAATACCGAAGCCATCGGCTACAAAGGTATTGGTTTTAAGACCGTTTTCCTTGACAACGACTATGTTCTCCTCAATACTGGTAATTACACATTCAGGTTCGACAAGTCTGCTACGGATGTAATCAATACACCGTGGCAGATATTGCCAATCTGGACGGAACATAATGAGATCGATAATGAAATCAAGTCTGTATTCCGTCAGCATCCTAACGAAGAGTTCAGAGTAAAGTTCGCTCTCCAACCACGAGATAAGGAAATTCTGACCGATGAAGACAGAGATGATAACTACATCGATTTGTTTACCGATGTATTTGAATCAGAGCGCGTCATATTGTTTATCCCGAACATCAAGAAGGTTAGCATCTTTATTGATGGTCAGGATGAACCGATTGTACGTGAGAAAGACAATAAAGACTGGTGTGTATCAGATTCTCTTGTAGATGATATTCCTGAGGATATTACAGATAAGATAAACGATGTCTTGGAAAATCCAGACTCTCTTCGTTCGGATGGTTATGAGAAAATACCTGAGAAGTACATGAACTTCCGTAAGACTGCGGTAAAGTTTGCGTGCAAGAAAGCTGAAAGAAAGTTGACGCCAGTTGATGATGCCATACTTTATTGCTATCTGCCAGCAAAGCGGGCTGATTGGGGCTTCAATTTCCTAATGAATACCGATATGGTGCCCAACGGACAGCGTGATGATATTGAGGATATCGAGCTCAATCACGTTATTGCTCGTATTGCAGGTAAACAGTTCTTTTATTGGATCAAGCAGCTTATTGAAAGCAAAAAATACGACCTTGACTCTATCTTTGCACTTATCCCAGACTTTGATGAGTGCAAGAAGAGACGCGTGTATAAGACGTTTATAGAGGAGTTCCAGGAAGAATTTGAAAAGTTCATAAAAGAAGAGCCTTTTGTTCCATGCGTGGATAAGGATGGTGAACAAACCTTTGAATGCATCGACAATATTATTAACGACATGACTGGCATGACAGCGAACGGAGTCATTTCAGACGAAGACTTCATAATTCTTATGGAGTTGGGTGACTACTCCTTGCCAGTTGACGAGTTAAGACAATCGGAGGCATTCATGGATTTCTTGTACAAGCATTCTCCTTCGAGCCTTGATGTAAAGGTTGATGCTGTTGTAAAGAAATGTGAGGAAACTGATTTCCAGACATGGTTGACAGTTCCCGAAAACAATACACGATTTATTAGACATTGGTTGAGTGAGGATGAACTAAACGAGTTTGCGAAGAAAAATATATTTATTGAATACGAAGGCGATTTGTTTACAGCAGGAAGTCTCTACTATGATTTTGACACGAATTGTAATGGAATAGGATTCTTGCGTAGATTTGTACCGCATCTTTGCGAGGCATCAAGAGCAAATTTTGAGGAAGATGAAAATTGGAAATCATTTGCAGACAAGTATTTCCTGTCTTTCTCTGCTGCGTCTATGATTACAGATTACATTCTATCCAATGAGGATGCTATGGCGTTGCTTAACGTACCAAGCAATTCTGTTGCATTCTATCGTTATCTTGCAGTAAAGGAAGTTGATTTAAAGGCTAACAAGACAAAGGTTCCGTACATTACCGAGGATGGTGGTGCAAGTACCGACTATACCAATTATCACTACTTCTTCAACGAAGAAGCTCATGGCTTAATACGTGAGAAATGGTTGGGCGAGAATCTTATCAACGTACTATCGCATATCTATTTTGACAGCCTGGCTGATGACGAGAAAGATAATATAACTGCAATATTTACTAACCTTGGATTCAACGAATTTACCAAGGACTCCTTCATCACGACTGTCATAGTTGGCGATGCCGATTTCCGAGCAAAAGTAAACGCTGCCATAGAAAACAATTATGCCGCCAACAAAGCATTTGTTGAATATGTGTATGGTTGTGAAGCGCAGTTGAAGGAAAACGTTTTCAAGGATTATGTCTTGCGTTGTGTTGACATCCACAAAAATGAGGTATATCTTTGCAACGATGACGTGCGATACTTCAATCAGGATGCGTATGCTCAGAACAGCACCTATGCTGACAATATCAATCATGCTTGGTTGCAGGATAGCATGATGTATGCTCTATCGAATGATTACTTTGAAGGTCGTGAGAAGGAAGAGGTAAAGAAACTGGAATCGTTCTTGCGTCAGCAGTTTGGCGTTAAGACCTTCACAGACAAGTCGTTCTTCACAGATGTTGTAATCAAGAATAAGGCGGTTATCTATGCCGGTCTTGTTGACGAGGCAACTATGCTCACATTCTTGGAGTACCTGAAGCGTGACGCAGACAGACTCTTTGATGATACTATGAGTTTCAACGACATCAAGGATATGCCTTTACTTGCCTATGACGGAACCATAGTAAGAGCAAGGGAACTGAATATCCAGTATATCGAATACAACGAGGACGCAAAGATTCTGTGCGAGAAAGCATGGTGTCCGAAGATGTATGTTGTGCTCTCACAGAAATATACCGATGATTTCTCTCAGGATATGCGTCAGCTGTTCAAGATTGTGAAGTTTGACATCAATACCACAACTGACATTCTTGCTCAGAACGCAAACTTGCGTCAATCGGTTAATGTTATAAACAATAACGTTGATTTCTGGCGATGGGTAAAGGTAAACCAGAAGCAAATTGCATCTGTTGATAAGTTTAAGACTATTCCGTTACTTGACAATAACAACGCGCTTATCAATTGTGTATCACTTTACATTTCTGACACCTATCAGCAAGAACAAATTGAGGCGCTGGTAACTAAGTATGTAAAGGAGGCGCAGTTTGTGTCTTCGTCTTACATCGAAACCGCCAATGAGAACGAGAAGTCAGAATGGATGAAATTGTTCAGGAAACTCGGTCTTAAGTCCGATAACAAGGATATTCTTTTCTCAGACATCTTGCCTAAGCTTTCAACTATTGAAGTAGAGTCTTTGGATTCTGTTGTAGCGATGATGACCAAGCACCTTAAAGACCTGAAGGATAAATGGGCAGAAAGGAAATACCAAATTATGCAGTTGAGAGTTCGCACTCAATATGCTGGTTATAAGACTCTAGATCAGGTAATAATCGTCAATATGGATGAGGATTCTGTATCTGAGCCATTCAAGTACATCACTCTTGCCAACGAGGTTCATCCCGATATTCTAAAGGCAAATAAGGACTTGCTTCATGCTATCTCTGAAGAGTACGGTAATCGCAATCTCATTACCACAAAGCAAATGTGGATTGACGCAAAGGTTAAGGATTATCTTGCAAAGTTTACTGCCGATGAGAATAGCGTTGCAGACATTCACATTCAGTTTGTACGTGAAGTAGTCAAGATACAGAGTGAGTATGACATAAATGACACACTTCGTAAGCAGATAAAGTATCTGGTCAAGTCGAATGAAACGACATACAAGCTTGCTCATGAGCTGACACTTGGAACAGAATATTCTCCAACGTGCGACTTTGAGGCAAATGGTGTGGCTGAATTGTCGTATCTTTCAGACACTTACATCTTCGAAGGCAACAAGGATATCATCAAACAATATTTCAAGGCGGAGAACGTGCATCAGAATATGACGCGAGAGGACTTGAAGTATCTCGCAAACCGCACATTTGCTTGTTATTTCTGGTCGAAATGTTTCTCTCGTCGCTTGGTCGAATATGAATCCTGGGTAGAAGATGGATGTTTCAATAACCGCGTGTGCATACCAACAGAGAATTCTGTTCAAAAGCCGGAGTTGTTGTATACACCTCACATAGCTGGTTATGCTGTTCGTGCCAAGGTACCTCAATGGCAAGAGAAGGTTCCTTGCAAAGCTATTGTTGACTCTATTGACAATCGTGATGCTCGTGAATTATTTGAGAAGATCAACTTCTGTAAAGCTCTCTCTTTTGAAGATTGCCTTTATTACCTTGCTCGTGTTACGCATCCAAGAGAGGAAGAAACTAATTTCCGCAGTATAGTGATTAATTGGATGCTGTCTTCGCCTATTCAAGATGAGACTTTGGTTGACAACTATCGTAAAACGCCAACTGCAGAATGGCGTAATGGTAAGGGGCAGAAGAAGCATATTACGGAACTTTATGCTATCCATCCAGATGCGACACAGGAAAGGAATATCTTCCGTGGCGATGAGTTTGTTATGCAGACAAGTGCTTTCCCTTATGATACAGATTCGTTTGTCAAGGTCTGCAACATGCTGAAGATAAAATGTCTGACAAGTTCTGATTTTGTGGCAACACCTATAGGCAAACAAGATGAAACAGCTGATATGGTTGCCATACTCAGACCTCGTCTGCTTATCTTGTCGGCTATCGAGAACCCAGATCGATTCCAAGAACTCTACGAACGTTATAATACAAAGCTGTCGCAGTATCATTTTGTTGTATGTGAAAAAATAGACCTCGGTTATGACACTATACATAATGATGTGGAGCGTATCTATAACGATGACAACCACCTTTATTATGTAAGCTCATGGAAGCATAATCGTACCTTTACAAAGTTCTGTAGTAGATTGAAGCGACTGGTAGGTTTTGACGTGTATGATAATGTATGTGAAGACGTTCTTGATGATAGCGTTTCTGTAGAAGCGTGCATCGAAAAGTATTGCTCTTCACTTGCATACGATGAAAAGTTCCGCGCTTATCTCAGATCGTTGGATTTGACCATCAACGTTGAGCCAGAGGAAGAAGAACCTATCGAAACAGAAAACGATTACTATAGCAATGCTACGAATGAACCAACAGATTCTGCTACTGAAGCAACTACAGAGACATCAACAGAAAATCAGCATGTTGACGATACGAAAACTATTCGCGAGGATGACAAGCCTGGTGCACCAAATAAAGATGTAACGTCAAGACCTGTTAACGAACTTGAAGTTGGGGAAGAATCAGAGACATCACCAAAAGAACCTATTCAAACCGCATCGCAGCAGTCAACTTCTGACTCTCGTCCACAACAGCAGTCGCAACAAACTGAATCACTAGTTGGTCAAGCAACGTCATCTACAGCAGAGGAAGAGCCAGAAAATGACCTTGGTCAGTATGACACATATGAACAGGTTGATGAAGAGGATATTGAAGACTACGATGACACAGATGAAACAGACGATGTAGAAGCTGACGTTGATGAAGATGTTGACACAACGGATAATGCCAGCACAACGTCTTCTAATACTCATATGTCTAACACGTCTCACGCTTCATCAAACAAGCCTCATAAGGATTATGATCCTGACAGTAATGGGTACATGGGATCTGTTGATAAGGACAAGAATTATCAACCTGTTGGTGACAGACCTTACAAACCTCGTACACGTAAGCATCCGAAGATTTTCACCAAAAAGGAATTAGAACGCCTTCGCTCACATGGAACGCCTCTTGAACTGGAATCATTACCACCAACGAGGGAGGAAATAGACCTCTTAGCTCAATGTAACATCAAGCCAGAGCAGATTGCCGACACCAACTATCTTGCTCAGTTGCGTCTGTACCAGAACCTCAGAAATGAGATGCACGCAGAGCCTGAGGAAACAATGGAAGAGTTCGTGCGTAATGCGAGTGATGTAACTGTACACAAACTTAAAGATGGCAGATACATTCATGCTTGTAGTGCTGCTCGTGGCGTGATGTATATTTCTCCTTCTGTATGGAATAAGATGGTTGATGACAAGTGGAAGATTTGCGTTTATCTTGATGGACAAGGCAAGAACTTCCATTACATTAACAACGCCGAGGAATTCCTGAAACTCGTAGAAAAAGACGATGTTGTTATCAAGATTACCGGCAAGGAGAAGGTTGATGTAGTAAGGGCTCTTTATACAGGCATACTTGAAGATGCCAAAGGTACTGCATACACCTTGATTCGTGTGGCTGCTCGTACAAATATGGATGCCGTATTCGCTCACTATGTTGGTGCTATGGCAGAAGCGGAAGATGGTAACGATGATTACAACGATAACGACTATTGATTATGATTGACAATATCAAACTTGCAAACTATAAGTCATTCTTTGCTGACCAAGTGAAAGAGGCTATCGACGAGCAACAAAAGATCAATCGCTCGCAGATGCGGAACTTATTTAAGACAGGTGAATTATCGCTTGCTTATGTTGATTCCATTCAGCATGAGACAGGCATGATTATCCTCAAATGCCCTCGTCGTATGGCTCCACGTTTGAAAGTTCTGAAGGGCGTGTGCATAATTAAGAAAGGTGCTAAGCAAGCATTAGGTGAACACGTTACGGAGTGGATCTGCCGTTGGGATGAGTTCGTTGACAATAAGGATTTTCATTCTTCTGGTTCTGACATGACTCCAATGTACTATGTTCATACTGGTGATTCCAACTATGACTATGTTGCATGCTCTGGATTCAGTTTTAAGTTGTACGATATCTTGTCAAAGGCGTTGGTTGATGGCAAAAGTCTTTCACTTATCGTCCATAATCCATTTCCTCCTGTAGAGTATTTCCGCAACCTTGCCAGCTATATGGATGCATTCTCTTCAAACGATGAATTGAACCTTGAACCGACTATAGATTATGAGGAATGGACACCCGAGGAACTCGCATTTGATGAACAGAAGCCAACAGGCATTTCTGACACAATCATAGACACGCTCGCTAATGAACATTGTTGTATCGTACAAGGTCCTCCGGGAACTGGTAAGAGTTACACCATCGCTTCTGTGATTTCATCGTATCTTGATGCTGGCAAAACCGTCTGCGTCACCACCATGGCGAACAAGGGTCTTATCGAGTTGATAAAGCAGAAGCCTTTGCAGAAGTATGTGAAGGAAGGTCGTGTCAGCAAGACAAATCTCTCTATTGACGAACGCAAACAGGTGTCTGGTGTAAAAGCTGCCTCTGCCGACTTGCAGGTTCCTGGTGGCGAAATGCTCTGTGCGACAAACTATCAGTTGTCAAGTGTTTTTAGCGAAAAGAAGATGACTCTGTATGGTTTGCCACAATACGATTTGGTAGTCATAGAAGAAGCTTCTCAGGCTTTTCTCACGGCTATAGTTGCGTTTAAGCAGTTGGGGATTGATTGCCTAATTGTAGGTGATCCTATGCAGTTGCCACCTATCGTGAAACTTAACAATCCACAATATAATTCGTGGAATGTGGCAACACAAGTTGAAGGATTGAAGTCTATGGTGCTGGGGACATCGATAAAATCTTATCGTATAGTAACCACTTTCCGTCTCACGAGTCGATCAGCCTCCCTTACAAAATGCTTTTACGGAAATCGTTTTGTGTCTGTGAAGCAAGACTATTTAGATTTTACCAAAGCGAATAGTGTCTTATTTCCACAAGATGGCGGTGTACTTTACCATTGTACACTAGATGTCCGCAATGGAGTTTATTCAGATAAAGCAGATGCTATTATACGAGATGTGATTGAAAAGCTGGAAAAATTTTACCCTGATCGTTCTTTAGCTATCATAACACCTTTTAGAGATTCTGTAAAGGAACTGCAGAAACGTTTCTGTACGTCTGACCTTGAACTGGATATAACTATCGAAACGATAGATAGAATCCAAGGTATGACTGTTGATTATGCTATTCTATACATTCCTGGAAGGAATCCGGGTTTCGCACTAGAAGATCGACGTTTTAATGTAGCAACAAGCCGTTCGCTTAGTACGACTCTCATTATTTCAGATATGCCTCTTAACGAATTTCACACTGTATCACCTACAGTATTACAGTTTATAGATAATTGTGATAAGTTTGATGGTAAAACAAATGTATGGAGAACTAATTTGCAAGAGTCAGAATCATCAGCCCCTATAGTCCAACCTATATCTGAAGAAAAAACAGTATCAACGGTCTCCTCCACAATAGGGTTGAGAGTTGTAGGTAAAATTGACCTTTCTCAATTTGAACGGAAAAAGAAGGAATTAAGTATAACAAAGAAAAACTATTATATCATTGATACTAATGTTTTTGTGGACTATCCCGATATTATTTCTAAGATTGACAGAAAGTATCCTATCATCTTGTCTGCAAAGGTGACGGATGAGCTCGATAAGATGAAAATCAAATTAACTGAAGAACGAAGACAAAACGCGGAGAAGGCTTTACGTAATCTTAATAATGAGTCACAGCATGAGATTTTATACGAGTTCTCAGATACTTCTTTATTGCCAGATGACTTTGATAAACGTTCACCTGACAATATGATATTATCAGTCGCATTAAAGTATAAAGAACAGAATCCAATTATGCTTACATCAGACAATGGGCTACAACTTAAGTCTAAGCTATTGGGTATAACTACAATCTCGCTTAAGAAATTTCTAAAAAATAATTTACGCTAAGTATAGAAAGCGACATTGATTTCTTATTCTGTAAGCCATCTGCATCTTTCATGTGGGTGGCTTTCTGTTTCTATACATTTTTATCTTCACAACCTTATGATTCGATGATGATTCCCTTATGTCGAGAGGCATAAACGAAAAAATCTAATAATGGAATTTGTCATTATATGCACTGATAATCAGTGCATATAGTTTATGATTCTTATGACCTGCTGATGTTTCTTTATGTGATATTTGCCATCCATAAATCAGTATTGAAATTTGCCATTACTTTGCAGCAAAATCAACTAATAACGATATGGAAGACATGAACATTACATTTGAAGATTTGCCTAAGGCAATGTCATGGATGATGGACAAGCTCAATAAACTTGATTCCAAGATTGACAGTCTGAACAACATCCCACAAGTACGGCCTGTCGACCAGTGGATGAACCTGAAAGAACTGTGCGAATACCTACCCAGCCATCCGGCGGAACAGACCGTTTACGGATGGACGAGTTGCCACCAGATTCCGTTTCATAAGAGAGGGAAGCGTATCATGTTTCTCAAATCGGAGATTGACGCATGGCTTCATGACGGCAAACGGAAATCGCAGAAGGAACTGGCGGATGAAGCCGCCCAATTCATAAAGTCAAAAAGAAATACCAGGTTCTAATGGATTCAACCAATTTATGCAATGCACTCAGAATGGAATTTGAAGGGGTCTTTGAAAGCAAGATTCCTTTGGATGCTTTTCCTGCCAAAATTCAAGATATGATATTGGCTTTAGCACGGCAAGAAAATTATTCCATTGAGTACATGATGGCTTCTCTTTTGGTGGCAGTGTCAACCGCTATTGGCAACGCTGTCAATATCCGTATTCGTGGTGGATGGATTAGTAATCCTGCCCTCTATATGATATTGGTAGGTCGTCCCGGAATGGGCAAAACCCCACCTTTGGATTTCGCATTCCGCCCTATCCGAAAGCATGATGCAAAAATCATCAAGCAATTCAAATTGGATATGGAGCATTATAATAGCTTGATTGAAAACAACAAGGTCAAAAAAGACAAATCCTCTTCACTGCCGGACAAACCTGTTTTACGAAGAATCATCATATCCGATTTTACACCGGAGGCTTTAATGCGTGCGCTGGATGACAATCAGCGAGGTGTCGTGGTATATGTGGATGAAATCATGGGAATGTTTAATGCCGTGAATCAATATAGCAAAGGGCAACTCATTGAACAGTTATTGACTGCATTCAGCGGAAAGCCATTGGATATTTCAAGGTGCAGCATCCCTGTACCTATTCATATAGAGCATCCTTTTATAAATATTGTCGGCACGATGCAAACGACACGTATGCACGAACTAATAGAGAAAGGATATAAAGACAATGGGCTGATAGACAGAATAATTTTTGTTTATCCATCGTCTCAGGAAATTTCAGATTGGGGCTTGGATGAAGATTCTTCCGTATCAACTTTTGGTAAATACTCATCTATGTGGGATTCTATTATAAATAAGGTGATTAGTTTGCCATTTACAGAGAATGAAGATGACAGAGCCATACATAATGTACTGGAATTTTCTTCGGAAGCCAAAGCCTATTTTACAAACTGGCGCAATAATGCGATTCGGGCTGTTAATCAAATCCAAGATGATGGATTGGTGGATAGCAGAGTGATTAAGGCTCCCATGATTACGGCTCGTTTGGCTTTAGTCTTGCAGATTCTTCGCTGGGCTTGCAATGAAGCACACAAGGATTTTGTGGATATTGACTCAACCAAATCAGCTATTGCATTGAGTGAATACTTTGAGAACTGTTATACCAACATTCAAAGATATATGCTGAGAGAGAGCGTTGAACCACAAAAGAGAGAATTGCTTGATTGCCTTTCCGCAACTTTCACTACTGCCGATGCTATTCAAGCCGGAAAAGAAGTAGGGTTGTCGGAAAGGTCGGTGATGTACTCTTTGGTTAATCTTGCCACGAATAAGATTATCAAGAAGGTAAAGCGAGGTGAATATGAGAAACTGCAATAAACGACACCTTTTGCAGTTTGCAGTTGTTGCAGTTTGCACTTTGCGCTTACATAGGATTTCTGCAAAACTGCAATAAGTGCAAGTTGCATGGACTGCAATAACAAGACAAAGAAGTATGGCTGAATATAGATTTTCTCTTCAAAAATATAAGCGTGGTTCAAAACTTTCATGCCCGAAGTGTGGAAAGAAGCAATGCTTTGTCAAGTACATAGATAGTCAAGGAGAAATAACTTTTCCTGATTATGTAGGCAGATGCGACCATGAACAATCTTGTCAATACCATTACACTCCATCAGATTATTTTCATGATAACCCAATGGTGATGGATTACAAAAAGGATGATTTCGTTGAAGTCGACAAGCCTAAGTCTCATTTGCCATCTCCTACCTCTTTTGTTGACAATGAACTAATGGAACGTACTCTTACCAACTATGGCATGAATCCATTGTACATTTACCTATCCGGAGTATTGGGCAAAGACGAGACTTCCCGGATATTCCAACTGTATCATGTTGGTACATCAAAGAAGTGGGGCGGTTCTACCGTCTATTGGCAAATTGATTGGCAGGGTAATGTACGAACAGGAAAAATAATGTTGTATGATTCAAAAACAGGACATCGGATAAAAGAGCCAAGAAGTTATATAAGTTGGGTACATACGGAACTAAATTTCCAAAATTACCATTTGAAGCAATGTCTGTTTGGCGAACATCTGTTGTCTGATAATCCGATCAAACCAGTAGCTATTGTGGAAAGCGAAAAATCCGCTTTGGTAGCGACCCATTATATGCCGGAGTTTATATGGTTGGCTACCGGTGGAATGCACGGATGTTTCAAGCCTGATGTGATAAGTATTTTGAAAGGAAGGCCAGTTATGCTATGCCCAGACTTGGGAGCAAAAGAAGTTTGGCAAACCAAAATGCCTTTGCTTACTTCCGTATGTTCCAAAGTTGTATTGAGTGATAGTCTGGAACAATGCGCTACAGATGAACAACGAAAAAAAGGATTGGACATTGCAGATTTCCTTCTGATGAAAGATACTCCGCAAATAATACTCTCCAAAATGATACAACGTAATCCGGCTTTGCAGATGCTCATTGATGAATTGAAATTGGAGTTAGTGGATGTAGAACAGATGTAATAAAAAGATGAATAGGACAGCTCGCTGTCTTTGGGAAAGGGTTTGTAAAATCCCGTAGCTTATTAGGGCATTTTCACCGCTTTCACTCTCCTAGTGGCAGTAAAAAAGCCCATAAGCGGAGGGATACCCTCTCGACACCCGGATGCCTGTGGCACAAAAGGCGGGATTTTACAACCAAAGAATCAGTGAAAAGGAAATAAGATATGAGTAATACGCAATACGCAGTCTGCCACCTTCAACGTGGCAGTGGTAATGATTCTGGTATGTCATGCCATATAGAAAGGAAGGATGCCAAGAGGGAAAAATATGTACCCATCAATGCCGATGCAAATAGGACGCACCTCAATCGGGAACTGGTTGTATTTCCTGCCGGGGTGAAGAACCGGACGGATGCTATACAACATCGGATAGACCATGCCAGACTGCATCGCAAGGTCGGCAAGAACCAGACGAAAGCCATCCGCATTATCTTGACCGGAACACATGAACAGATGATGAAGATTGCCAAGGAAGGTAAGTTGGATAATTGGATAGATGCCAATCTAAAATGGCTGAAAAATACTTTCGGAAGCGAGAATCTTGTTTCTTGTGTATTGCACATGGACGAGAAAACTCCGCACTTGCATGCCACAATCGTACCCATTGTAACAACAGAACGACTTCGTAAAAAGCGTGAGGGTGAGAAGAAGTACGCAACAAAGTCCGGGGCACGCCTATCGGCAGATGATGTTATGCGACGTAGCAAACTGCACGAATACCAGAACAGTTATGCAGCAGCCATGAAGCCATTCGGATTGCAGCGTGGCATTGTCGGTTCTACAGCAAAACATCTGGCAAATTCAGAATACTATAAACAGCAAATAAATCGGTATGAGGAAGACATCGCCAAATTGCAGGCAGACATTGAAAAAGCACAAGAGGGGAAAAACACAATCCTTTCGTGGTTCGGCAAGGGGGATTTGGCTAAAGCGAAAAAAGAGCTTGCGAGTAGGGATGAGCAGATTGCCAAACTCAAAAATCAGATTAAAACCCTAATGTCTGAAAAGTCTCAACTGAAAGAAAAACATAGGGAAGAGATTGAACAATTAAGGAACGGCTATCAGAAAGAGATAGACAAGGCTATACGTATGGCAGAAAAAACAGGCCGACAATCCAAAGCAAAGGATTCTGTTATAGAAAAGTTGAATCTACGCATTGACCAGCTCGACCGTAAGGCTAACCCTCAGCGTTACAGTCTGTCATCCGGGGCGGAACTTATCCACCATTTCATTCCCAATTATAATAAGCCCAGTCTGCATATTTGGACACAGGTAGGTAATGAGAAATACGACTCTATAAAACATGTTGATTGGCTCAATCCGATATGGGAAAGTTTCACCAAAGACGAAGCTACCATCTATGAATTGATAAATGATGTGTTTGAGCCTCAGGAACAGGTCAATGAAGCACAAGCCAACCTACTTGGAGTGGCTTTTGAACTTGCCGCAGGTGGTCAGGCGCAAGTCCATGTCGGAACTGGTAGCGGAGGTTCATCCTCTGAACTCCCTTGGGGAGAACAGAAGACGAAAAACTCACAGCAACGCAGATAAATTGCCTTTACCAAGTTATAATCTTATCCACAATTTCCTGTTGCTCGGCACTGCTACGCCTCAAATAAATACGAGTGGTTTCAATGCTTTCATGCCCCATCAGGTCGGCAAGTAAAGAAATATCGTTGAACTTCTCCAAGAAATTCTTGGCAAAGCGATGGCGGAACGAATGAGGATAAACCACTTTCTCGTTCAAACCATATTTTGTGGCATAGTTTTTTAACTGTTGGGCAATACCTCTGGTGGTGATACGCTCGCCAAAGCGATTGAGGAATAGATAACCGCTTGTACGATTGGTGCTATTGAGCCACTCCGTAGCTTCCTTGCGGAGTGATTTAGGAATATAGATACGACGTATCTTGCCACCTTTGGTATAGATGTCAAAATAACCTATCTGCACGTGTTCCACCTTCATTTGTATTAGTTCACTGACTCGTGCACCTGTAGCAGCAAGGAAACGAACTACGAAATACCATTCTTGGTTTTCTTCCTTTTTTAGTTTGTTTTTCAGAAAAGCGTAGTCGGCATTGCTGATTACATTTTCCAGATAACTACGCTGTTGTACCTTGACGGATTTTAATCTCAAACGAGATTTATTCATATAGTCAAGATACTTGTTCATTGCCTGAATACGTAGATTTACGGTTTTAGGCTTGAATTTTTCAATGAGATAAGTCTTATAAACAAGCAGGTTGCGCTTGTTCAGTTCCTTATGTCGGGAATAATACTCTTTTACGGCATATAGATAAGCCGCAATCGTGTTCTCCGCCATATTCCCTTGACGAAGATACGTTCCAAAATTTTCAATGTTCATGTCTGATACATTATTAGTTAAACAATTCACTATCATTAATAATGTATGGTATTTACAAATTCATTGAGTTCCTATTATGAGAAGTTTCTCGCTACGGGGGAAGTGAAATGTATTGATGAGGAGATTCCGTTTGAGATTCCAAAGGGGTGGGAATGGGCAAGATTTGGGAATATAGTCAATCATTCGCCACAAGTTATCTGTGAAGATAATTTCGAAGTTGCTTTTATGCCAATGGCTTTGATTGATGCAGGTTATAGAAGTTCTTATACTTTTGAGAAACGATATTGGAGGAATGTCAAATCTGGTTTTACGAAAATGCAAAAGGGCGATATTGCTTATGCCAAAATTACTCCCTGCTTCCAAAATAGGAAATCGTTTATCCTTGGCGATGTTCCAAGCAATATTGCAACAGCAACAACAGAATTAAATGTTATCAGGATATATGCTGATACATTTGCTCGATGGTATCTTCTATATATCCTTAAATCAGACTTCTTTATCAAAGAAGCAAAATACAAGGGTACTGCAGGACAACAACGAGTTTTATCCGATTATGTAAAATCGAAACTTCTTCCGATACCACCACGTAAGGAACAAGATAGGATATGCGATAAATTACAGGAAGTCTTGCCAATCGTAGATAATTATGATAAATTTCAAAGCGAATTGAATTCTCTGAATTCAACTATTGGCGAAAGGCTAAAGAAAACAATTCTTCAAGAAGCAATACAGGGTAAACTCGTCCCTCAGATTTCGGAAGAAGGAACTGCACGAGAATTACTTGAGCAGATACGGCAGGAGAAACAAAAGCTCGTAAAAGAGGGTAAGTTAAGGAAGTCTGTCCTGTCTGATTCTGTTATCTATAAAGGTGACGATAACAAGTATTATGAGAGGATAAATGCGCAAACCGTTGAGATTGAGCTTCCTTTTGAATATCCTAACATTTGGTCTGTGCTACGTTTGAAAGACATATGCCAACTGATAGACGGTGAAAAAAGAAACGGAAAGGGCATCTGTCTGGATGCAAAATACCTACGTGGTAAATCATCTGCTACCATTGTAGAGAAAGGAAAATTTGTCTATGCCGGAGATAACATCATTCTTGTAGATGGTGAAAATTCAGGTGAAGTTTTCACTGTTCCGCAAGATGGGTATATGGGGAGTACATTCAAACAGTTATGGCTTTCTTCGGCTATATGGAAACCATATATTTTGGCTTTCATTCTGTTCTATAAAGAGGATTTGAGAAATTCAAAAAGAGGTGCGGCTATTCCGCACCTCAATAAAGAGTTATTCTACAATCTGCCTATTGGTATTCCACCTTATCAAGAACAGCAGCGTATTGCAGAACGGATAAATGAACTATCGCAGTTGCTCAAATAGTTTTTCTATTTGAGCAACAATGCGTTGTTGTTCTTTAATCGGAGGTAATGGTATTAATATTTCTTTTACTTTTGCTATACTTACACCACCTATAATGCCCGTTTTATTTAGGTTAAATAGTTCAAAGAACGATGGTGACTGTAGATAATAGTACATGTATTTCCCGATTCCAACAAATGGTGAGAAACAACATAACTTATTCCCAAAACATACATCTTGATTCAGTATTGCAATTTTTCTTCCGGCACTTCCACCTTCAATACACATCAATATTGAGTTATTGGGAGCAAGTCTAAAATCAGGTTCATATTGTTTCGGAATCGCAATGCCATTATCGTAAATAATCCGATTATTAAAATCAACATCCTTAGTTCCAATATAATAACGTCCTATAACATCTGTAAATTTTGATTTCTTTTCAGTTTCACTAATACTGTTGCCAGTGTAAATGTTTGCAATATGAGAAAGTCTTGTCCATACCCAATTCTTGGGAGTTTCAAAAGGTATCTGTTCTGTTATATCCAAGCACTTTTTACCTACCTGCTCATAATACTTGCTAATTGCTCAATCTTTGAGATAATTCGGCTTTGCTCCATCAGAGGTGGAATCGGAACTAGATAAGTTTTTACTGTAGCAGTTGCAAGCTCCTTTTGTTTTGTACTACCATCCGATTTATCTTCTATTACAGATTGTACCGTATTGCTTGTGAAATAGTAATAAAGGTATTGTGGCAGAACAAACTTTTTCATTGCTCTTATAACAGTAACATGACTATCTGTCACAGCCAATTCATACGGGTTTAAGGTACTACAATAAATTGCCATTCGTCCTAATGTTCCCAATCCTGTAGAGTTCCACATTAAATCTCCGTCCTGTAAAATACGTTCTTCACCATACGATGATAAAGTATCTGGATCTATGAATTGGGCTTTATCTATTGAGAAACCACTCCATTGATTACACTTTTGCGCTACAACAGGGTATTTCTTTATCAGAGAGTATTTAGGTGACTTCCCTCTTTGGATATAAGAACATATATCGTTAAGTCTTACCCAACTCCAGCTATCAGGTATTTCAAATGGAATCTCGTCAGTAATATTCATTTCCGTATTTCCATTCTTCTCGAAGTACTTGTTATCGTCACCTTTATAGATAACAGAATCAGTCAAAGTAGACTTCTTCAACTTGCCTTCTTTAATGAGTTGCTGCTTTTCCAATTTTATCTGTTCAAGTAACTCTTCGCCAGTTCCTTCTTCTGCTATTTGTTGTACAAGCCGACCTTGAACAGCTTCTTGTAGGATGGATTTTTTGAGATTTCCTAGAAGCTCTACATTTAATTTATCTAATGTCTCTTGAGATTTTGCATATCGATCGATAACAGGTAATATTTCTTGAAGTTTTTTATCTATTTCATATTGCTCGTTAGTAGGTGGAAGTGGAATTAGAAGATTTAATATATGCTCACGGCTAATTCCAGGGATAACACCTTGTGCATTAGAAATTATCGTTTGCAAATTAGCTTCAACTACAGATTTAACATATGATAGACTTATCGCATTGGAGAAATTTCTAATAATTTGAATTTGTCTAGCAATATGTATTTTATCTACATTACAGATGTACATTTTCCCAACTCCTGAACCTTTACAAACAATAAGTAAATCTCCTAATTTTCCTATTACCGTAGGAGTTTCAGTCCAACGATTTATTACCAAATTCCCATTCACAATATTACTTGCTCCTGTAATATAGGGAATTCCTTGATTACTCGAATTATACTTTTCAGGAATAAAGTCTTGCCCTGATAGCAGTTCTATAACATTTGACAGTTTACTCCATTCCCATCCCTTTGGAATCTCAAACGGAATCTCCTCATCAATACATTTCACTTCCCCCGTAGCGAGAAACTTCTCATAATAGGAATTATCATCACCACGGTAAATGATAGATTCGTTTTTATCTTTCTTGATTTTCTTTTCCTTGACCAGTCTAGCTTTTTCGGCTCTGATACGTTCAAGAAGTACAGATGCCGGTTCGTCATTAGGATCTTGCGGTACAAGTTTGCCCTGTATCGCCCACTGAAGTATGCTGTTTTTTAATTGCTTTCCGTTCATTTTTTAATCCTCTGCTTGTACTCTATATGAGAAATACTTTGAGTCTATTTTTACTCCATTTTTAAGTTTGGAATCCATCTCCTTATTCATTGTTGGGAGGAAAGAAAAATAATTCTGAATAGCAGACATAATACCTGCATTGCAACTCTTGTTTTTTACCCAATTTTGAGGAATGAAACTTCTATTATTCTGCTCGCAATTGTTTTTTTCTGCCGAAATAGCACTGTTTAAACAGTTTGCCGCAATATTAATTATGCTGTCAACAAGATTGTTTTCAGAAGCAACTTTTAAGCACTCACTCGGTGATGGTACATTTGTTTGATTGTTACATTTAGCAAAAACCATTGATATGGCAAAAAGAAGATGGTATGGAGCATAAGCCTTCATTGTTAGTAGTTCCTCTTCCAGTCCTAATGGGTTTTCCTGAGTCCATGCATCCATTATTTTTCTCATCCAAAACGATAGAGCATAAGCATCTTCAGGCAAATAGTCGTTCTTGAACAATGTATTGAAATACTTGTCAAAAATCTTAGTTTCACCATAAGATAAATTAGGTCTTTGCATGTACCAAGCTGTAAGATTCTTTCCTAAATATGATAACTCTATGCAGTACTGTTTGTCCTTGTCGGCTGGAATAATTTCACCTCTTTTGGTTGCAAAGAATCCATTAGAATATTTTGCTTCGTATGCCTTTTTGAGTTTCAATATCTGCTTACTGTTACTGCGTAAATCTCTTGCCTTTACAGCACTTTGCGTGTTTGTGTTAATGCTAATAGAATCAGCCCTGTCTCTTTGTGGAATTTCATAAAATCTGAATAGAACATAAGCATCATCACGCTTTCGTACATTCTCACTACAACTTAAAATAGTATTCAATGATTGACATCCATTTACAACATTCAATCCATAAAGTTTAAACTCACCATTGCCACATTCTTCAATTTTGTTACAAATGGCAGTGATTCCATTATGAAAAAAGAAGAAGTCACCACATTTATTCGGATCGTTTATGGTTTTCTTGATCTTTTTATTTACGGTATTGTTAATGCCTAAACTCTGTCGTACATTTTTCTGGAACAAAGATCCATCTTTAATGCCAGGGAGTTTTATACATTCTTTCAGAGGCATGGCTGCAACTATTACGCTTGTCGCCCCTAATTCTGTCGTCATATATTTACCAGCTTCAAGCTTGATAGTATGGTTTAAAGTTGGATTCGTTTGTTCAATAACACAACTATAAGCATCTTCCAAACCTTGTTTATCAACTACGGAGAATTGTGTACTATAATTCAATTCAGCATCATCTTCCTCTGATAATTTGGTTTGGAATGAATGTATATCATCCATAGCCGCATCCGTAAAGATAGATGTTGTTATTAATTCAAAACATACGCAGTAAGAGTCATCTTCTAATGCTGTTGCTATTTCTGATATTTTAGTCTTTAATTTAGAATTAGCATTTTCCTGTAATTGAGCTAAGTTACTAAACTGGCTCCAAGCAGATATAACTTCTCTCACAGGAGTTGCATCAACAGATTCACCAAGGTAGTATTTCCCTTGTACAATATATATTTTTTGCTCGTCTTCATCAATGTATACGGCATCAATTTGTTTATCATTGGCTCCGTCTGTGATGGCATCTTTAGCTTGTCTTTGATCCAGAAGATGTATATTCCGCATATACCACGCAACGAAACGTTGACCATCATTTGGAAAATTATTTTTATAATAATCTTGCGTAATTTCGTTTTTTATGATTTCAAGTACATTTGCCATAATTATATTCATTTATTCGTAATCTTCGCCTTGTATTCCTAATTCTCCTTTGCTCATGGCATTGGCAATATCTATTTTCAGTTCTTCGTCATAATCTTTACTGGTCAAAAAGCTATTGACGATGCGTAGCAGCAAATCTTGGTCGATGTTCGATGCTGCCACGTGATAAATGATAGATTCCAATGTACGCATACAGATACAAGCGTGCCAATAGTAATTATTTTTGTGTAAGAAGTACGCACCCAAAGTCAGTGCAATACGCTTGTTCCCATCATTGAAGAAGTGCCCGGAACAAAATCTATACATCAAATAGGTCAGTTTGTCGGCAAAGGTAGGATAGTATAAATCGTTTTGCACAAAATCCAATGTAGCACGAATACCGCCTTCATCACGCACTCCTTCAAAGCCACCATCACTGGCATCAATCATTTTGCCATAGATGTTTAGGGCTTCATCGTAATCTATGTAAATAATTCCCTTACTCATCCTCTGCTTGTTTTAAGCGTTTAAGCACATCTTTATTGTCCGCTAAGATACGGTCAAAATCAATAGACTGGTCGCCGATGAATCGTTCAAACTCTTCTGGAGTAACAGCTTGCAGATAATCTGCTATATTACCATGATACGCATCCCGAAAGCTGAAATCTCTTGAAGCCATTTTTGTTCTGGCGTCATTTAGATAAGGTTTCTGCATGGGATGTTCGGCAAGTTCATTCACAATGCGCTCTACCTCGTCAATGGTAAGTTTTCTGCCGCCATTTTCCTTGAATCGTTCACTGATAGCAGCACCCACTCCGTTTTCAAAAGAAGAGATAACCAATAGAACCTCTGAATACAACGTGTGTCGAACATTGTCTTTTGAATCCAACTTTAATACTTCTCGGTATTCTTTAGCATTCTCTTTGAATACAGCTTTGTAGATAAAATCTGTAATCTGAGAATATTTGTATGTAGGATGCCCATCCACATATTGATTGATGGCAGAAGTAAGATTTTTCCGATAGTTTTCTTCTGTGATTGCGGCAGGAAGATAATTCACATCTCTACGATTAATATATTTTGTTCCTCCACCTGTCTTTTCATTGATGGTAGTAATCACAAAATCCAAGATAAGGCTACGGACTTTTTTAGCTTTCTCACTCTCTGTAAGCAGCATACCTATATTCAAGAAAGAGCGGAAATTAAATAATCCGAGTTGCGTTGTTTTGCTCGCCTCATTAATAAGGTGAGCAAATTCTAACTTAAACTCTTTCAATTGTTTACCCTTACATAAAATATATCCATTATGTTTCAGCTCATCAGAATTTGATTGCAGGTAACGATCTATTGTAGATGTGTCAACTTGATAAAAGTCGGCAACCATTTTTTTTGTAAAGCGGTATTCTCCCTCAAAGAGCATTCCTTCTATATCAAGATGCTCTTGTACTTTACTGACCGCAAAACGATTGTTAAGTACATTCTGCCGTTCTATGTTTGAGATGGTCAAATCTTTCATATCACTTCACTATTATCAGTTACACGATTTTATGTCTATGCCGAGAATTTTTTGAATCTCAGAAAGGGTTTTGTCTATTTCATGGTCGAGTGCAGCACGTTTCTCAAAATACTGTTTGAGCAGTTCTGCCGGAGGGAGTATTTCTTCTTCCTCTTTCGGGAACTTGCACTGGTCGAAGTTGCAATCCAAATCAATCAACTGTTGGGCAGTGAACACACGGCTCTTTTCTCCCACTTCATCATTGATAATTTCTTTCCTGTCTTTCCACCATTCCTGAATAGGTAGGGTATGCTCCACCTTCATTGGTTTGGTCTTTGAGAAGTGCTTGTAGCCTTCCGGCATATCCAAGCGATAGAACCATGTCTCTTTGGTCTTGAATCCTTCTTCGCAGCCCTCTGCTTCTTCATTATTAAAGAAAAGAATGTTGGTTGCAATAGAGGTATATGGGGAGAATATCGAACCCGGTAAACGGATGATGGTATGCAGATTGAACTTGCGGAGTAAATTTTCTTTAAGTGCAAATTTTGCTCCATCCGTACCAAACAAGAAACCATCTGGGATAATCACACCGCATCTACCACTAGCTTTGAGGCGGTACATGATAAGGGCTATAAACAAATCCGCTGTTTCACTTGAACGGTACTGCACCGGAAAATTGCTTTTTACACTATCTTCTGTGCTACCACCATACGGAGGATTCATACCGATAACATCCACTTTATCGCTTTCCTTGAAATCAGTGATATTTGTTCCAAGCGAATCACAGTTAGCTATATTGGGAGCTTCAATATCATGGAGTAACAGATTTGTTATACTCAAAAGATAAGGTAGCGGTTTCCATTCTTGTCCCACGACTGCATTTTGCAGTTTTTCTCCATCTTCGGCAGAACTGACGCTCTTACTCATATAATTGAGAGCAGAGGTAAGGAAGCCGCCTGTACCACTGGTGAAGTCACCAAAGGTCTCGCCCAATTTCGGGTCAAGCATCATCACGATAAAGTCTGTCAAAGCACGTGGAGTATAGAACTCACCTGCATTGCCTGCTGATTGCAAGTCTTTCAAGATTCCCTCATAAATATCTCCAAATGTGTGGCGGTCATCAGCATCGTCAAATTCGATTTCATTTACGATGTTGACCACTTGACGCAAAAGCGTTCCATTCTTCATATACTGGTTTAAGTCAGCAAATGTTTCTTGAACAATGCTTTTGGCTCTTGGTGTATTGGCGTCTATCGGAAGATTCTTTAAAGTAGGGAACAGTTTTTCATTGACAAAAGAGAGCAATGCTTCTCCTGTTAATGCTTCACCGTCTTTTTCGTCTACTGCCCATTTACGCCAACGCAAATCTTCGGGGATGATAGACTTGTAGTTTTCATCTTTGTATTCCCAAGTTTCTTCCTGAGTGTCATAGACTTTCAAGAAAAACATCCAAGTCATTTGTTCAATTCTCTGTGCGTCACCATTGATACCAGCGTCTTGGCGCATTATATTTTGGATTCGCTTTATGATGTTGTTTACTGCCATTTTTAAGCTGATTTATAAATTTGATATTCTAGTTCTCTGATGGCTTGCTCAAAAGCAACCTTACCGCCAAATAACTTTATGATTTTTGTTGGTTTCCCTATGCTATTGAATGGCGGTATCTCCAAGATGTTCGCCTTTTCAAAGTCGAGAATACCATTCTCTGCATATTTGTCAAGAAGAGCCTCCAATACTTCACGAGCTTTACCTTCGTACTTCCCGAAGTAATTACGCTTCTTTACATTGTTTGCTCTCTCTTTCCTTGTTAATGGCGGTTGGTCAAACGCAACGTGGCATATCACATCAAAGATGTCGGCATCCTTCAATGCCGGATTAGCTTCACGTACAGCATCTATCAGAATAGCATATTCCTTCAATTCATCCATAATGGCCTGTTTGCGTTCTGCCTCCGTCCACGTTTGGATAAAATCATCCAAAGTTTGGTAATGGCGTAATAATTGCTTTTTAGCAAACGACTGAACACTTTCCGTTCTCATCGTCTTACCATCTTCTCCTAACACTGAAACGATTTCATGGGCAATGCGAATATTCTTACCGCTGATAAGATATTTCTCACGATGCTCAGATACTATTGGAGTTTCTGGAGCATCAATGATTTTGTAAGGCTTTGGCTTTTTCCCTCCTCCTTTGGGTGGTTCCGGGTTGCCATCAAATGCTGGATCTTTGAATTTTGCTGTTGCATTGCGGAAGTCTAGGATTTCCAAATGCCACTTGCCTTTGTCTTTTCTAAGTCGTGTACCACGCCCGATAATCTGCTTGAATTCCGTCATAGAGCCGATTTCTTTATCAATAACGATTAAGCCACAAGTCTTGCAGTCCACTCCCGTAGATAGTAGTTCGGAAGTGGTAACAATGACCGGATAAGGTTCGTCAACACTGATAAAGTTGTCCAACTGCTTTTTCCCTTCTTTGTCCTCTCCGACAATGCGTGTTACATAATAAGGAGATTTTTTACATAAATCACTATTCATGTTGATAAGCAGTGTTCGCATTTCGGCAGCTTCCTCAATATCAGAACAGAATACTATCGTTTTTGTCATACGACCGATGTCTTGTAACATTTGAGTAATTCTGTGTGCTACCACTTTGCGCCTTAACTTGATAGCGAGGTCACGACCTATATTCTGTCTTTGATATAGTTTCTGCTCAATCTCTTTACCTAATAAGTCTGTTTCCCCTTCTTCGGGAGTCCATCCTTGCAAATCAACATTGATAAAGTCGGCTGTAACACGATAAGGGGCCAAAAAACCATCTTGGATTCCTTGGAGTAGGGAATAGGTATATACTGGCTCTCCAAAATAATCCAAATTGTTTGCTCCTTCATCTGCTTTTGGGGTTGCAGTCATACCAATTTGAGTAGCAGAACTAAAATACTCCAATACTTTGCGCCATGCAGAATCATCCTTTGCACTTCCTCGATGGCACTCATCAACAATAATCAAATCAAAGAAGTTTGGCTGCACTTCTAGGAATGGATCTGGCTTACCTTCTTTTCCGACCAGTTGATGATATAACGCCATATATACCTCATATGATGAATCAATCTTTTCTTCACCTTCTCCAACAGAAGTTATCTTGGTCATAAACTTTTTGAAGGGCTTGAAGTCTTGAACCATCGTTTGGTCAATGAGTATATTACGGTCTGCAAGATAAAGAATCTTTTTTTTAGATCCACTCTTATGAAGCCTATGAATAATTTGAAATGCCGTAAAAGTCTTGCCTGTACCTGTAGCCATCACTACAAGTACACGCTGTTGTCCCCTTGCAATGGCTTCCACGGTACGGTCAACCGCTATGCGTTGATAGTATCTTGGTTCGTGGCTATGGGCATCATAATAAAAAGGTGTTTCTACAATATTAAGTTCATTCGGTGCATAGTTCTTGGATGCAAGATAACGATTGTACAGCTCTTCTTCTGTCGGGAAGTTCTCTAACTTAATTTCGGTTTCTTTCCCCGTGATAAAGTCATGTTCCAAAAAAGCATCGCCATTACTGGAATACGCAAATTTCAAATCAAGAATTTGGGCATAATCCATAGCTTGTTGGATGCCACCTCCAACAGCGTGTTTATTGTCTTTGGCTTCAACAACAGCGATGGGCTTACCTTTATGATATAATAGATAATCGGCTTTTTTACCTTCTGCTACCGAATGTTGGTTGCCGACAACAAGTACTCGTCCATCAGTAAAATAATACTCTTCACGCATATTTACGCTTACAGCCCATCCTTTTTGTTGGAGTGCAGGAGTAATAAACAGAGTGCGTATCTCTTGCTCTTTTAACTCTTTTTTGTTTACTTCCATGACAGTAATTCATTAATGATTTGTACTGCTGACAATCAAATCTTTCACATCAATATTAAGAGCATTGGCTATATCATTAAGAGTCTTGAGGTCTGGTTGAACAGAATTACTACACCATTTGCTCACAGTACAATTAGATTTTCCTATCTGTTCCGCAAGCCATTTTCCTGTTTTCTGTTGCTCTGCAAGCACTACTTTTAGCCTGTTAAAATTAGCCATGAGGTAAAATGTTTTAATTCAGGAGCAAAATTATATAATTAGTCTGATAGTAGAGCAACTTCCGATAATATTTCTTATCTAGAAGCTAAAAAAGGCAGTAAAAAGACATAAATGTGCGATTTTGAGGGCATTTGCAATACTCTTACCATTCTTATATGATATTCTCGTCTATTTCAATTTTGTGTCGTCCTGTAGTCGTGCGCAAATTCTTCCTAATGGTGTCAATGGTGGAGTTGGCAAACCATTCATTGAATGTATGCAAGACGAATTTTGCTGTAACATCTCCAGAGATATTGTATTGGAAGGCAATATTCCATGCAAAGTTTTTTAGTGAGATTTGCGTAACGGAAGTTCGTTTCTTGATATGTATTTCCGTGGTGGTAAGAACTTGCCTATTGGTAACAAAGTATCTAACGCATTCGCAAATTTGGAAAATCTCTGTTTCGCCAAAGTTTAGTCGTTTGAATGTGGTTAGTGTGTATTTCATTATGGCATCAAGTTTTTCATCATCTTCTTTCTTTTTTTGCTGACGGTATTGCTGTTGCTCATGTTGAAATTCATAATGGAATAACTCCATTCTTTTCGTCATGATTTCATTATCACCTGCTCTTGAAGAAATTCCTTCAAGGGTACATTCATCCTTGTTCTGTTGTTTGGGATAAAAAGAAGAGGTCAGTTCGATGGTATATGCCGATAAAGATATACACAAGTGGTATATGGATTTTAATATGACATAGCACACCACAATAACTAATGGCAGTGCGCTTAGGCTAACACCGACAATATCACTCAATGGGAATGAAATTATTGATGCCAGTAGCACTATCACTACCTCTATTATTATTGATTGTAACGTATGTTGCCTATGCTTCATGCCTATTCTTTTCTATGATTGTTTTGCAAAAGTATAATAGTTTTCCATAAAAAACGAAAGGTAAAAATAGGCAGAACGATTGTAATGAGTTCATTCTATGCTGTTTGTGAAAAGAAGAGCTAAACAAGTGAAAATATCGAGCATCAAATGAAAACATCTGCAAATATAAATTTTAGTGTTAAATAATCATAAAACTTTCTTTCGCTGTTGTAAGTGCTCTATATAACTCCATTCTTTAATCAGTTACACGAAAATAAACCATATTTGTATCATAAGTTTATAACTTATTGATTTATATAATACATTATATTTGAGAAAGTAAAATAAAAAGAAGCGGTTTTAATCGCTCCTTTACTCCACATAAGATAGAAAAACGGCTATCGGGTCCTTCGGGATCTGATAGCCGTTTTTTATTTTAGCCCTATATATTCAATAAAAAAAGCCATTGATATCCAATAATTATTAATAAGTTTGCACTCGCATAAAAACACTCATTTTAAATTACGATTAAGGGCAACGTACTAATTTTCGACTTATGCTAGCGATATCTATACAGAAATATTACATATTTGTTCTACTTTTTCTGCTAGCCATTCTACAGTCCTCTTGTCAACAGTCGGGAAATAAATATCGTATATTAGTAGTGCATTCCTATGAAAGCGATTATGTAGCTTATAAAGACTGCGATCGGTTGATCCGGGAATCCCTCGAGAAAAAGGGGATTAATCCGTCGATCCAAACATTCTATTTGAACTGCGAGCAATATGCGGCACCCGCCGAAGAAAAACGGATGTACCTGTATCTAGATTCGATCTCTACTTGGAAACCCGATCTGATATTGGTCTACGAGGATCAAGCGACTTACACGTTAATGCAATGCCATCATCCGCTAATCTCTACAGTCCCCATTGTATTTGGCGGCGTAAATTTCCCCAATAAGGCACTATTAGCGCAATATTCGAATGTTTCCGGATTCTGGGACGAGCCCGACTACGTCACGAACATCCGCTTGATAGAACATCTGTTGGGCAAGTCTACGATTTATATGTTGCACGATAGTACGTATATAGATAGGCACATTAAGGCTACGTTACATGAGCAATGTGCTCAAGCAGACATTCGGGTCGATAATAATCGCATCATGTATATACCGGTAGAGATCGCTACTTTGGACAGGGTCAATCAAAGCTTAAAACGACCGGATAGTACGACCGTCAACGTCGTGCCCGTGCAAGGAGACAAGCTATCAGCTGTTTCTTGGTACATGAGTAAACACGTCCCTTACATCTACTATCTACAGGCCAAACGGGATTACCGGGTATTGAACACCAGCCGTTTTTCCAGTAAACCCTCTTTTACGGCGATCAACGAGGATCTAGGATATACGAATAAACTTGTAGGTGGCTATATCACCTCCTTGGAAACCCAAATAGAAGAATCTACCGATAGAGCCGCGGAAATATTAAAAGGCTCCCCTAGCGAATCATTCCCACAGATAACAAAGAGCAAGAAGAATTATGTATTTGATTTCAATGAAGTCAAATATTGGAATATTGATAAAAGGCTTCTTCCGAAGGATGCTATACTTTTGAACTTTCCTTTTAAGGCCCAATATCCAAGATTATTCTGGAGCTTGATAATCGTAGTCAGCACGATGTGCTGCTTTGTCTTCGGTAGCTTCATCATCATGTATACCCAAGAATCCAAGGCAAAACGACAAGCGCAAAAAGCCCTATTACATGAAAAAGAATCATTAGCGGAAGCCTTGGAGAAAGCCAATGAGTCCGACCGGATGAAATCCGTATTCTTGGCTAACATGAGTCATGAGATACGTACCCCTCTAAATGCGATCATCGGCTTTTCAAGCCTAATCGCCGAACTGGATCTGACAGCGGAAGAGAAGGAGCAATACGCTAATATCATCACGACCAATAACGAGTTATTACTAAAGTTAGTCAATGACATATTGGATTTGGCAAGGATTGAATCCGGAGGTATCGTCTTTCATAAAGAATCCTGCAATTTAACGGATTTAGTGAAAACCCTTTATAAACAACATCTTTCCGATGTCCCCGAAGGTATCGAATTCAAGGAGAAATGCCCCGATACGCCGATCTGCTTATATTCGGATAAGGAGCGACTTTACCAAGCGCTCGAGAACATACTGAAAAATGCTATAAAATTTACTTCCGCAGGCTTTATAGAGATCGGTTACGAGTACACCAATGCACAAGACGTCCGACTTTATGTGCAGGATACAGGCATCGGGATCTCTCCCGAGGACCAAGAAGCGATATTCGAGCGTTTCAAGAAGCTGGATGATTTCGTGCAAGGGACAGGTCTTGGACTATCGATCTGCCAAGCTATCGTAAAACAATTAAACGGGCGTATCTTGCTCCAGTCCGAAAAGAATAAGGGGTGCCGCATCTCCTTGGTTTTCGAATTATAAACCAACCTCAGAAGCCAAGAAAAATAGACATTTGTCTCTTTGATATCCAATTACTTTTTATACATTTGCACTTATTATATTGAAGCTATACACATGGCGAACACTTCTTATCGTTATCTTTTTTTATTGTTGCTTCCATTGTTTTTATTGGTCGCAAATTCTTGCGAACGCTCAACCACGGAAAAACGCATCTTGATAGTACAATCTTATGAGCCGGACTTTCAAGCCTATAAAGATGTAGAAGAGACTTTTAAAAATGGATTCCAAAAGGAAGGCATTCATGCCAGTATCTTCACGTTCTATCTTAATTGCGAAGCTTATCAATCGCCAGAAGAGAAACAAAGAATATATACGGAACTCAATACGTTATCTTTATGGAAGCCTGATATCATAATCGTAAACGATGATCAAGCGACCTATTCCTTATTGGCTTGCGAACATCCTTTATTAGATAGCGTACCTATCGTTTTTACCGGAGTCAACTACCCTAACATACCCTTAATTCAAAAGTATCCTAACGTATCCGGATTTTGGGATAAGCCGGACTATCGGAAAAACGTCGAACTTATTGAGCGAATCATGGGAAAATGCGTGATTGTACGTGTCTCTGATAGTACAGCTCTTGACAAAAAGATCCTGAAAGATATGGATGAGCAAATAAAAGGGCTATGCTCCAAGGCTAGACCCGATTACCTTAAATATCCCCAGTATTCATCCCCATCCGATAAAAAGAGATCCTCTTCTTTAGTGCGGTTCCCAAAAGTACCGTTCGATTCCCTCTATATACAAACCATTCAACCCCGTACCAGTTCCAACTTGATCTGGGGGTTAGGTACAAGTACTTACAACAAGGCCTACCTTGCTACCAAAAGAGATTATACCTCGATAGCCTTAGGTAGGTTCTGCTCATTTCCCAGCTTCTCGGCGATCAACGAATCCGTAGGATATGACGGAGGCTTCATCGGGGGATATATGACCCCGGTAGAGAGCCAAACCCAAGAAGCCTTACGACGAGCTGCCAGCATACTCAAGGGCACACCGGCCAATAGCTTCCCACAAATAACGGAAAGCGCCAAAAACTATCTGTTCGATTACCCGACTTTAAATAAATGGGGTATCGATTGGAAAGAACTGCCTCAAAACAGCATCTTCTTGAACATGCCCTTTGTGGTTCGTTATCAAACATATATTATTCTATGCGGGATTCTTCTAACCCTATTTATCCTATGGACGCTTTTCTATCAAAGAGTACAATACCGTCGCGAAGCCTCTCACAAGAAACAGGCTCAAGAAAGTTTACGGAAAGAGAAAGAATTCCTCTCGTTGGCTTTAGAGAGCGGTGATATTTTCGCATTCCGATACAGCAACGGCGTATTCGAGTTCGACCATGATTTCTATAAGTCGTTGGATATGCCGATAAAGCCGATCACCTCCACGCAATTCCAAGAGTCTATCCACCCTGAAGACCGGGAAGATTTCATCCAACATAAGCACCTGCTTGATACAGGATTCCCTTCCCGTAAGATCACCCGCCGCCGATATAATTTCAACGGCAAAGGGCATATATGGTGGGAATTCAGATATGCGCAAGCGAAGAATGGACAAGACTCCACCCGCAATAATGTCGGAGTAAACGGGCTCTGCTTAAATATCCAACAAAGTAAGGAAGTAGAGGAAGATCTTATCAAAGCCCGTATAAGGGCCGAGGAAGCGGACCAAATGAAATCAGCGTTCCTCGCCAATATGAGCCATGAGATACGTACCCCGCTTAACGCCATCGTTGGATTTTCGGAACTGCTAACAAGCGATATGGAAATAAGCCCGAACGAGAGGGATGAGTTCATGCAAGTTATCAGTAAGAACAGCGACCTCTTATTGAAATTAATCAATGACATTCTCGATCTATCCCGCATCGAGTCCGGTAAGATGTCGTTTACCCTCACGAATTGTGACTTAAACGAATTACTATCCCATATCTACCGCACCCATCAATTGTTGATGCCCCAAGGCGTAGCGCTTAAAATACAACTGCCGGTCCTCCCGGCCATTATCCAAGCGGACTTACATCGATTAACCCAAGTGATTACCAACCTCATAAACAACGCCGCAAAATTCACGACGCAAGGATACATCTTGATTAAATACGATTATACGCAAGATAAACGTTGGATCCAGATCTCCGTTACCGATACGGGCAAAGGCATTCCCGCAGATAAGCAAGCCCAAGTATTCGAACGGTTCAACAAACTGGACGAGTTTGCGCAAGGGACAGGCCTCGGACTGGCGATCTGCCAAATTATCATCGAACACTTCGGAGGATATATCACCCTAGAATCCAAAGAAGGGGAAGGTAGCACATTCATCGTGACCCTCCCCTACACTCCCGGATTATCGGTATAAGATTATTTTTTCTTGAAACGCAAGAACGGCAATACAATAAATAAAGGTATGCAACAGATCATTACCCAGATAAAGAAATGTTGGTAACCGATCTGCTCCTGTATCCATCCCGATGCCATTCCCGGTAGCATCATACCTAACGCCATGAAACCGGTACTGATCGCATAATGCGAAGTCTTATATTCCCCTTCGGCGAAAAGCATCAGATACATCGTATAAGCCGTAAAGCCAAATCCGTAGCCGAATTGCTCGACAGCGACACAAGCGTTTACGACAATAATACTCTCCGGCATCATATAAGCCATATACAAATAAACCAGATTCGGCAAGGAGATAGCCAATGCCATAGGCCATAACCAAGTCTTCAAGCCCCCCCGGGATATAGCCAGACCTCCTAAAACCCCTCCGAGCAATAAGGAGATCACTCCCACCGTACCATAAGCGAACCCGACCTCACCGGTACTGAGCGCCAGCCCGCCAACCTCCCGCCCATCCAGCAGGAAAGGAGAAGCCAACTTTACCAATTGGGATTCCCCCAAACGATACGTCAGCATAAAAAGCAAAGCCGGGACAATCCCTTTCTTGCTGAAAAAACTCACGAAAGTATTGCCAAACTCCACCAAGATGGTATGAGGGGTGATATTCGTACGTTGCGCGTCACTCGCCGGACGGGGTAAGATATACTTATGCCACAAGGCCAAGGCGATAAAGGTACCGGCCAATACGAAAAACACCAGGCTCCAAGCAAAGGAAATCCGCTCGGTACTCTCCTCCAAAAGTCCCGCCAGCATAACCAGCAGACCTTGTCCGGTTAGCATCGCCACCCTGTAGAACGTATTTCGGATACCGATGAAGAACGCCTGTTGCTCCTCCGTCAAGCCCAGCATATAGAACCCATCCGCGGCGATATCGTGCGTAGCGGAACTAAACGCCATCAACCAAAAGAAAGCCAAGGTAAACCGCAGAAAGAAATCCCCGGGAAGGACAAACGCCACACCTGCCATTCCCCCGCCAATCAATAGCTGCATGCTATAAATCCACCAACGCTTCGTTTTAATCAAGTCTACGAACGGGCTCCAGATGGGCTTGATCACCCAAGGAAAATAAAGCCAACTGGTAAATAAGGCGATATCCGTATTTGAGACGCCCAGACGTTTATACATGATCACAGAAAGCGTCATGACTACCACATAGGGCAAGCCTTCGGCAAAATAAAGAGACGGGATCCAAGCCCAAGGATTACGTTTTTCCATAATAAGAAGGAATTAAACGATTAGAAGTCAATACCAAATCCATCCGCATCCTTCCACGCCGGGAACTTAGCCCGGAACTCATCCAACTCGCTCTTCTTCAAGGTACATGTCCGGGTGATTTCCTCTCGTTTTCCGGCATCAGCCAATTTCTTTCCTTTTGCGTTATAAATCATGGAATCCCCTCTGAAAAGAAAACCTTTCCCATCTACCCCCACACGGTTCACGCCACAGACATAAGCCATGTTCTCGATGGCACGTGCATGCAGCAATGCCTTCCACGCCTTCTTCCGGGCCTCGGGCCAATTGGCTACATAAATCAAAAGATCATATTCATTATTCACGTTGCGGCTCCAAACCGGGAAACGCAGGTCATAACAAACCTGCAAACAGATATTCCAGCCTTTATAGGGCACGATCAGCCGTTTGTCGCCCGCCGAGAAATGCTTGTCCTCTTCCGCCATACGGAACAAATGACGCTTATCGTAATAATACTCCTCTCCTTCCGGAGTGATGAAAAAAGCCCGGTTGTAGAACTTTCCGTTATCTTTCGCGATAAAACTTCCAGCCACGGCCAGTTTATATTTCTTAGCCCATTCCTTTATAGTCGGTACAGTCCGTCCATCCATCGTATCGGCTTGTTTCTCTACGTCCATGGAAAATCCCGTAGTAAACGTCTCCGGCAATACCGCTAAATCGGTTCTTCCACTAACACGGCGCAACAGTTCGCCATAATAACCCAAGTTCTCTTCACGGTCTTCCCAAATGATATGGGATTGTATCATGCTGATACGTAAGTCTTCAGTCATAGAATAAAGATATTAAGGTAATAAAAAGACATATTGTGACAAGGAAACAGTTTCATGGTGAAGAAACAGTAGTTTCTTCATAGCAAAACTTTTGTTTCTCCTAGGGAAAACTTTTGTTTTCCTATAGCAAAACTCTTATTTCTTCACCATGAAACCTATACCTGTACGAAATTCTCAGGATGGCAGGCGGTAACTCCCCGATACATCTCTCGTATCGTATGGATATCTTTATCCACATCACCTGTCGGATAAAAAACACCTTTCGTGCCAACCTCTTTCTTTCCATAATCAAAATAAGCCACCACGATCGGCACGTTCGCTTTCAAAGCGATAAAATAGAATCCTTTTTTCCAGTCCTTGGCCCGCTTCCGGGTACCTTCCGGTGTGACGGCCAATTGAAACCGCTCACTGGTCTTGAAACGTTCCACCATCTGATCGGTCACCGACGTACGTTTACCACGATCCACCGGAACACCTCCCAGCCAGTTAAACAGCAAATTAAAAGGGAAAAAGAACCACTCTTTCTTAATAAGGAAACCAGCGTTACACCCGATCGAGGTATAAAAAAGTTTCCCTACAATAAAATCCCAGTTACTGGTATGCGGAGCCACACATACGATACATTTCGGCAAATCCACGCCATCCACCGGGCCCAGCTTCCACCCCGCCATACGGAGTATCGCCTTACTAATTGCCTTCTTCATGCCTATTTGTCCTTGCTCAACTCTCCTATCTCGTCGGCGATAGCGTTAACCTCGTTTTGCAAGTCCTCTCTTAATTTGCGATAATAATTCCGTACGAGAGCCTTGTTATCCTTGCCGTCGGGGTGTCCGGCACGAACGATATAACTATCTTGCATATCTAGGATACGAGCCATCAAAGCATCCGCTTTCTCTTGATTTACTCCGGGTATATACAATTTGCAAACCAGCGCTTCCGTGAACAATTCACCAGCCACGTAGCTGATCTCTTTCTTTAAAATTCTTCTTTTAGCCATAATTATTTCATATTTAATTATCCACAAATATAGAACATATGTTATTAAATACCGAGGAAAGGCCAAGAAAAAACATAAAATGAATTATCTTTGCAGCGGTGAAATCATTGATTATAAACAAATCAAATATGAACGAAATGATAAAGACGCCAGAGTTTCTCTTTGAAAGCAGCTGGGAAGTCTGTAATAAAGTGGGAGGTATTTATACCGTACTATCGACTAAAGCTCATACGCTTCAACAAATTTTTAACGACAAAGTAATATTCATCGGTCCGGATGTGTGGGCAAACACAACCGCTCCCGATTTTACGGAAGACGCATCTTTGTTTGAGGATTGGAGAAAGCACGCCGAGGCAGTGGATCACTTGAAAGTTAAGGTTGGTCGCTGGAACGTACCGGGTACCCCCCCTGTTATACTGGTAGATTTCAAGTCCTACTTCAGTGAACGAGACGCCTTTTTCTATTCTATGTGGGAAAATTTCCGAGTTGACTCCATCCACGCCTACGGCGATTACGATGAGTCTTGTATCTTCGCATATGCGGTCGGTAAGGTAATAGAGAGTTTCTATCACTTCTACAAACTGGAAAACAAGAAAGTCGCCGCCCTATTCAATGAATGGATGTTGGCGATGGGAGCGCTTTACATTCAAAAGCAAATCCCTGCCATAGCGACACTTTTCACGACGCATGCCACATCGATCGGACGCTCTATCGCCGGTAACAACAAAGCGTTATACGCTTATATGGACGGTTACAACGGCGATCAGATGGCTAAGGAGCTAAACATGGAGGCCAAGCATTCCGTAGAGAAGCAGGCCGCCCATTACGTGGATTGCTTCACGACCGTAAGCGATATCACGGCCCGTGAATGTAAACAGTTATTGGATAAGGCACCGGATATCGTTACCCCGAACGGCTTTGAGCCCAACTTCGTACCCGAGGGTAAGGAATACGCTAAAAAGCGGAAGGAGGCACGTCGTACATTAATTAATGTAGCAGAGAAATTATTGGGCTGCCCCATCGACCCGAACGCTTTGCTGGTTTCCACCAGTGGCCGCTATGAATACAGAAATAAAGGTATCGATGTCTTCATCGAGGCGATGAACCGTGTACGTACGTCCGGACGCCTGCAGCGTGAGGTCGTCGCCTTTATCATGGTACCGGCTTGGGTACGTGCTGCCCGTGCGGATTTAAAAGAGGCGATCGAGCAGGACATAAAGACGACCTCTCCGCTTCAAATCCCTTTCATTACGCACTGGTTGCATAATATGCCAGAAGATAAGGTCTTGAATTATATCAACCACGCCGGCTTCACGAACGCAGCATCCGAAAAACTAAAGATCATATTCGTTCCTTGTTATTTGGACGGTAAAGGAGGTATTTTCAATAAGACCTATTATGATATGCTGATAGGGATGGACGCTACCGTATATCCTTCCTACTACGAGCCGTGGGGATATACCCCGCTGGAAAGTATCGCTTTCGGTATACCGACGATCACGACCAATCTGGCCGGTTTCGGTATGTGGGCGAAGAAAACGGTATCCGGAGATAACCTTAGCGAAGGCGTAGAGGTTATTAATCGTACGGATTTCAATTATTTTGAGGTAGCGGACGCTATCATGAACTCCATCCTGGCTCTCAGCCAAAAGGATGCTACAGACATCGAGGAAATCAAACAGCGTTGTTTCGATCTCGCTCGAAAAGCTGAATGGAGCAAGTTTATCGACTATTATCTGACCGCATTCGACATCGCCATAAAGCATGCCGAGGAAAGAAACAGCTAAATATTGCTCATAATTAATAAGATAATGCTATCTTTGCACTCGTTTTAGACAAACACTTTAAACTTCACGATAATGAAAATTAAGGCGAATAACGCAAACAGTCCTATTTGGAAGGACGTCTACTCACATTCCAAGCTTCCACAACAGTTGGAACCACTTAATGAGATCGCTACGAATCTTTGGTGGGTATGGAATCATGAAGGCGCTAAACTATTTGGCAAGATCGACAAACAACTTTGGAAATCCACAGAAGGTAACCCTGTACAGCTATTGCAAAGCCTTTCACACAAACGTATGGAAGAGATCTTAGCAGATAAGGAGTTAATGGCTGAAATCCAAAAGGTATACGCTGATTTCAAAGCTTATATCAATGTAAAACCCGACAAGACACAACCGTCTGTAGCCTACTTCAGCATGGAGTACGGTTTGACCAATGTATTAAAGATTTACTCAGGTGGTCTGGGAGTATTAGCCGGTGACTACTTGAAAGAGGCCAGCGATAGTAATATCGATTTATGTGCCGTAGGTTTCTTGTATCGTTACGGATATTTCACACAGACTTTGTCCATGGACGGTCAGCAGATCGCCAATTACGAGCCGCAAAATTTCAACGCCCTGCCGTTGACTCAGGTATTGCAGTCGAACGGAGAGCCGATGGTATTGGAAGTTCCTTATCCGGGCAGAACCGTTTACGCTCATATCTGGAAAGTTAGCGTAGGTCGTGTACCTTTGTACTTAATGGATACGGATATTCCTCAGAACAGCGAATGGGATCGTTCCATCACGCACCAATTATATGGTGGCGACTGGGAGAACCGTATGAAACAAGAGTATTTGTTGGGTATCGGTGGTATCATGATGCTGAACAAGTTAGGTATCAAGAAACAAATTTATCACTGCAACGAGGGACACGCCGCTTTGATCAACGCTCAGCGTTTGGTAGACTATATCCAGAACGACGGCCTTTCATTCAACCAAGCGTTGGAGGTAGTTCGTGCTTCCGCTCTCTATACGGTACACACTCCGGTTCCGGCAGGTCACGATTACTTTGACGAAGGTTTGTTCGGACGTTACATGGGTGAGTTCCCCGGCAAGTTAGGTATTAGCTGGCAAGACTTCATCGATATGGGACGTGAGAACCCGGGCTCTAACGAGAAATTCTCCATGAGCGTATTCGCCTTGAACACTTGCCAAGAGGCTAACGGCGTAAGCTGGTTGCACGGTAAGGTTTCTCAGCGTATGTTCGCCCCAGTTTGGAAAGGTTACTTCCCGGATGAACTGCACGTTGGTTATGTAACGAACGGTGTGCACATGCCGACTTGGGCCGCTACGGAGATGAAGAAATTCTATGCGGATAAATTAGGCACGAAGCTTTTCGAGGATCAATCAAATCGCAAATGTTGGGAAGGAATCCAGAATGTATCCGACGAGGAAATCTGGAATCTCCGTATGACCTTGAAGAATAAATTGATTGATTACATCCGTGTTCAATATAAAGATAGCTGGTTGAAGAACCAAGGTGATCCTTCTAAGGTAGTTTCCATCCTTGAGAAGATCAATCCGAATGCCTTGTTGATTGGTTTCGGTCGTCGTTTCGCTACTTATAAGCGTGCGCACTTGTTGTTCACGGACTTAGACCGTTTGGCTAAGATCGTTAACAATGAAAAGTTCCCGATTCAGTTCGTATTCACCGGTAAGGCTCACCCGGCTGATGGTGGTGGTCAAGGTTTGATCAAACACATCGTAGAGATCTCTCGCCGTCCGGAGTTCTTAGGAAAGATCATCTTCTTGGAGAACTACGATATGCGTTTGGCCCGTCGTTTGATTTCTGGTGTAGACGTATGGTTGAACACGCCGACTCGTCCGTTAGAGGCTTCCGGTACTTCCGGTGAGAAAGCCGAGATGAACGGTGTATTGAACTTCTCCGTTCTTGACGGTTGGTGGTATGAGGGTTACGTAGAAGGCGCAGGTTGGGCATTGACCGACAAGCGTACTTATGAGAACCAGCAATACCAAGACCAATTGGATGCGGCTACGATCTACCATTGCTTGGAAACTGAGATTATCCCGACTTACTACGCTAAGAACAGCAAGGGTTACTCTCCGGACTGGATCCAATATATCAAGAACTCTATCGCCAAGATCGCTCCGGATTATACGATGAAACGTATGTTGGACGATTATGAGGATCGTTTCTATCACAAATTGGCTACTCGTTCCGCTCATATTTCCGCTAACAACTACGAGATCGCTAAGCAATTAGCTGCTTGGAAAGAGGAAGTTGCGCAACATTGGGATAGCTTCCAAGTGGAATCTTTCACTTGCGACCAAGATTTGACGGTGAACGGCCCGGTTGTAGGAAAAGAATACAACTTCAATTTGGTAATCGACCGTCATGAACTACAAGGTATGTTAGGTGCTGAAATGGTTGTCATGAAGGAAGATCCGGAGAAACACACGCTGTCACCAATCAATACCGCTCAGTTCGAGTTGATGAAGGAAGAAGGCTCCAAGTTATTCTTCAAGTTAACGACCACTCCTTCCGAGGCTGGTAACCATAAGATGGGCTTCCGTGTATATCCTGTAAACAAGGAGTTGCCTCACCGTATGGACTTCGCTTATGTACGTTGGATTCAGTTATAATCGGCAACAAGTAAAACAAATAATCAAGAAAGAGGGTGCGTCATGCACCCTCTTTTTTATGCCATACCCAGCTATGCTTTACAGCGACTAAAACCTATGGTTATGAGCCGTAAAGCATAGGTTCATATAGTCCGTGAATACCCATGAATCAAAAAAAGGAAGCCGCACGACAGCAGCTTCCTTTTTCAATAGGATACGAATATTTTCAAGCTTAGAAAGCGTAGTCCAAACTTAATCCGAACACCTTGTTGGTGCGGCTATACACATTCTGCCAAGGAAGTCCCGTGCCGCAGTAGTTGTCCATCTTCTTGGTATAATCGTGGTAAGTTGTCCACATATATCCCACGTTCAAAGCCATTTTTTCGCTCAACATCACTTTAGCACCAAAGCCCAGCGAATAAGAATCGCAGGAGAAACTAACATCACTTTGGAAATTATCAGACAAACCATAATCTGTAATTTGAGCGCCACCGCTAATGGTCAATCTCTTGACAACATCCCACTCTATACCAAACAGATACTCATTCGTACCTCTTTCCAGTTCCTTCTGCTTTCCACCGGCCATTCCCGCCTTCTTGTCATCGAAGAAGTGATACTCAACAGAAGCCTTCAACATGGGCAAAAACCGATAAGAAGCTGCCACCGAAAGCATGGAAGGAATATCGTTCGGCGTATTTACACCATGCTTATAAGGGCCAACCAAATCTTCCGCACTGTCGGGATAATCCAACTTCTTGGTATTGTTTTCGATGTTCAAGTTCGTCTTAAACTCATATTTAGCTCCGAAATTGAATTTACCATATTTGACATCAACACCCAAAACCGGTGTCAACCCCCAACCTGTCTGATCGCAATCCAAAGCCAGGTTCATTAAATCCGCTCCACCAAAATTCTGTTTTAATTTTGCATCCAGATACCCGTCATAGTTTCCTGAGAAATAGTTCATCCGGCCTCCGGCAAAAGCAGAAAGCCAATCCGTGATCTTGTATGATAGGCCAAGTTGTAGGGAATAAATATACTGTTTTCCGTCCATCGCACTGTTAATAGTATACATATCCGGCGTGACGATGGGACTTTGACCGCCAGTCTTTATATATTTCGCTACACTTTCCTTGAAGATACCGGCCATAGCAGCCGATTCGAACATTGGCAGGCCATCGTCAAACGAAGCCTTACCACCTCCACCCGTAATGGCAAAGAAACCGGAGATCGTCCAATCACCTTTTTTGTAAGCCGCAAAAACACTCGGAATCACAGGAGCGGCTGCCTTTCCTTTGTAATACTTTTTATAGGGAACGTCGCTCACTGTCGGCACCTTATTCACTGGGTCGAAACCATTGTATGTACTGAAAGAGGCATCGATATCCCGGGTCTGGAAAGCACTTTGGATACTCACACCAACGCGGAAACCGTCTGTCGGCAAAAAAGAAAGACCCGCCGGGTTTGACAAAGCGCCGTCTATATCAATTGCAGCACCTCGCGAAAGTGACCTTAAAAAGGCTGCATGCTGATTCGTATTCGTCAAATATCCTCCAGCGAAAGAAACCAAAGGCATCATCATCAATGCCGCACCTAATACTACTTTTTTCTTCATGTTTTACTTTTCTTGATTACAAAACGGTCGCAAAGATAAATACTTTTTTCAAACACTGCACACTTTTAATAAAAATGTGCCGCACAAAACAGCAAATACTGTGCAAACACATAAGACTAATTAACAATAGAAGAGCCGCAAAGGTAGTAACGTGAAATCAGGTATTAGTTATAATCAAAAAGAATCATCCTAATCAGAAAAGGATATATACAGCAAGTACTAAAGAAGATATACTTACTTTACCCAAAAAGATATACTACAAGTGCCAAGTAAGTATAACTTCTATTTTTCCGAAATAAATCGTATATTTGTCTCTATAACTTAATTCTTTAAACCGTATAGATAAAATGAAAAGACTAGCATTACTCGCAGCTCTCTTACTGCCCCTATCCATGGCTTTCGCCCAACAGAACGTAGGATTCAAGACCGATAAGGTAGAACCACTCGTGATCAACCCAGACAATAGCGTCACTTTCTATGTAGAAGCCCCAAAAGCGAAGTCCGTCTCCGTAAAAGGAGACTGGGAAGCCAACGAGGGCAATGGCCAGATGACGAAAGGGAAAAACGGAATATGGAGCTATACGACTCCCCCACTGCCATCCGAAATGTACACCTATCGTTTAAACATAGATGGTATTTACAACATCGCCCCAAACAACCCATTCTCTTGCCGTGACGTAGGCACCTTGTTCAGCCTGTTCTATATCAACGGGGGAAATGGGGATTATTATCAAGTACGTGATGTGCCTCATGGTAATGTTACAACCACTTGGTATCACTCGGATATCCTCGGGAGCGAACGAAGACTTAGCGTTTATACGCCTCCTTTTTACGATAAGAACATCCAGTCTTATCCCGTTCTGTACCTGTTACACGGCAGTGGCGGCGACGAGAACGCTTGGCTGGAGCTTGGCCGTACCGCCCGTATCATGGATAACTTGATTGCCGAAGGCAAGATACAGCCAATGCTTGTCGTTATGCCAAACGGCAATCCCAGTAAACAGGCCGCTCCCGGCGAAACATCCGATAACCTGAATTACAAACCAGCCATGAGCAACAGCTTCCCCGGTTATAAGGATGGCTCGTACGAGAAAAGTTTCACCGAGATCATTCATTTCATCGATAACCGTTACCGTACGATCCCGGATAAGCGACACCGAGCCATAGCCGGACTTTCGATGGGTGGTTTCCATACATTATATATATCATTGAATTATCCGGACTATTTTAACTATATAGGACTTTTCTCCGCCGGACTCAGCGCCAATGGTGTAGACCCGAATAGCCCGATGTACACGAATCTCGACGAGAAATTAGGAAACCTCAAGAGATCCGGTTATCAATTGTTCTGGATCGGTATCGGAAAGGACGATTTCCTGTACGACGCGAACCAGCAATTCCGCCAGCGAATGGATAGCCTAGGTATGAAATACCAGTACGTAGAATCCACCCGAGGACATATCTGGGCCAATTGGCGGGCTTATCTCCTCCAATTCGCTCCTATGCTTTTCAAATAAAAGACATGAGCAGATGAATCATAATATACCGCAATACGACTTCTATAAACACAAATACGGCGATGAGCTACTTATCGACGTCGTTCCCTTGAACACGATCAAGAAGTATCTCAAGGAACAACCCGTACATATATTGACGTATTACGATATAACATTGATCACTAGCGGGGAGGGAGAATTCCTTATCGATCATCAAGCGAACCGGGTAAAGCCTCAAGATATCATCTTTACCCGGCCCGGCGAAATACGCAAATGGGACGATAAAACGATACAAGACGGATTCGCTCTTATCTTTGAGGAAGAGTTCCTGCTCTCTTTTTTCAATGATCCGGCATTTCTCCGGAACCTCTCTTATTTCCATACGGAAAGACGGTCTTCCAAGCTCAGTCTCGACAAGAAAGCCTATGCCCGCATCTCCGAGTTGATCTCGGAGATCGATAAAGAGATCAAGGACTATCAGTCGAAAGACAAACACTTGCTCCGGGCCTTGTTGTACGAGACATTAATGTTGCTCAACAGGCTATATTCTAACTCGAACGCTTTACCTCCAGACACAAACGCCCGATCTAAAAGCATCTATGTAGACCGATTTATCGAGTTAGTAAACCATTCCTTCAAGCAAGATCATTCCATCCGGAGCTATGCCGATCGGCTTTGCATCACCCCGAACTACCTGAATGAGATCGTGAAAAACGCTACGGGTATCAACGCTAAACAATACATCCTAAACAAAATACTGATCGAGAGCAAACGGCTATTGACTTATACGGACTTGCCTATATCCGCCATAACGGAAGCTCTAGGTTACGAGGATCCATCCTATTTCATCCGTCTATTTCGTTCCCAAACAAACATGACCCCGCTAAACTATCGCAGGAATACAAAACCGTAAAAAGTACTATTTCCTCCTTTATAAGTATTATACGAACTCCATTCGGTATGTCTAATTTTGCCTCTATCAATAAATAAAGCATCATGAGACAATACAAATCATGGATAGCGGCTCTCATATTAGGAAGCACGTTATCCGCTAACGCACAACAAAAGAATATGGAGAACAAAACATTAAACGAGAACATCCCGGAGATGATCATCTCCCTTGAAAAAGAGGCTCTAGCCTCGACCGACCCGATGGCATTCGTAGAGCTTTCAGACACCGACGTGATTTACTTCGATCCTTCCCTAGAGACGAAAATAGAGGGATTGGAACAACTGCGCACTTATTATAAAGGTATGCAACTTCCTCCGGCAGATCATTTCGACATGATCCGCCCGGTCGTACAAGTCGCGCAAAACATAGCGGTACTCACCTTCAACCTTGATAGCTACTTATCCGACAAGGTAATAAAATGGAACTGCACCGAGGTTTACAGACGCAACCCCGACAACCAATGGAAGATCATACAAACCCACTGGTCTTACGTGAAACCGCTAGATTAAAGTTAAAACATTTGCCGCTTTCTGAACCAAAACGGTTCGTAAAATGTATTATATAGACTATTCACTAAACACAAATTATATGATACGGAATTTACTGAAAGCGGCAAATGCGCTTACATTTAGCACGATGTTCCTGTTACTCCTCGCCGGATGCAACAAGAACACGATTATTTTTGAGGATGGAACAACCCCGAACGGCTCTTCGGGAAACGAGGACCCGGGAAACAGCACGTTGGTGACCTTCAACGCCTCCGTGGAGGGCCGGAACCTATTACGTTCCATGTCTCCCATGAATAAAGGGATACAAAGCAGGGTTTATGTCTTCGACAGCAGCGCAGGAACCAAGGGAAACCCCGAGGCGTCAGGTCTTTACATAACCTCATCTCCCGGGGTGTTAACAGGAAGTGACGGATATAAAATGTTTCTCTCCAATGGCACTTATAATTTCTACGCCGTATCCGACAATTTCTCCACGATCCCCCCGACATTCACGAGTGGCGTATCCGAACCCCTCTTCAACGGTATCGATTATCTTTGGTGGAGCGCCATACAACAGGATGTTAATAGCTCCCAAATCAATATACCGATTGTTTATGGCCATGTGGCTACCCAAGTCGTAGTAGAATTAACCGGCGGTGAAGGTATCACGATCAACCAATTGGTCTCCGCCATGATCACACCTCCCGAAACCGGGGCGACCATGGATCTGGGCACAGGTATCATCACTCCCGCCACCGCTTTCGGGAAAGCGGATAAGATGGGGATAAACGGATTAACCGCCCAATATATCATGTTGCCGATAAGACATACGGCTCCCATGACTCTCACATTGGAAATATCCGCCGACAATGAAAACAGTACCCGCACCTATACCACCCAGATCCCTCTTCCGGATGGCGAGTTGAAAGCGGGAAACTCTTATTTATTTAAAGCGGTAATCAACGGTAATTCGGTCACTTTGGCCAGTGTCAACGTAAAAGACTGGACAGATGTGGACGAGACAGGAAAGCCCCTTTATCCGACCCAGAATTAAAGCCCGGTTCCTATTTTCCGTATCAATGAATATTGGTACGGAAAATATGCCTATATTTACCCCGTCACCTCTAAAAACAATACGAATATGATTGAGATTCCCGAATCCGCCACCATTGGCAAACAGGCTAGCGAAACGCTAAAGGGTAAACGGATAGCGCATGTTATCGAGTCGAACAGTCCTCACCGTTTCACGTTCTATAATGGCGATCCGGCGGAATACTCCAATAGGCTGGTAGGACGAACGGTCCTAGGCGCCCAAGGCTATGGCGCATTCGTGGACATCCTTATGGACGCGGATACCCACCTCTTAATCGGAGACGGAACCAATATGCGTTATTATACCTCCGCGGAAAAGGCCCCGAAGAAATATCAGCTTATGATCGTATTTGAGGACGACTCGTTCCTAGCTTTCACGGTTTCGATGTATGGTTCCATCTACGCTTTCAAAGGCGAGTTTGACAATCCCTATTACCAAGGTAGCATCCATAAGCTATGTCCGTTGGACGAGAGATTCGATAAAGCCTATTTCCTTAGTCTCATCCGGAATCTCAAGAAAGATATATCCGCAAAGGCGCTGCTCGCCACCGAGCAACGTATTCCGGGCCTGGGCAACGGAGTCTGCCAAGATATCTTGTTCAATGCCCGGATCTCCCCGAAACGAAAAATATCGACTTTATCAGAAGAGGATATAGACCGCCTCTTCAACACCGTGAAATCCACGCTGGAAGAGATGACTCGCCGAGGAGGCCGGGATACGGAGAAGGATCTATACGGCGCCTTAGGCAATTACCGCACGATCCTATCGAAGAACACCTACCATGACCCTTGCCCCGTCTGTGGCGAACGGATACAGAAAGAGGCTTACCTCGGAGGCAGCATTTATTATTGCCCGCATTGCCAGCGAGAAAGATAAGTAATACGCTCAAATTGACAATATGACAATATGTAATCTGAAACCCCGGAGAATCGTTTTTTCCGGGCAAAGATACATGCTGTTACCAAATACGAGAAAAAATATCAGCAATCAATTGTATTATAACACTTTGCTTAAATATACCCTTTCATTCTAGCGAGATTAATTCATCCTATCTCATATTTATGCAGGAGAAAGGTGCTTTTCATACGGATGCATCGCCCATTTCTATAGGTTGCGTACCCAATTCCTACCGTATGTATCGCCAAACACATACGGTAGCGTTGCCTAACACTGGCTTTTGCGTTACCTAATCCCATTACTTTCGTCTCCTAATAGAGATATTCATACAAAAAAACAGGGTAAAATGGATAATTTGACCATAAAGCACTCCCTATTTCTTCTATTCGCAAAAAGGCCCTGTCATCATAATCCCGGATTTTCAAACAAAACGTCAAGGTTATCGCATTTTCGCTTACAACATCATTGAAGCCTACCGCAAAACAGATTGCCGCCCCCTGCTTTTGCGAATGTTTTACAAACATAGAGTTTTGCAGGTGAGCCGTCATTCTTGATAAGTGAGGAAAAAGAAAAAGCCCTGTAATCTTTAAATTACAGAGCTTTACTTTATTTTGCTTTCTTTGAAAGCGGTCCGGACGGGACTCGAACCCGCGACCCCATGCGTGACAGGCATGTATTCTAACCAGCTGAACTACCGAACCATTTTATAATCAATAATAATTTTGAAAAAGAGGCGGTCCGGACGGGACTCGAACCCGCGACCCCATGCGTGACAGGCATGTATTCTAACCAGCTGAACTACCGAACCTCTTTTCTTTATCGCTATCTCTCTCGATTGCGGTGCAAAGGTAAGTATTATTTTTAAACCTGCAATAGCTGGAGTAAAAAAAATCAACTTTTCGCTGAAATATTCTTTCCATAGGTCCACATAAGCGATCGTCCCTTTCTTTATTTCCCCTTCCCGATCACACCAGTTTATCACAAATACATTTCATTTTGGAACTTTTCAATCGCCATTCATAATTATGTAATGATAATTTGTTACTTTTGCGACTCAATATAAATGCTTAACAACAATGGACGTTGCCATTATTAAATATAATGCCGGAAACATCTACTCGGTAGATTACGCTTTGAAGCGGTTGGGCGTTACCCCGATCATCACGGCTGATCCGGAATTATTAAATAAAGCGGATAAGGTTATCTTTCCCGGAGTAGGTGAAGCTTTCACGACCATGGAGTATTTAAGGGAGCATAAATTGGATCAGGTGATCTTGAACCTAAAGCAACCGGTACTCGGGATATGCCTCGGCATGCAATTGATGTGCATGCGTTCGGAGGAGGGAAACGCAGATTGCTTGGGGATCTTCCCTACGGAAGTAAAACGTTTTATTCCGCAAAAGCATGAGGACAAGGTTCCTCACATGGGTTGGAATACCTTGACAAACGTTAAAAGCGGCCTATTCAATGAGCGATTGGAGAACAAATTTGTTTACTTCGTACATAGTTATTATGTACCTGTAAATGAATATACGGCGGCTACGACCGATTACATCCTTCCGTTCAGCGCCGCTTTACATAAGGACAACTTCTACGCAACACAGTTCCATCCGGAAAAAAGTGGATCGGTAGGAGAGGTTATATTGAAAAACTTTTTAAAGATATGATTGAGCTTATTCCCGCTATAGATATAATAGATGGCAAATGCGTCCGGTTGACGCAAGGAGATTACGCGACCAAGAAGGTTTACAACGAAGATCCTCTGGAGGTGGCCAAGATGTTCGAGGGTAACGGCATCCGGCGTTTGCATGTGGTAGATTTGGATGGAGCCCGTGAAGGACGCATCATCAACTACCGTATCCTTGAGCGGATAGCGACCCGGACTTCCTTGATCATTGATTTCGGAGGGGGCTTGAAACAAGAGGATGATCTGGAGATCGCCTTCGAAAGCGGCGCCCAGATGGTAACCGGGGGCAGTATCGCCGTGAAGAACCCGGAAATGTTCACCTCTTGGATCAGCAAGTTCGGTAGCGAGAAAATCATATTAGGGGCCGATGCCAAGGAAAAGAAGATCGCCATCAGTGGTTGGGAGGAAACGACCAGCCAGGAGTTGATTCCTTTTATCAAAGGATATTACGACAAGGGGATTACCAAGGTGATCTGCACGGATATCGCACGGGATGGTATGCTGCAAGGCCCGGCTATCGATTTATATAAAGAGATACGGGACGAGATCCCCTTCCTTTATATCATAGCGAGCGGTGGCGTAAGCTCGATCGAGGATATTGAGAAATTATCTGAGGCTGGGATTCCCGCTGTCATTTTCGGCAAGGCCATTTATGAAGGGAAGATCCAGTTGAAAGATTTACTTCGTTTTACTTGAAATAATAAAATAGATATATGCTAGCCAAGAGAATTGTTCCCTGTCTGGATATAAAGGATGGAAAGACCGTAAAAGGCATCAACTTCGTGAACTTTCGCGACGCTGGAGACCCCGTGGAGTTGGGTGCCCAGTACAGCCGTGAAGGGGCCGACGAATTAGTGTACTTGGATATTACCGCCTCACACGAGGGGCGAAAGACTTTCACCGAGTTGGTAAAACAAGTGGCGGCCCATATCAGCATCCCTTTTACCGTGGGTGGAGGTATCAACGAATTGAAGGACGTGGATCGTTTGCTTAGCGCTGGCGCCGATAAGGTCTCGATCAACTCGGCGGCTTTACGTAACCCGGCATTAATCGAGGAGATCGCCAAGAACTTTGGTAGTCAGGTATGCGTAGTCGCTATCGACGCTAATTTTGAGAACAATGACTGGCTATGCTATCTAAACGGAGGGCGTGTCCCGACGGATAAGTATTTGTTTCAATGGGCCTCGGAAGCGGAAAGCCGTGGCGCCGGCGAGATCCTTTTCACCAGTATGACGCACGATGGCGTAAAAGACGGATACGCGAACGACGCTCTGGCTACCTTGGCCGATACGTTGCATATCCCGGTTATCGCCTCCGGTGGAGCGGGAAAGATGGAACATTTCCGGGATACGTTTTCCAATGGGAAAGCGGACGCGGCTTTAGCGGCCAGCGTTTTCCATTTCGGCGAGATACGGATAGGCGACTTGAAGCAATACCTCAAGGACGAGGGGATCAATGTAAGGATATAACACATTATATATAAAGATGAAATTAGATTTCGAGAAAATGGGCGGATTAATACCCGCTATCGTACAAGACAACAACACTAGTAAGGTATTAATGTTGGGCTTCATGAATCAAGAAGCTTATGATGAGACAGTAAGTACGGGTAAGGTTACATTCTTTAGCCGCACGAAAAACCGTTTGTGGATGAAGGGAGAGAGTAGCGGAAATACGTTGCAGGTGGTTAGCATCACGGCGGATTGCGACAACGATACATTATTGATCAAGGCGATTCCAGCCGGACCGGTTTGTCATACGGGAGCGGATACTTGTTTCGGCGAGAAGAACGTAGAGGATATCATGTTCTTGAAATACTTGCAGAACTTCATCGAGCGTCGCCGTCAAGAAATGCCGGAAGGTTCCTATACGACTACCTTATTCCAGAAAGGCGTGAATCGCATGGCCCAGAAAGTCGGCGAAGAAGCGGTAGAGACCGTTATCGAGGCGACCAACGGAACCGAAGACGGCTTCATCTATGAGGCATCCGACTTGGTTTACCACTTAATCGTATTATTGACAAGCAAGGGACTTCGTCTGGAAGACCTCGCCCGTGAATTAAAGAAAAGACATAAAGGTTGATAAATTCTATGGAAGAAGATATTCTACTCAAATTAGAGAACGTGGAGATATGCCGTGAGGAAAACAGGGTATTACACGACGCATGCCTCACGCTTCGTAACGGAGAGTTCGTATATGTGATCGGGAAGGTAGGCTCCGGTAAAAGCAGCCTGCTCAAGTCCTTGTATTGCGAGATACCGATCTTGCGAGGCGAGGCACGTATCATGGATTACAACCTCACCAAGATGAAGCGGAAGGATATCCCTTATTTGCGTAGGAAACTAGGTATCGTCTTCCAAGATTTCCAATTGTTGACCGACCGTTCCGTCTCCAAGAATCTGGAATTCGTGCTGAAAGCCACCGGATGGAAAAAGAAAAGCGAGATCAAGGAACGGATAGACAACGTGCTCCGTCAGGTAGGCATGCAAGACAAAGGCTATAAAATGCCGCATGAGCTATCCGGCGGGGAACAACAACGTATCGTTATTGCCCGTGCCCTTCTGAACAACCCCAAGTTGATACTGGCGGATGAGCCGACCGGCAACTTGGACCCGGAGACGAGCGGACAAATCGTACAACTCTTACACGACATCTGCCAGCAGGGAACGGCGGTGATTATGACCACTCATAACTATACGATCGTGCATAATTATCCTGCCCGCATAGTAAAATGCGAGAATGCCTGTCTAAGTGATGTCAGAGAATAATTTTTTTGTAACTTTGCGGTCGCATTCGATTGAAAAAGAAAACAATTTAATATAGAACAAAAGAAGATGAAAGTTTTAAAGTTTGGCGGTACTTCTGTGGGATCTGCACAGAGAATGAAAGATGTAGCGAAACTGATCACGGGAGACCGTAAGATCGTTGTATTGTCAGCCATGTCGGGTACAACCAACTCGTTAGTCGAGATTTCCGACTACCTGTACAAAAAGAACCCAGACGGAGCGAATGAGATCATCAACAAGCTTGCCATGAAATACATGGGCCATGTTGAGGAACTATACAGCACCGAGGAATATAAACAGAAGGCCAAAGAACTGATAAAATCTCATTTCGAATATATCCGTACGTTCACGAAGGATCTGTTTACCTTATTCGAGGAAAAGGTTGTCTTGGCGCAAGGAGAGTTGATCTCTACGGGTATGATGAATCTTTATTTGAACGAATGCGGCGTGAAATCCGTATTGATCCCGGCTTTGGATTATATGCGTACGGATAAGAACGCGGAACCGGACCCTGTCTATATCAAAGAGAAATTGGAAAAATTACTCGCTGATAATAAGGATGCTGATCTATACATCACACAAGGTTATATCTGCCGCAACGCTTACGGCGAGATCGATAACCTGCAACGGGGTGGTAGCGACTATAGCGCATCCTTAATCGGCGCGGCTATCGGTGCGGAAGAGATCCAGATCTGGACAGACATCGACGGTATGCACAATAACGACCCTCGTATCGTACAGGGAACGTCTCCAGTCCGTCAATTGCATTTCGAGGAAGCTGCCGAGTTAGCTTATTTCGGAGCCAAGATCCTTCACCCGACTTGTATATTACCGGCTAAATTGAACAACATCCCGGTCCGTTTGCTAAATACAATGCAGCCGGACGCTCCGGGTACATTGATCTCAAACGCTATCGAAAAAGGTAAGATCAAAGCGGTCGCCGCCAAAGACAATATTACCTCTATCAAGATCAAGAGCGGACGTATGTTGCTAGCTACAGGTTTCTTGCGTAAGGTATTCGAGACTTTCGAGAACTACCAGACTCCGATCGATATGGTTACGACTTCCGAAGTGGGTGTCTCCGTTACGATCGATAACCGCAAGCATCTGGAAGAGATCGTTGACGATTTGAAGAAGTACGGAACCGTGACCGTAGACGAGGATATGGTTATCGTTTGCGTGGTTGGCGACCTAGAATGGGATAACATCGGCTTCGAGGCTCGTATCGTACAGGCCATGAAGGATGTCCCGGTTCGCATGATCTCCTACGGAGGAAGCAACTACAACGTCTCCTTGCTGATTAAGGCCTCGGACAAGCAGAGAGCGCTGCAAGCTCTAAGCGATCATTTATTTAACAACAAATAAAAACAAACGAGGGCGGCCTTTTACAGACTGCCCTTATTTATCTTTATATAATTTCGTATAATATGCTCAAAGGAACATTTCCTGTAGAAAAGTTCAAGCAGCTTTCTACGCCTTTTTATTATTATGATGTCAAGCTATTGCAAGACACATTAGACGTAGTAAAAACCGAATCCGGGAAATATGGTTACCACGTGCATTATGCCGTGAAAGCTAATGCCAATCCCCGTATCCTTTCCATCATAGCGGCAAACGGCCTTGGCGCAGACTGCGTAAGTGGCGGCGAGGTACAGGCAGCTTTAGATGCCGGTTTTCCTGCCGATAAGATTGTCTTTGCTGGTGTTGGCAAAGCGGATTGGGAGATCAACCTAGGACTGGACAATGATATTTTCTGCTTTAACGTGGAATCTGCCGTTGAGCTGGAAATTATCAATGAGCTGGCGGCCACCAAGAATAAAGTAGCCTCTATCGCCCTTCGTATCAACCCGGAAGTGGATGCCCATACACATGCCAAGATCACGACGGGTATGAAGGAAAATAAATTCGGTATCAACCTTAGCCAATTAGGAGGCGTACTGGATAAATTAAAGGAGATGAAGAATGTGAAGTTGATCGGTATCCATAGCCATATCGGTTCACAGATCACGGATATGTCTAGCTTCCGCAATTTGGTAATTCGTTTCAACGAGATACAGGAAGAACTGGAAGCTCACGGGGTTACGGTGGAGAACCTGAACTTCGGAGGTGGATTAGGTATCGATTACTATCACCCGAATCATTTATCGATCCCGGCTTTCGATAACTATTTCGCGGCCATTCATAAACTGCTTCAAGTACGTCCGGGTCAACAGGTACATTTTGAGCCGGGACGTTCGATCGTCGCTCAATGCGGAACATTAATCTCTAAGGTATTATATGTCAAGGAAGGAGAGACGAAGAAATTCGCTATCCTTGACGCAGGTTTCACGGAATTGATCCGCCCGGCGATGTACGACGCTTATCACCGTATCGAGAACATCAGCAGCGATGAGGCAGTAGAGACTTACGATGTAGTGGGCCCGATCTGTGAGTCATCGGATGTATTCGGCAAGGATGTAGAGTTGAATAAGGCTCATCGTGGCGACTTGATCGCCCTTCGTTCCGCCGGCGCTTATGGCGAGGTCATGGCCTCCCAATACAACTGCCGTCATTTACCTAAAGCCTATTATTCCGATACGATAAAATAATGAGCCAATTGATCAATGTGCCAATGTAAATACCTTGAGTAGCTTATTGGCACATTGGCGTATTAATCATATTGGCTCATTAATGATATTGACACATTGGCATATTAATCACATTGGCACATTATTATGTTTCTACTCAATAATACAGAGCTTTTCCTATTGGGAATCTCCTTAATAGGGTTCGTTATCTTATCTCTTTATTATCTGATCGCTTATGCCCGCCCTTTACGTGCGTCAAGACGAACGGATGATACCTTAGAGGAAGGTAATAAACTCCCCGTATCCATCATCATATACGCTAAAAATGATTCTGAGAACCTCAAGAAACACCTTCCTGCGTTACTTACACAAGATTACCCTGAATATCAGGTAGTCGTTATCAACGATGGCTCGAGAGACGATACCGACGATACGCTAAAGTTCTTTCAAAATGAGTATAAACATTTGTATCATACTTACGTCCCCTCGGACGCTCGTTACCTAAGCCGCCGTAAACTGGCGTTTACCCTAGGCGTGAAAGCGGCCAAATACGATATTCTTCTATTCACGGAGGCGAATTGCCAACCGCTCAACGATCAATGGTTATCCGCCATGGTTGGTGGATACACACCCGAGACCAGTATTGTCTTGGGCTACTGCAAATACAGCAACTACAAGGGATTCTTTCATAAGTTGATCGCCTATGATAACTTATTGACGGGTTTACGTTATCTATCTTCCGCCCTCTCCCATCACCCATATACCGGAAACGGACGAAATTTATCTTATCGGAAAGACTTATTCTTCAAGCATAAAGGTTACTACCAATCCTTGAACTTGCATGCGGGAGACGATGACTTATTCATCAACGAAGCCTCGACCAAGGAGAATACGAAAGTAATTTATACCCCGGACAGCCTAACGGAAATGGATCAAATCGAACGTTTTGGAATCTGGAAAGAGATGAAGGTTTCCCGTGCTGCCACTCAACGGTATTACAAAGGAAGCGCCTTGACATTCTATCATCTCGAATCCACTTGTTTCTACCTTTTCCAAGCATCGGTTATCGCTACGGTAGTGATCGGATTACAGGGCAATTGGCTAATCTCCTTGATCGCCGTATTATTATATTTGACACGTTTTATAATCAAGGCAATCGTTTTCGGCAAATCGGCTCGAATGCTCCAACAAAACCCCACTACCGGTTGGTTATTCCTGTTGGAGTTTATTCAACCCATATTCAATGGATATGTCCGTATTTACCGGCTTTTCAGAAGTAGGAAGGATTATACGTTCCGGTTGGAGAATTAATAATGATGAGCACTCTCATAGGATATCTCTTCTTCCGCCACTTTGGGAAGTTCTTCCTCCTCTAATAGCGGGTAGGCTGGGGTAAACTTCGCATGATAGGTAGATTCCACATACGTCTTTTCCAATAAACGGACGACATTTTCTAAAGTAGCTTGCCGTTCTTTGGGTTTAAGCTGGCATTCCCAGATCACCATCGTATTCCAGCCCATCGCTCGTAATTCCTCACGTACACGGGCATCCCGGGCTTTATTCCGGTTTAGTTTCTCGGTCCACCACTCTACCCGGGTACGGGGAGGACGAAATTCAGGGCAACCCTCGTGCCCATGCCAGAAACAGCCGTTCACGAAGATAGCGGTCTTATATTTACGCAATACGATATCAGGGGTACCGGGAAGGCGCTTTACATTCACACGAAAGCGAAAGCCACAATGGAACAGGTATTTACGGACTATAATCTCGGGCTTTGTATTCTTACCCTTAATCATAGACATGATATAGCTACGCTTTTCTTTAGAGATAAGATCTGTCATATCAATCCGGCAAAACTAGAACGTATGCCAAAGATACGGCTTTTATTCAAAACGGATACTCTTGGCCGGATCAATCTTCGTAATCAAATAGGAAGGTCCTAACATCATCAACATGGAGGCGGCCAATGTCCCTATATTCAAAAGGAACAGTGAAAATAGGCTCAGATCGATAGGCACGGCATCCAAATAATAAATAGAAGGATCTAATTGGATAATGTGGAAATGAGATTGAAGCAAACAAAGAGAGATACCGATGATATTCCCCCACAACATTCCTTTGCCGATCAAGAAGAAAGAGACATACAAGAAGATCTTGCGAATACTGTTATTATTTTGTCCCAAGGCTTTTAGGATTCCGATCATATTGGTACGCTCTAAGATTATGATCAATAATCCGGAGATCATGGTAAACCCTGCGACGGAAAGCATCAGCGCCAAGATAACCACCACATTGATGTCCAGCACATCCAGCCAATTAAAGATCATCGGGTTCAACTCCTTGATCGAGCGGGCGTAGAACGTATTGCCATTTCGGTCTTGCCGTTCCGTCAGATCGAAATAAATATCCTCGGCCACTTGGTCCAAACGATCATAGTCATCCACTTGCAACTCCAGTCCGCTTACTTGATCTTTATCCCAACCGTTCAAGCGACGTATCTGCTTAATATCAGCGATTACGAACATCTTGTCATAATCAAGGAAACCCGTCTCATAAATCCCCGTGATCGTGAACTTACGGGCACGCACGTCATCTTGCACAAAATAAGTCAGGAAAGAATCCCCGACCTTTAGTCCTAGCAGATCAGACAAATACTTCGAAATAATAACATCCGTAGAGTTCTTATCCGGCTGGATCGTAAAAATCTCGCCCTCTTTTAAATTTTCCTTGAAGAAAGTCCAGTCATAATCCGTATCCACCCCTTTCAAGACAATACCTTGAAAATCTTGGTCAGTCTTCAAGATGCCTAGCTTCGTCGCAAATTTCTCGACATGGCGAATACCGGGGAATGCATCGAGCGCATTCAATAAAGTATCGCTAACCGCTATCGGCTGCGACTCATAGGAAGAATTACTATCGAAATTCGTGATCTGGATATGCGAGCCGAAACCGATCACCTTGTTCCGGACCTCTTTCTTAAAGCCTATCACGATCGCCACCGAAAGGATCATCACCGCCAATCCCAAAGCGATCCCGATCATGGCAATACGAACAGCGGGAGGAGTAACCTCACGATCCCCCTCCTTGCTGAAATGTATCTTTTTGGCGATAAATAGCTCTAAATTCATTTATAACATTCTTCCCGGATAAGCTTCCAGCGCCTTTGATAACACCGTCAAAGCTTTCGCCAAATCTTCCTTTTTCAAGACATAGGCCATACGAACCTCATTCTTACCAAGTCCCGGTGTCGTGTAAAAACCCGACGCCGGTGCCATCATGACCGTCTGACCCTCGTATTCAAACTCTTCCAGACACCAAGCGCAGAACTTATCGGCATCATCCACCGGAAGTTTAGCCACCGTATAGAAAGCGCCCATCGGTATGGGAGAATAAACGCCGGGAATACGGTTCAAGCCATCGATCAAGCATTTACGCCGTTCCACATACTCGTCATAAGTCTCACGGGCATACTCCTCGGAAGCATCCAAAGAGGCCTCGGCTGCGATCTGTCCGATCAAAGGCGGGCTTAAACGAGCTTGGCAGAACTTCATGACGGCACTACGCACTTCGGCATTTTTCGTAATCAACGCACCGATACGGATACCGCATTCCGAATAGCGTTTGGAGACAGAATCGATCAATACCACGTTCTGCTCGATACCTTCCAGATGACAAGCCGAGATATACGGGGAACCGGTATAGATAAACTCCCGGTATACCTCATCCGAGAAAAGATAAAGATCATATTTCTTTACGATATCCCGGATTTGATTCATCTCACGACGCGTATACAAATAACCCGTAGGATTGTTCGGGTTACAGATCAGGATCGCTTTGGTACGCTCATTGATCAACTCCTCGAATTTCTCTACTTTCGGAAGAGAAAATCCTTCCTCTATCGTAGTCGTCACTGTCCGGATCACGGCTCCTGCCGAGATAGCGAATGCCATATAATTAGCATAAGCAGGTTCCGGTACGATAATCTCATCACCCGGATTCAAGCAGCTCAAGAAGGCAAACAAAACAGCCTCCGAACCACCGGTAGTGATGATAATATCGTCAGCCGTAAGATTAATATCATACTTTTTATAATATCCAACCAACTTCTCGCGATAACTGCGATATCCCTGACTAGGGCTATATTCCAACACCGTACGATCGACATTACGGATCGCGTCGAGTGCCGCTCGCGGAGTGGGAAGGTCGGGCTGACCGATATTCAGGTGATACACATGAACTCCTCTCTGTTTGGCAGCATCGGCCAATGGAGCCAGCTTCCGGATCGGGGAAGCGGGCATTTCGACTCCTCTTTGTGAGATGTTGGGCATTACTATCTTATATTTATTCGTTTTGAGGGGCAAAGATAGTAAAATTATTAATCAAATACCCGGTCTTGGCGAATCTTTGCTAGCGTGCATCGTAGATACAAAAGCATTCGGATCGATCTCTTTTACCTCATCTTTCAAGCGGGGCATGTCCTTACGCTCGGCAATCGTAAAGATAATCTCGGTCTCATGTCCCTCGTACATGCCTTTACCATGGATAAATGTTCCTCTCATACCCATTTTATCGACAATCAAATCACGCATTTCCTTTGTCTTTCGGGAAACGATAAAGACAGCACGGTTCGGGTTCTCCGTCTGGAACATCTCCACGATTTTTCCATATACGAAAATAGTAAACCAAGAATACAAAGGTACCGCCCAATCCTTAAACACGATCAAGCCCAACAATACGACCGCGGAATCCAATACGATGATCATATTGCTGACCTTCAAGTTGGAGTCATTAGCGATCACACGTGCCAATACATCCGTACCGGCACTCGTACTTTGCGCCCGGAAAATACAAGTCACACCCAATCCTAAAATAGCTCCACCGTAAAAGGCGGCGATAAAGGCATCGTTCTCCACCAATGGATCGGTAAGGAAATAAGATAATGAGTCGGTAAATATAGAGATCAGCAAGAAAGTAACGATCGTCTTCGGGCCGGAAGACAATCCGATCTTTTTCATCGCCAAAATCATCAACGGGATATTGAAGCAAAGCGCCGTCGCACCCATCGGCAAACCATCCGGGAAGAACGGGAACAAATCTTTCGTCACATAGTGGATTACGATAGAGATACCATACACACCTCCCGGTACGATTTTGTAAGGCGCTAGGAAAAGCACGTAACTAAGTGCCTGCAAAAATGAACCTACCACGATTAAGGAGTAGTCCATTACATTTCTCTTCAAAGTAGCATTAGAAGGGACTAAAAGTTGTTGTGTTGTCATGACTCGAATTAAGCGTTATTTGTAAAACGCCGCAAACTTACACAATCTTCTCCGATTTATACGCAAGCCTTAAAAAAAAGTATCCCCACTATTTACCTTTTGACAGGAAATAGTGGGGGGACACACTCTTATATAGTATAAATTACTTACTTGCGTTATCCGCTAAGTACACTTCCGGGAACGTATTAACACCCAGCGTACGGTTGTTATTGTTCGTGATATTCAATAAAGTAACATACTTACGATATTGATCCGGGCTCAAAGCCTTCTTCATCAACTTCAAGTTACCGTAAACCGCCTGATACATCTTCTTGTCCTGCAATTTAGCGCTAGCTTTTACACTTGCGTTCTGCATCTCGATGAAATATTCGTTGATGTTAGCTACCTCGTCCAACTGACTCGGAGTCAATTGCAAATAGTTCGCTAACTTCTCTGTACTTACCACAAACGGTTCTCTACTCAAACTCGGTTTCTGAGCGAAGCTCATTGTCGCACACATCAATAAGGCTGCGACTGCCATTCCAAAACGTTTCATAATACCTAAAAACCTTAAATTGTTAAACCTAAACAAAAACCTTAAAAACACATAGCCCAATCACATTGGCTTAATTACTTCTCAGCCAAATAACTGTCCAAAAGCGGATTAGAAACCTTATCTTCCTGATTAGCGCGAGTCACATTAATCAACGCTACATATTTACGATATTGATCTTTAGTCAATGCACGTTTCATCAGTTTCAAATTACACAACAATGCGTTGCGAGTTTCTTCCGGTCTTGCGTTATTGCAAAGCGCTTCCGCAGACAGGGGTTGACCTAATTGATTCTCGAAGTAAGTATTAATCTCTGACACCTCAGCGATCTGGTTTGCGTCAAGCTGCAAATATCTGCTTAGCTTATCGAAACTCATACTCTTTGAATCACTAACCTTTTGAGCAAAGCTCATTGTCGCTACCATCATTAAAGCGACTACCATCATACCTAAACGTCTCATAATACCTAAAATTTAAACCTAAACTAAGACCTTAACTAATAAATGCGGCGTTTCCGCATCTTCTATCTTTCTCTTTTTGTTACTGCAAATATAACAGTATGTTTTATAACATTGTTCTTCAATACGGTTAATTTTTGCAAACAATTGACGTTATTGATATATATCAAGGCATATAGCAATCATTTTGTAATACATATTACGATAAACACTATCTATTTCATCATAGACACCGTTTATAAACAAGCAAAAGCCTAGATATATTCTTATACAAGCCTAGCTGTATTCTTATACGATACCATATCTATTCTATAATCTCCGTCGTGGATTATACAAACCACAGCGTGATCTATAAAAACCACGACATGATCTATACAGACCACGACGTGGTTTATAGAATAGATACAGTCACAAGATACTTTTTATGCAATAGCTTGATACTTTACATCTATCCTTTACTTATTTATCGGCTAGATAAACATCGGGGAAGGAAAGCCCGCTCGTCATCCGGTTATTATTGTTCGTTACGTTGATCAAAGCCACGTATTTCCGATATTGATCGGTGCTTAACGCCTTTTTCATCAACTTTAAGTTGCCAAATACGGCTTGCCGCATCCGTTTATCCCGCATTTTATGACTTCCCCTCAAGCCCTCGCTTTGCTTTTCCCTAAAATAATCGTTGATCATCGCTACCTCATTAATCTGGCTGGGACGTAATTCCAGATAGCTTACCAATTGGCCCACATTGACTACAAACGGTTCTTTATGTAAGCTCGATTCCTGCGCGAAACTCATTGTCACACTTACCAACAAGGCTGACATAGCCATTACTAAACGTTTCATACTACCTATTCCTTTCATTTGTTAAACCTTAAAAACCTATTTCTCTGTGATCTTTGATACAAATATAGGGTGAGGTTTCCCGCTAGAAAAGGAAGAATCGACGAAGTACGCCGTAGGTTTAGACGAAACCGGGAATCAAGCGGATCAAGAAATCAGCTTATTCCTCTCGTACGAGGCTTTTACCAAGCGGATATAGACGAATAAGGAAAGAAGGCAACAAACCGCCCCGACTCCGTAGGCGGTAGCCAGATTGGCACGGGTAGCGATAAAGCCGGCGGATAACATCCCGATCCCCATCCCGAAATCGAAAGAGGTCAAGTAGGTGGAGGTAGCCGTACCGCGCATATGGTGCGGAGCGACATTCACGAAAAGACATTGAAAAGCCGGTACGCTCACGCCAAAACCGATACCGATCGCCAAGGCGCAAGCGAAAAAGATAAACGATGTATGTACGGTAGCGAACACGGAAAACGAGATCGCTAAAGAGACCAAGGATACGATGGACACGACATGGATCTTGCCATGGTCCACCAACCGTCCGGAAATCAAACGGGCCGTCCCTACACCGATCGCCATAAATATAAAGAAGTAGCCGGGGTCCGGCACCTCGATCTCTTTACCATATAATACCACGAACGAGAGCAACATCCCATAAGGTATAGCGACCAGCAAATAGGCCAAGGCCGCAGGAAGCGCTTTCACCAAGATAAAACGATCCAACGAGAAGGCCGGACGAGGCACTTTCTCCCGTTTCGGATAACGGATCAGCCCGACGGAGCCGATCCCGACCAACGCGATCACCAAAGCGCCCCCTATGATCCAGAAGAAACCATGCCGATCGTACAGCCCGACCGCCACCAAAGGAGCCAAAGACATGGCGAGATTGATCGTCAATCCGTAAAAGCCCATGCCTTCTCCCCTTCGCTTGGAAGGGATTACGTCTATCGTAATCGTATTGCCGGAAACAGAGGTCAGTCCCATGAACCCGCCTTGGATGAAACGAACCGCCATGATCGTATAGACCGTCATGGCAAACCAATAACCGGCGAACAGACAGGCGAATATCGTGAAGGCGAATACATATAACGGTTTGCGGGAGAAACAATCTACCAGATACCCCGAGAACGGGCGCACGCACAGCAAGCCGATCGTATAGCTAGACAAGACCATCCCCACCTCGGACGTGCTGATGCCCAACTCTTCCACCAGATAGACCGGCATAGTAGGCATCAACATATAAAAGGCGAAATTCATCAAGAAGTAAGAGATACAACATTGGACGAAATTCCGGTTCCAAAGTACAGGTTTAGTCTCGCTCATTCCTCTTTATTACTTATGCCAGCTCGCTCAACTCCAGCCAGCGCATCGTTTTCTCGTCGATCTCTTCCATGACTTGGGTGATCCGTTGAGATTTAGCCATAAGCTCGTCCGTAGACAAAGTACCACTGCTCATAGCGGTCTCCAACTCCGCTTTCTCCGCCTCTAAAGCCGGTATCTCCTCCTCTAGGGCCTCGAACTCTTTCCGCTCCTTGAAAGTGAGTTTTTTCTTTTGCTCATTGACAGGACGAGACGGTTTCTCCGGAGCCGGGTTTTGTCTCGCTTGCAAAGCAGCCTCCGCCTCTTTTTCCAGTTGGTCTTGCACGTCTTTCCAATCCCGGTACTGCGTATAGTTGCCGGGGAAATCCTTGATATCGGCGTTACCCCGGAAAACCAGCAGGTGATCTACCACCTTATCCATAAAGTAACGGTCGTGGGAAACGACGATAGCGCACCCCTTGAAGTTACGAAGGTATTCCTCCAATACGTTCAAGGTCACGATATCCAGATCATTGGTCGGCTCATCGAGCACCAAGAAGTTCGGGCTACGCATCAATACCGTACATAAATACAAACGACGTTTCTCCCCACCGCTCAATTTATAAACGTAACTATGCTGTTTCTCCGGCGTGAACAGGAAATAGTTCAGGAACTGGGAGACACCCATCTTCTGTCCGTTACCCAAATCCACGTATTCGGCGATCGCCTGCACCACGTCGATCACTTTCATTTGCTCATCGAACTTCAAGCCATCTTGACTGTAATAACCGAAACGAACGGTCTCGCCGACATCGAAATGGCCGCTATCGGGAGCCACCTCCCCCATCAGCATCTTGATAAAGGTAGATTTGCCCGTACCGTTATTCCCGACAATACCCATCTTCTCGTAACGGGCGAAAATATAGTTGAAATCCTCCGTAATCTTCAAATCACCGAAACGTTTGCTTACATTCACCGCCTCGAAAATCTTCGAACCAATGTAAGAAGCCTTCACGTCCAAGTTCACCTTTCCGGTATCCCGTTGTTGCTTCGCTTTCTTTTCCAGCTCATAAAAGGCATCGATACGGTACTTCGCTTTCGTGCCCCGTGCCTGCGGCTGGCGGCGCATCCAATCCAGTTCCGTACGGAGAAGATTTTTCGCGCGCTCCACGTCGGCGTTCATCGCCTCGACACGCTCTTGGCGTTTCTCCAGATAATAACTATAATTACCTTTATACGAATAGATTTGCTTATTATCGATCTCTATGATCTCGCTACATACACGATCTAAGAAGTAACGATCGTGCGTCACCATCAAGATACTGATATTGGCCCGGTTCAGATAATCTTCCAGCCATTCGGTCATTTCCAGATCCAAATGGTTCGTCGGCTCATCCAAGATAATCAATTCCGGGTCCGTGATCAAGACATTCGCCAAGGCAACCCGTTTCAACTGTCCTCCGGACAATTCCCCGATCTTCTGATTGAAGTTATGAATCTTCAACTGCCCGAGGATTTGTTTCGCCTTTTGCTCATAATCCCACGCCTTGAAGCTATCCATACGGGTAAGGATGTCCTCCAGATTCGAATGATCCTCTTTCGCCATCGCCTCCTCGTACTCAGCAATCAACCGGACAGTCTCGTTCTTCGAGTGGAAGCAAGCCTGTAGCACGGTCAGTTCTTCCGGATAAGAAGGTGATTGCTCCAAATACCCGACCCGCAGGTCTTTCCGGAAAACCACCTCACCCGAGTCGTAATCCTCCTTACCACCGATAATATTCAATAAGGTAGTCTTACCCGTCCCGTTTTTAGCGATCAACCCGATCTTCTGTCCTTGCGCGACTCCGAACGTTATATCCTCGAAAAGAACCAAATCACCGAAGCTCTTGGTCAGCTTATCTATCTGAAGGTAACTTATCATGTTTTCTTATTTAAATTCAAATCGGAAGGCAAACTTACACAAAATCCTCGAATTTTAAGCTTTTCTCCGTACCTTTGGTGGAAGAATAAGAAAAACACCATGAATGTTAGAATAGATGAAAGTTGGAGAAAACGTCTGCAAGAAGAATTTGACAAGCCTTATTTCGAGCAATTGGTGACATTTGTCAAAAACGAATATAAGCAAGCGCACGTACTTCCTCCCGGGTCCCAGATATTCCATATATTTAACGCATGCCCGTTTGAGAAGGTAAAAGTCGTTATCTTGGGACAAGACCCCTATCCAAATCCGGGGCAATACTACGGGGTCTGCTTCTCGGTACCCGATGGCGTGGCGATTCCCGGCTCCTTGATGAATATATTCAAAGAGATCTACGATGATCTTGGGAAACCGATCCCTTCCTCCGGGAATTTGGATCGTTGGGTAAGCCAAGGCGTATTTCCGATGAATTCCGTCCTCACGGTCCGTGCCCACCAAACAGGTTCGCACCGGAACAGGGGATGGGAAACATTCACGGACGCCGTTATCAAGAAATTAAGCGACGAACGGGAAAATCTAGTATTCATGTTATGGGGTAGTTACGCAAAAGCCAAGATTTCCCTTATCGATACGAGCCAGCATTTGGTCCTAACGACCGTACATCCATCTCCCCGCTCCGCCGAATATGGTTTCTTCGGTTGTAAGCATTTCAGTAAGGCTAATGATTTCCTACGGGGTAAAGGCATCCCGGAAATCGATTGGTAAGTATAAATCAACCTAAATCAATCGCATATGGATATTCAAACTTTCATCAACAATTATTACGAGGCATTTTCTCTAAAGGCGGAATTGCCGATCGCTTTCTGGTATTCCGATTCTCTGCTTGGAGAATTAAAGCAGACACAAGGCTGTTTATTCAAGGCCCTTCCCGCTATCAGGCAAGGCGAGATTATCAGTATGAACGGAGATAGCGTTGGCTGCGGAGGTGGAAAGTTTTATACAGGATTCACCCCTATGCCAGAACATGTCCCCAATTTTGTCTCTTTAAAAGAGAGATATAAGCAAACTCCGGAAATGGTAGTCGAGGGTATAAAAGGCATGAACGTACAAAGGTCCTCCCTCCCATACCTCCATTTCGCAAGGATCGATCGATTAACCTCGTTTGAAAAAGTAGAGGGGCTTTTGTTCCTCGCAACCCCGGATATCTTGTCAGGGTTAATTACTTGGACCTTTTTCGACAACAATAATCCGGATGCCGTCTCCACACCATTTGGTTCCGGTTGCAGCTCCACCATCACGCTCACTGTCAACGAAAATAGACAAGGAGGTCACCGCACGTTCCTTGGTTTCTTCGATCCCTCGGTCCGACCATATGTGGAAAGCAACTTATTAAGTCTCACGATCCCGATGTCACGTTTCAAGACGATGTATCAGATAATGCGTAACTCCTCCCTATACGAAACACACGCATGGGCGAAAATAAAAACCAGAATCAATGAAGGCTGATTTTTATACGGAAGTTTATAACATCGTCAGAGAGATACCGGAAGGATGTGTGGTTACCTACGGGCAGCTAGCCAAGCTCGCCCGAAGGCCACAATGTTCCCGTATGGTAGGGCAGGCAATGTTCAACGTCCCGAAAGAACTGAACCTGCCTTGCCACCGGGTGGTAAACAGCCAAGGCAGATTAGCTCCCAACTGGGCGGAACAACGGGGATTATTGGAGAAAGAAGGCATTACCTTCAAGAAGAATGGCTGCGTTGACTTGAAGAAACATATTTGGGAGGATATATTACCGATTATCTAATCCGATAACAAAATGTAAAATCAGCAAGTTCTTAAAAGAACCATTCCCAATGCTATTTGCCAAGATCATTCTTTTCCAACCATTCGCCCAGCAGATCCGCTAGTTGGCCATTATTCAAATCCTGCATCAAGAAATGGGTATTACCATAAATACCGATCTTGGGCAACTCAACTAAGGTCGCGTTTCCCCCATGCCTATTTATGGCCTCCACGAATTTACGTCCCATTTGCAGACGTACACGCCAATTCTCGCCACCAAGATTCTCTGATGGAGTCTCCGGAATATAATCACCGAAATACATTACGATTGGAATCCGAGTAAGTCGCAAGAACTGTTCCATAGGAATAGCTACTCCAGTCGCCCCACCGGTAAGTCCGGCGATCGGATCGGGCACCTCCCCCTCGGGAAACACATAGCCACCCGGCTCATATGAAACGACAGCCTTGACATTCGGATTTTGTATAGCGGCCATCCATCCCGGGAAACCTCCCGCCGAATGTGTTACAAGGATATTGTCCCCTATTTTTTCCGTCAAGGCATTGATTGCCGGTACATCTTGTTTGTGATCACTGATATCGGGCGTCATCTCCCGGAAAAACTGCGATAGATAGGCTGAATCAGACGGAAACTGCACACCTTTGTTATATTCCGGCCAAATCCCGATACGCCAGATGTCAAACCAGAACATCTCATCGGCCAGCGGCTTGACCGTAGTCGTAGCAGATGTCCTTCCGGCACGGCCACGACCGGGAAGATCCATCACGTAACTGCTATATCCCCGGCGTAACATGAGAGTAGCGAAACCATCCCGCCCATCGGGTGTCATTTGCCAACATACCCCAGAGCCACCATAACCATGAACATAAACCAAAGGCAATTTTTTCGCATGGGCCGGAACTTGGAAATCCACGAAAGCATGATCCGCACGATAGCTCTGCCCGGTCTCGACTTGGGTAGCCCAACCGACAAACTTACTGTTGTCATACGTACCCGGACGCTGTATGGTTTGTCCTCCTACTGAGAAATGCCCTTGTTTAGCGATCACTAAATCCTGGGCATCTGCCATTCCAAACACGGGTATTAATAATGCTAATAATAAAATCTTCTTCATATTCTTCTGATTCATTTTTTATCCGTTAATTGTCCGAGCACATCACGTAATGGATCTGAACTCTTTTTCCCTAGGTTTATCTCTACGATATTTAGCAAAGCCGTAAGTTGCTCTGGCGTAATACCCAGATGCAAGCAAATTGACATATGGCCGTAAGCCATAGGTTCAACACCGCCAACGCCTGCCAATACAGACACGGTCGCCAATTCACGCTCCCTATATGTCAATAAGTCGCGCTCAAAAAGGTCCGCGAACAGATGTTCCTTGAGGAAACGTTCGATCGTCGGGGCAAATACCGCATATCCGGTTTTAGGGACAGAAGCAGACGTACCCGATATTTCCGCCAGAATATCCCGTCCCCGCTCATATCGACTCCCACCATCCTCGATAGCAGAGGCTTCACGACCCTCTACATCTTTAATTCCCATGCTTTTTCTCTCTTCAATGACTTGCATAAATGTCTGTATGGCTCTTAAGCTGCGAGGAAATCCACAATAAGCATAGGCATGTATTAGTACTTCGTTTACTTCATTAACGGTCATACCGGATTCAAGTCCTTTCACAAGCGCCTGTCTCAGATGCGCCAAGTCTCCCTTGCCCGTGTACGCCGCGATAGAGACAATGGCTTGTTCCCTGGCTTCCAATACCCGGTTTGCTTCGGCATACACATTCTCCGCTTGGCTTGTCGCTTCTTGATATTCCTTCTCTCCCACCGGACTGAGCCACACCGCCTCATTCGTTTGAGGATTGCAACTTACGGCAACGTGAGCAAACCAGCTATCCGGAGCCGCCCCATGCCAGTGAATCACGTCAGGCGCAATTTCCACGATATCCCCCGGATACAATCTTCTGGCCGGTTTCCCCTTTTCCTGATAGTAGCCTATGCCTGCTGACGCGACAAGTATCTGCCCCCCTTTATGATAATGCCAGTTATTCCGGCAACGAGGCTCAAAAGTGACATTAGACATTGGGACATTCAGCTCCCTATTAACCGTAATCGGAGCGATATACGCCTGACCAATGAAGTTCTTCGCGGACGCTTCCGGCAACTTAGTACCCAAGGGGTACGGTTGTCTGAAATTATCCATATTTTGCGCCATGGTGAAAACCGGGAACAAACATAGGCAGAAAAGCCGGATTAGAAAGTTCTGTCTCATATTCATATGTATTTATCATTATTCTCCTACCGTACGAGTAAATGCTAAGGTAGCAAGTTTCCATTGTCCGTCTTCCTTCACGTACGTCTCAGTCACGATGAAAGGGAACCTGACCTCCCTACCACCAACTACCGAATTAAGATGAATACGGCTATATACGATTCCGGCGCAACCGGCGAATTTAACATCTACATCATGTATCTCCGCATGCTTGTAATGTATGTTTCCCGTACGGATCACATCAAGCTCCGGCTGCTTACCCCACGAACCACCCATATGTACAAACATAGAGTTCTCGTGGAAGAGGGCGTCGAGCTTATCCACATCTTTTTCTGACATCCATTTCCATTTCGCATTAGACAAATCTATCATCTCCTGCTGCTTCGGAGTAAATGTCTTTTTTGTTTCCTGCGCATAGGCACCCATTCCCATCGATACCAACAACAATGTCGCGATAAATAATGATCTCATAATTTTTTGCATGGCTTTATTAATTTGATTATACATTATATATAAATAGTTTTCCATCATCTATTTATACCTATTCTTCGTTGCGAAGTTACGACCAAAGGAGTTTTGAGACAATACAAAAAAGTCGGTGTCAACTACAAATTTTACCGAAAAGGAAAGGAGTGAAGCTAGCTTACAAGGTCACTCCCTATAATCTGAGGACTTTATACCTAAATTATGCTGCACATAACGGCTGAAATAAGAGGGAGAAGAGAAACCAAACAAATCGGAAATATAAACGAAAGATAATGACTTATCACGCAAAAGCCGTGATATATCCAATATCGTATAACGGTTAATCCAATAATTTGCCGCATAGCCACTCACCTTTTTCGTCACTTCCGATAAATACTTCGGCGTCACGCATAATTCCGAGGCATAGTATGTAACGTCTCTATGCTGGCGATAAACCCCATCTTCCAGCATTTGCAGGAACTTACTCATAATGGAGGCATATTGGGCCGAGATCTTCTCCTCCCCATAAATATGTGAGTGAAAATCGAAGAAATCCAGAATCATTGTCTGGATCACATTAATCATTATGTCACGATAAAAATTATGGTTTTCATTGTTAAACCTATACTCTATATTCTCGAAATCTTTCTTACAGATATCCTGTTGCTTGCGATCCAGACGCATCACAGGATTCAGGAACAAAGATAACTGGCCTTTCATTCCATAATTATTCTGGGGAGTACAAAGCTCAATGAATTGGGGAGTGACATAAATGACTTTAACCTTAAAATCCGCAGATGGGGTGATCTTCTCAACCAGTTTTCCTTTACGCACAATCATACAATCCCCTTCACGTAACTCGAATGGATTTCCATTGAACTCGAATTTACATGCTCCACCCAAACACAAGGCATGAGACAGATACTCTTTATAAATATCTGTCCCAAGCCCATTCAGACTATCAGAGATAATAACACTATCTTTGCCATATTTCATGATACCCCCATTTTAGATCGTACAAATTTAATCAAATTACAATTTCATCCCGAAGAAATCTTTCATTTTATTTACCGCTAGATTCACATATTCCGGGACAAAATAAGTTTTGATATGCTCCGCTCCTGGAATAAGATACATCTCTTTATCTTTTGTTCCGGTAGCCTTTTCAAAAGCTTCGTCAGACATATATTTTGTATCGGCATCACTTCCGGCGATCAATAGCAAAGGCTGGTCGATCAAGTCGATATGATCCGTAGCATCCCAAGTCATAAGATCCAATAAACTGCTCATGGTATAGCGAAATGTCGAATTCGGATGAGCATGGGTTTTAAAGTAATACTCATAACCATCACGATATAGGGCAAACGGTAGTTTCGCCGCCTCCTCATCGGAGACATTCATCTCACCCGTGTATAGAACTTTGCCTTTGGCCTCTTCATTTCTAGCCTCAGCCGCTTGGGTTAAACGTTGTTGTATGGTATTTATCTGGGAATCCTGAAAACCATTACGACGTACACGCCCCGAATTAAACATGCTGAGTGTAGCGACCGCCTTTATCCGTTTATCACCCTGTGCAGCCCCAAGCGTGTAACCTCCACCGCCACAAATACCAAGCGCACCTATACGACTGGCATCTACACCCGGATATTGAGATATGAAATCCACCATACCATGAATATCTTCTATCCGGTTGGCCGGACGATCTGTATTCCGAGGCTCACCACCACTTGCTCCTTGATAACGCGCATCGGCAGCGATAGTTATATATCCAAGCTCTGCCAGCCGTTGCGCATAGAGACCCGCAACTTGTTCTTTCACGCCCCCATTAGGATGAGCAACAACAATAGCTACATACTCTTTTGAGGAATCATAATTCGCAGGAGTATAGATATTCGCCACTACCCCTATACCTCCAACCTCATACGAGACAGGATGTATATTTACTTTTCCAACCACATTTTCACTTACCGCATCGCGATATACCAATCCATACTGATTCTGATTTTGTGCGGAAGCACTTATTACCATGTTCATAATTAATAAAGCTACAATAATTTTACTCTTCATATTCTATTATTTTTTGACCGCTAAGATACATTTACCCAATCATACAGAATGAATACAGATTACGGATTGTATCACCATTTTTACAGAAAACCGAAATAATTGTATTTATATCCGCAATTGTTGTTACACCGGTGGAGATACTTCTTCCCAACTTTGCGCTCAGATAAAATATAAATAAATATGGAATACAGAGTTTTGGGATTAAGCGGACTTAGGGTCTCAACTATAGGATTGGGTTGCATGGGTATGAGCCATGCTTATGGCGCACCTGCCGACAGAAAAGAGATGACGGAATTATTTGCCCTCGCCGTTGATATGGGATATACCTTCTTCGATACGGCCGAAGTATATGGTACAAACACGAATCCTCATGACAATGAGGAGCTTTTAGGCGATGCCTTAAAGCCATTTCGTGATAAAATCGTGATCGCTACTAAGTTTGGACTCACTTTTGATAAGTCTAGCGAATGTGGCCCTTATCCCCTTATCCCGAATTCTAAACCGAAGTCGATTCGTTTAGCCGTGGAAGGCTCTTTAGCGAGACTTAAGACAGACCATCTTGACCTTTACTATCAGCATCGCATAGATCCCCAAGTAGAACCAGAAGAGGTAGCTGACACGATGGCCTACTTGATCAAGGAAGGCAAAGTATTACATTGGGGTATATCAGAGGCGGGCGAGGACTATATTCGCCGTGCGCATAAGGTCTGTCCTATAACCGCCATACAAAATCGTTATTCCATGATGGCACGTTGGCATGAAAACCTTTTCCCCTCTCTAGAGGAATTAAGCATTGGCTTCGTTGCTTTCTCGCCATTGGCAAACGGTTTACTTTCCGCTTGCTATGATGTCAAAAGCGTATTCAACCCTCAAAATGATTACCGGGCAACTATGCCGCAATTCAAAAAAGAAAGTTTCGAGAAGAACAAGCCTCTTCTAGATCTCATAAACCATCTGGCCGATGAGCATCATGCTACTCCCGCACAAATATCCCTAGCTTGGATGCTACAAAAAAAGCCGTGGATCGTTCCTATTCCCGGAACTCGTCATCTCTGCCGGCTAAAAGAGAATGCGGGGGCTGTGGATATAAAGATAAATCCCGCCGAGATCAATCAGATAGACACGGCTCTTGACCATATGGATATGAGCGAGGTATTCGGTGGGACAAAAATCAAATAATAGCCAAGCATATAATCCTCCGCATGAAGGCATACGACTTTTAGTTGAAACCATTTTCTTAATATTTTGGTTATATAATAATATATATATAAGATGAAACATGTAATTTTGACTATCGTTTTGCTATTGGCAAGCGGTTTAGTAATCGCACAAACAAAAATGAGTGATCAACTATCTAAAACAACTAAAATGAATGCACAAAGTAAAATCTATTTCGCCGGAGGATGTTTCTGGGGAACAGAACATTTCATGAAACAAATCAATGGTGTTACTAGTACCCAAGTGGGTTATGCCAACGGTAAAACAAGCATCAAAAATCCAACCTACGAACAGGTATGTAACGACAATACCGGATTTGCCGAGACAGTAGAAGTAAGCTACGATCCTCAACAAGCCGATTTAAAACTATTGTTAGAACTATACTTCAAGACCATAGACCCTACAAGTCTCAATCGGCAAGGTAATGACAGAGGATCGCAATACCGTACCGGCATTTATTACACCAACGCCGCCGATCTGCCTATCATCAAAGAGGCTATAGAGACATTGGCTAAAAAGTACTCCAAGCCCATCGTTGTCGAGGTGGAGCCATTAGTTAATTTCTATCCGGCAGAAGAATATCATCAAGATTACTTAGGCAAACATCCGGACGGTTATTGCCATATAAGTCCGGAACTATTCGATTTCGCACGTAAAGCAAATAAGGAGAAAACGACCGGCAAGCCCCTTTCTGAAAAGAAATTCCAGAAACAGGATGATACGACACTACGCTCCAAACTGACGGCCGAGCAATATGCGGTAACACAAGAAAATGCCACGGAAAGAGCATTTAAAAATGAATATTGGAACGAAAAGCGTGAAGGTATTTACGTAGATATCACCACAGGAGAGCCTTTGTTCATATCGACTGATAAGTTCGACTCCGGTTGTGGGTGGCCTAGCTTCTCAAAACCGATAGATAAAGACCTTGTTATGGAAAATACCGATAATTCTCATGACATGAAACGGATAGAGGTGCGCAGTAAAACAGGAGACGCACATCTGGGACACGTATTTAATGATGGTCCGACAGATAAGGGCGGATTACGATACTGCATCAACAGCGCATCCCTGAGATTTATTCCCAAAGCAAAAATGAAAGAAGAAGGTTATGGCGATTATATGTATCTTTTGGAAAAGAAATAAAACAAATCATAGGATCTACTATTTGAATAAAATCGTATGTATCGAGAATTTACCCCATGCGCCCTTTTAGCACCCTTCATCGATAAGTTTTGGGTGTTTAAAGGTTATGCGGAAATAGGAACACGCTTTAAGATTTTAGCGGACGGCTGCACGGATTTCATCTTTTCCATCGGGAATATGACAATTCCCGCGGATGAGCATCAAATGATCATGCAGCCTTATCGTTCCTTTTTTGTCGGTCCCATGAGGTCTTATTCCAATCTTACCGCTACGACAGATTCCCTACATATGCTAGGAGTTCGTTTCCAACCCTGTGGGCTGGCAGCTTTCACGAATGAGCCTTTGGGACAGTTTGCCGATCTTCGCATCCAGTCTTCAGATATTAACCTTTTATTCGATAATTCCTTTGCCGAGATGCTTTGCGAACAGCCGGACGATTCCGTCCGTATCCGCATTATCGAAGGCTATCTTATACGCCTTCTCACCCAATCCATTCAAGTAGACAGACAAATTATATACGCCACCTCATTTATAAAACAGTCCTGCGGACAGCTACCCGTACAAAACTTGATCGACAAGATTTGCATTTGCCAGCGGCATTTCCAACGTAAGTTCAAGGATGCCACCGGATATACTCCCAAAGAATTCAGCCGGATCATAAAATTCCAATATGCCATAGAAGTACTGAGGAACGCCCCACACACGGACTTAAGCAGCATCGCCTTAGATTGCGGCTACTATGACCATTCCCACTTTATCAAAGAATTCAAGCGTTTAGCGGGAGACGTTCCCTCTTACTTCCTGACTTTACCAAATCCTACGGATGAACCGCTTACTTATATTTGATTAAAAATAAAATCGCAAGAATCTATCACATAAAAAGTCGTTTTTTTACAACCAGAAAGAATAGTCATTCCGTATGTTTGCACTATTGAACTTTTACAAATAAGAATCTTATGAATTACACTTTTGAACTAAAAGAACTACAAGCTACACACATCGTGTATCTTCATCATCAAGGAGATATGAGCTTGATCCCAAGCTCTATCAGAAAGCTTATGCAATGGGCAGGGCCAAAAGGACTTATAAACGGTCCGGCAAATAAACTTATATCAGTTTACCAACACGAAGGAAAGGAGTTGAGTGTGGATATCGGTTTAACAGTGCCTCAAGAGGTAGAGGGAGAAAGTGAGATCTCAAAAGGATTATTATCCGGAGGACTTTACGCAATCGGGCATTTTGAGATAGGAACGGATGAAATACCCGCCGCATGGAGCTTGATGTACACGCTTACATCCAAACACCAATGCAAGCCTTGTGCGGGCAAATCATTCGAGATCTATCAAAGCATCCCCCTCGATCAACATCCACAAGATAAATGTATGATCGATTTATGTATACCCGTCCAGATGATAGACCTCAAGCTAATCGAGGAAAAAGCAATTTCCATATTAACGGAATGTGACACTGCTATGCTTGCGTCTGTTACGGAAGATGGTTATCCCCGTCCGGTTCCTATGGGAAAAATAAAAGCGGATGGTATTTCCCAAATATGGTTCTCTACAGGCACGTTCTCTGATAAGACGATACAATTCCAACTCAACCCGAAAGCCGGAGTTTGCTTTATGAAAGGAGGAGACAGTATCGTGTTAACAGGTAAGGTCGAGATCGTTTCCGATATGGAAATCAAGAAAGCCCTTTGGTCTGACTGGATGTTCGCTCATTTCCCTGGAGGAGTAATAGATCCGAGCTATTGTATATTGAAATTCACTTCCGAAGAAGCGACTTATTGGATCGATAATGAATTTGTCATTGCAAAGTTACTACAAAAAAGTGAAATGCGGAAGAATATGGTAATGGATTTGATTTACAGGGGTTTCATTAACGCTGCCAATTATTCTGAGAGCCATTACAATCCACGCCGAAGCCAAATCAAGACGGAGCTACGTTACTTGTTCGTAACCACGCCCAATAGGTGACGAAATGGACACGAATAACGAAACAAGGCCTTAAAGATTAGTGAGTTACTGACAACTCACGCAAAAAATCCGGTAACAAAAAAAGATTGCGCCGTTCTTCCGCGATTTGCGTATCAGAGGAGGGCTCTTCACCAACTAATTTTGAACAAAAAAAATTAAGGACGATGAAGAGTACATTTTCAGTTATTTACTACCTCAAACGTCAGGTAGTGAAAAAAGACGGGACGGTTCCCGTCATGGGACGCATCACGGTGGACGGCAGCCAGACGCAATTCAGTTGCAAACTGACCATCGATCCCAAGTTGTGGGACACCAAAGGGGGACGTGTCACGGGCAGAAGCACGGCGGCACTCGAAACGAACCGCATGCTTGACAAGATGCGGGTGCGCATCAACAAGCACTATCAGGAAATCATGGAGCGTGACAACTTCGTCACGGCAGAGAAGGTGAAGAACGCCTTTCTCGGACTGGAACACCGCTATCACACGCTGATGCAGGTGTTCCAGCAACACAACGAGGACTATGCCAAGCAGGTGGAAGCAGGCATGAAAGCCAAAGGCACACTCTTGAAGTACAAGACCGTTTACAAGCACCTGCAAGAGTTTCTCAACATCCGTTACCACGTGAAGGACATCGCGTTGAAAGAGCTTACCCCCGCTTTCATTTCCGACTTCGAGATGTTTCTGCGCACGGACAAACACTGCTGCACCAATACCGTGTGGCTGTATGTATGCCCACTTCGGACGATGGTGTTCATCGCCATCAACAACGAATGGCTCACACGCGACCCGTTCAGGGAGTATGAAATCAAGAAGGAGGAAACGACACGCAGTTTCCTGACCAAAGACGAAATCCGCCTGCTGATGGAAGGTAAACTGAAGAACGCCAAACAGGAACTATACCGCGACCTCTACCTGTTCTGCGCCTTCACGGGCTTGTCATTCGCCGATATGCGCAATTTGACGGAAGAGAACATCCGCACCTACTTCGATGAACACGAGTGGATAAACATCAACCGCCAGAAGACGGGCGTGGTGTCTAACATCCGCCTGCTTGACATTGCGAAACAAATCATCGACAAATACCGCGGGCTGTGCGAAAACGGCAGGATTTTCCCTGTTCCCCACTACAACACGTGCCTCGCCGGGATCCGTGCCGTCGCCAAGCGTTGCGGCATCACCAAGCATATCACGTGGCATCAGAGCCGCCATACGGCAGCCACGACGGTGTTCCTCTCCAACGGTGTACCCATCGAAACAGTCAGTTCCATGCTGGGACACAAGAGTATAAAGACAACGCAGATATACGCGAAGATAACCAAAGAGAAGCTCAACCAAGACATGGAGAACCTTGCCGCAAGATTGAACCAAATCGAGGAATTTGCAGGATGTACCATCTAAAACAGAGACGCAATGAAACGTGACATAATCATTATAGAGGACAAGACGGTCAGCGTAACCGGTAACGAGGTATGGATGACCGCCGGGGAAATCGCCGAAGAGTTCCATGCCACCGTCCCGGCAGTGAACGCCGCCATCAAAGCCGTCCGCAAGTCGGACGTGCTGAACGACTACGAGGTATGCCGCTACATACAGCTTGAAAACGGCCTGTACGCGGATGTTTACTCGCTTGAAATCATCATTCCAGTAGCCTTCCGGCTGAACACCTACTATACACACGTGTTCCGCATGTGGCTGGTGGAGAAGGCACTCTCAAAGGAAAAGAGGCAGGCATACGTGATGTTCATACAGAACGGGAAAACCGGATATTGCTGAACACGCATACAGACAACGAAAAAGGAAACGGACAACACCATCGGGTGCTGTCCGTTTCCTTTTTTTTCATGCAACCGCCTTATTCCAGCGGCTTGAGGTAATTCGCCTCCAACAGTTCACGCAGTCCCGATTCGGGATAAAGCACCTTACCTGCCAGAAGGATAAAGGGCAGCATCCTGTTGTTGCGATACTCCTGCAAGGTGCGGCGGCTTACCCGGAGCATTTCCGCCACCTCCTTGTCCGTCAAGTAATGTTCCCCGTCCAGTGGCGGACGGTAACTTTCCAAAAATGCGGAGAGCCATTTGGAGCCTTTGAGCATATTCTGTATCGCGGTGGCAACCGGCTCGTCCTCCATTGAGAAAACCTCGTTGTTCTCGTTCATCATAACATCGGATTAAGTGGTTAATAAAAACAGAGTCATTTTCCATCGGGATAGATCGTGCCGATAAGCGGAATAAGCCGCCTGACCTCCTCCGGCCTGTAATAGAACCTGCGGTTCATCTGCGAGTAGCCGATAAGCCGCCTGTCACGCAATGACTGCAACGTGCGCGGGCTGATTCTCAACTGCCCGCAGACCTCCTCGCCCGTGAGCCACCTTTCCAGCCGCCCGCCGTCGCTTTTGCGCCTGAGGGCGGCGACTTTCTCCGAGAGGGCGTTGAATGACGCCAGCATCATCTCGAAGGTCTTTTTCTCGATAGATACGATTTCCATATACCAAAACATTTAATGATTTACCGCAAAGGTAACGCAGCCGCCTTGAATGCGTGCCGTTTTCCGCTATACGGCAGCTTGTTGCGCCGGTTGTCCGGGTTACGGAGTCACTTTCAAAGAAAATCTTACGTGAGTCACGTAATGAGTTGTTAAAGCCCCTTTTGTTTATTGCCGAATTTTGCCGCAGAGAAACAAAAGAAAGGACAAAATATGAAAGTGATAACGATTGAAAGTTCCGCCTTCACCGCCCTGACGGAACAGATAGCCGAGATAGCGGTCTATGTGCGTGCCGTTTCCGGTGAGAGGAAGGGAGAGTCTTCCGACATGCTGCTCACCACCCGCGAGGCGGCGCACCTGCTGAACGTGAGTACCCGTACCCTCCAACGTATGCGCAGCGAACAGCGCATCGGCTATATCGTGCTGCGCGGCAAATGCCGCTACCGCCGGTCGGAAATAGACCGCCTGCTCGCAGATTGCACCGTGGCAGAAGATGCAGCGACACTGACGGAACTGAAACGCAACCACACGCTGCGCACGGGCGGCGGCAAACCCAAAGGAAGGAGGACATAAGATATGGAACTGCTTACACGAAACAATTTTGAGGACTGGATGCAGAAGCTGATGGAACGGCTCGACCGTCAGGACGAGCTGCTGCTCTCCCTGCGACCGTCCGGCAAAGCCCCAAACCCGATGGAAAGTATCAGGATGTTCGACAACCAAGACCTCTGCATGCTGCTCCAGATAAGCAAGCGTACCCTGCAGCGCTACCGCAGCATCGGTGCATTGCCGTACAAGACGCTCGGCAAAAAGACCTATTACAGCGAGGAGGACGTACTGACATTCCTCTCCGAACACGTAAAGGATTTCCGCAAGGAAGATATAGCCTTCTACAAGGCGCGTATCCATAATTTCTTTAATAAATAACCCATTAAAACATTTTTCAAATGGCAAAGAAAACAACAGAAAAAGACGTGCTGATAGTCCGCGACGAGAAGACGGGCGAGATTAGCGTGGTAGCCGGGCTTAACGCCGACGGCTCACCCAAGCGTACCCCCGCAAAGGCGGAGAACGCGCAGAGTTTCCTGCAATTCGACAGGCACGGAGACGTGCTGGACAACTTCTTTAAAAACTTCTTCCGGCAGTGCAAGGAACCCAGCCGCTTCGGTTTCTACCGTGTCGCGGCGGACCAAGCCGACAAGCTGCTGGAAGTTATCAAGGACTTGCTGAAAGACCCCGAGGGCAACAAGGAGATGCTTGCGCCCCACAAGGTGGACACCTCCGGCTACGAAAAGAAAGTACAGGAGGAGCAGTCCGCCGAAAAGCAGGAACAACCGGGACAGAAACAAGATGACGAACCTAAAAAACAGGAAGAAATGGAACAGAAAAACGAACAGAATCAGGAAAACCCGCAGCAGGCGCAGAGCAACCGGGGCTACCAACCCATCGACGAGAGCAAGATCAACTGGAAGGAGTTGGAGGAGAAATGGGGCGTGAAGCGCGACGACCTTGAAAAGTCGGGCGACCTTGACAGGATGCTCAACTACGGCAAGTCCGACTTGGTGAGGGTGTCGCCCAATTTCGGCGGAGAAGCTTTCGAGCTGGATGCCCGCCTCTCCTTCAAGAAGGACGGCGAGGGCAACGTCAGCCTTGTGCCGCACTTCATCCGCAAGGAGCAGAAACTCGACGAGTACAAGGAACACAAGTTCTCCGACGACGACCGGAAGAACCTGCGCGAAACGGGCAACCTCGGCAGGGTTGTGGACCTCGTGGACAGGGAAACGGGCGAGATCATCCCCTCGTTCGTCAGCATCGACCGCAAGACGAACGAAATCACGGATGTCCCGGCAAACAAGGTGCGCATACCGGAGCGCATCGGCAAGACGGAAATCACCAAGCAGGAGCAGGACATGCTGCGTGCCGGGCTGCCTGTGCGCGACAAACTCATCGAACGCAAGGACGGCAGGAAGTTCGTCACCACCCTGCAAGTGAACGTGGAGCAGCGCGGCGTGGAGTTCGTGCCGGGAACCGGCAGGTCGCCACGTGCCGCACAAGCACAGGAAGCCAAGAACAACCCCGCACAGGGACAGGCGCAGGGTACGGAAAATACAGCCAACACGAACAAGGAGCAACGCCGCAACACGTGGACGAACGCCGACGGCAGCATCCGCCCCATCAGCAAATGGAGCGGCGTGGACTTCACCGAGCAGCAGAAAGCCGACTACGTGGCTGGCAAAGCCGTGAAACTGGAGAACGTGACCGACAAGCAGGGCTTCCACGCCACGATGTACATCAGGTTCAACCCGGAGAAGGGACGCCCGTACCGCTACGACACCAACCCCGACAACGCGCAGAAGATCGCGCCTTCCAACGAGAGCCGCACGCAGGTGGCGGTGAACAGCGAGGGCAAGACCAACGAGGCTACCAAGAACCTGAAGGAGCCGTTGCGGAAGGGACAGACCGCCCCGAAGGACACCGCACAGCAACAGCAGCAGGAGAAGCCGCAAAAGAAAAACAATAAGGGCATGAAGATGTAATCCGGTGTCCGCCACTAAATCCGAAGTAACATTTGTAAAATTCAAAACGACAGAAAAATATGAAGACAATCATTGCAGAAAAGCCGTCTGTGGCACGTGAGATCGCCCGTATCGTGGGCGCGACAAAGAGAGAGGAAGGATATTTCGAGGGAGGCGGCTACGCCGTGACATGGGCATTCGGGCACCTCGTCCAGCTTGCCATGCCCGACGGTTACGGCATACGCGGCTTTGTCCGTGACAACCTGCCCGTCATCCCCGACTCCTTCACGCTCATACCCCGTCAGGTAAAGGCTGAGAAGGGCTACAAACCCGACAGCGGCGTAGTGGCACAAATAAAAACCATAACCCGCCTGTTCAATGACAGTGAGCAAATCATCGTGGCGACCGATGCCGGTCGCGAGGGCGAACTTATCTTCCGATACCTCTACCATTACATAGGATGCGCCACCCCTTTCGTGCGCCTCTGGATAAGCTCGCTTACCGACAAGGCCATCCGCGATGGACTGCGCAACCTCGAAGCGGGGAGCAAGTATGACAACCTCTACCTCGCCGCCAAAGCGCGGAGCGAATCCGACTGGCTCGTGGGCATCAATGGCACGCAGGCTCTCTCCATCGCCGCCGGACACGGCACGTATTCCGTCGGGCGGGTGCAGACACCCACGTTGGCGATGGTGTGCGCACGCTATTGGGAGAACCGCCGCTTTACCCCCGAAGCCTTCTGGCAGCTCCATATCGCAACGGACGGCTGCGATGAAGGAACGGTGAAGTTTTCCTCTTCCGAAAAATGGAAAGAGAAAGAGTCCGCGACGGAACTGTATAATAAGGTGAAGTCGGCAGGCACAGCCACCGTCACGAAAGCCGAACGCAAGGAGAAGACGGAGGAAACACCGCTCCTGTACGACCTGACCACGCTCCAGAAGGAAGCCAACGCCAAGCATGGCTTCACGGCGGAACAGACGCTTGAAATCGCGCAGAAGCTCTACGAGAAGAAGCTCATCACCTATCCGCGAACCGGAAGCCGCTACATTCCCGAAGACGTGTTCGCGGAAATCCCCAAGCTGCTTGCCTTCATCGGCAGCCTGCCCGAATGGAAGGGCAAGTTGCAGCCGAAAGCCGTGCCGACACGCCGCAGCCTGGACGGCGGCAAGGTGACAGACCACCATGCCCTGCTCGTCACGGGCGAGAAGCCGCTGTTCCTCTCCAAAGAGGACAGCACCGTCTATAACATGATAGCCGGGCGCATGCTTGAGGCTTTCTCCGAAAAATGCGTCAAGGACACTGCCACCGTCACGGCAGAGTGTGCCGGAGTGGAGTTCGTGGCAAAAGGCAGCATCATCAGGCAAGCCGGATGGCGTGCCGTCTATGGCAAGGAGAATGGAGAAGAGAACAACAGCCAAGAGGAAACCGCCGCCATTCCCTGTTGGCAGGAAGGCGACACGCTGGCACTGAAAGCCGCCTCCATCACGGAGGGAAAGACCAAACCCAAGCCGCTGCATACCGAAGCCACCCTGCTGTCCGCGATGGAAACGACTGGCAAGGAGATAGAGGACGACGCATTGCGGCAGGCTATGAAGGATTGCGGCATCGGCACGCCCGCCACCCGTGCGTCCATCATCGAAACGCTTTTCAAGCGCGGCTATATGGAACGCTGCAAGAAGTCGCTTGTCCCCACCGAAAAAGGGCTTGCCCTCTACTCGGTCGTGAAGGCGATGCGTATTGCCGATGTCGCCATGACGGGCGAATGGGAAAAGGAATTGGCACGCATCGAGCGTGGGGAACTGCCCGCCGATGACTTCCGCAGGAAGATTGAGGCATATACACGGGAAATTACCTCCGAACTGCTGTCGTGCGACAAGCTGTTCGCCCGCAGGGATTCCGGCTGCAAGTGTCCCAAGTGCGGAGCGGGGACGATGCAGTTTTACGGCAAGGTCGTCCGCTGCGACAACGCGGAGTGCGGTCTGCCCGTGTTCCGCCTGAAAGCAAACCGCACCCTCTCTGATGATGAAATCAAAAACCTGCTCACCGACGGACACACGAAACTGCTCAAAGGATTCAAGAGCAAGCAGGGCAAGAGTTTTGATGCCGTAGTCGCCTTTGACGGGGACTATAACACGGTTTTCGTGTTCCCAGAAAGGAAAAGTAAAGCGACCTCTGCGAAAAGAAGAAAATAAATGTTTAACTTTGCCACTGGTTCAGAGTAATGAATTGTTCTTCGATACCGGATTACACTCATACTTTGGATTTAGTGGTGGCACTCGGAGGGATACCGGGTGCCTTTTTCTTCTCGTTTTCCAACGATTATCCCTATCATCATTATCAATCCACTAAATTCCAAAGAAATGAACAACAAGAAGAAAAACGAGGGTCGGACCGACTTTTCCTATTACGGTCTGTACCTGCTGGACTACCTCACCACGAACAAGTTCGAACAGGCAGCCGATGAAGCCTTCATCCGAGAAAGAACCGACCGTGCCGCCGAAGCGTATGAACGGGCAAGGCTCGAAGGCTATCCTGCCGACGGGGCGCAGGAACTGGCGATGAAGGTGCTGACGGAGGGCCTTCGCTACTCCAGGCACGCCATCCTGCGCGAAGTCGTGGAGAACGAATTTGCGGGTGAAGTACCGGGAGAAAAATGTGAAGCCTTTACCCAGAAGCTGCTACCGCTTGTCGGAAACGTATTCTCCATCTATGACCTCTCGGACGACAATTTCGCCCTGTCGCCCGAATATGACCTGCTCTACACGGAGCTGACGGGAGCCGTCATCCTCTATATCGAAGAGTATGGCGTTTAACCGCAAACAGAGGCTGCGGGACAACATCGAGGCGATACGGACGGCATTCCTCCTTGACAGGGAACAGCGCACACCCACCGCACGCGAACGGCTCTTGTTAGAGCGTTATTGCGGTTTCGGGGGACTGAAGAGCATACTCAACCCTGCAAGGGAACTGACGGATGCCGTCCACTGGGCGAAGTCCGACCTCGAACTGTTTGCCCCTACCGTGGAACTGCACAGGTTGCTGCGGGAGAACACAAAAGACGAGACGGAGTACAAACGGTATATGGATGCCATGAAGCAGTCCGTGCTGACCGCCTTCTATACCCCGCCGGAGATAACCGGGACCATCGCGGACGTGCTGCATGAACACGGCATCCGTCCCGACCGGGTGCTGGAGCCGTCGGCAGGTGTCGGTGCATTCGTGGACGCCGTCCTGGAGAACAGACCGGACGCGGACATCATGGCTTTTGAGAAAGACCTGATGACGGGCAAGATACTGAAGCACCTGCATCCCGGACAGAAAGTAAGGGTACAGGGCTTCGAGAAGATAGAAAAGCCGTTCATGAACCATTTTGATTTGGCTGTCTCCAATATACCGTTTGGCGATGTGGCGGTGTTCGACCCGGAATTTTCGGGCAGCAAGGATCCTGCAAGGCACTCGGCGGCACGGACGATACACAATTACTTTTTCCTGAAAAGCCTTGACGCGGTGCGTGAAGGCGGAATCGTGGCGTTCATCACCTCGCAGGGGGTACTGGATGCCCCGACCAACGCGCCCATACGCGAGTATATGATGAACCATACCAATCTGGTGGGCGTAGCCCGCCTGCCGAACAACCTCTTTACGGATAACGCGGGAACGGAGGTGGGCAGCGACCTGATTATCCTGCAAAAGAACAGCGGAAAGAATGGTGAACTGTATTACAACGAAAAACTCTTCGTGCAGACCGAACAGACCCCTATCGGCACTTCCGTAAATGGGTATGTATGGAGCATCGGCTCGCTTTCACACACGGATTTGATCAGAAGTACCGACCCGTACGGGAAACCAGCCTATAAACTCCTGCACCGTGGGGACATCGCACAACTGGCGGAAGACTTGCGGGAGCATCTGAAAATAGAACTGCAACAACTTGACAGGAAACTGTATGAGAAACACAGCCTGCATCCGACAAAGGAGGAAAGCACGGCTGCGGAAGTGCAACCTGCTCCGAAAACAGAAAAGGTATCACCTTCTGTAATAGCCCCCGTTTCTGTAATTGAGCCTGTCAAGGGAGTGGAGAAGCCGCAGGCACAGCCCATAGAGGAAAAGCCGGAGATTGAGCCGCGCCAACCCAACCATTCGTCAGCCGTGCAGCTTACCCTGCTCGACCTTTGGGGTATGCCCATAGAGGAACCGGCAAAAAAGAAAAAGGCAGCGAAAAAGGAAAGCAAGCCGAAGCCTATGCCGTCCACGCCTAAACCGCAGGTCAAAGTTACTCCACCCGTTGAAGCCGCCAAGCCGGTAAACGGTAATAAGGAAGAAAAGCCGGAAAATGCCGAAAAGCCAAACGACCCGGACGACATTTACGCCACTCTGGATTGGGAAACCAATCCTCCCATCAACGGCTTCTATGAGACAATGATGAGTCTGACAGCGGAACGGCGCAAGGCCCTACGGCTTGAGGCAGAACGGCACAGGCAGGAACAACTGAAAAAGATGGGTATCAAAGACACGTTGAACCCTGCTTTTGCGCCTTCTTCGGACAATATGGATAAAAAGCCGGAACAAACGGAAGAAATAAAGCAACCTGAAACACCGGCAGAAGTTGTGCCTACTTCCGAAACGGTTGCCACTTCCCTGTTCCCGGAATTTGAAACGGAAAAGCCGAAAAAAGAAGCCCTCGACCTTACGCCGCGTCCCTATCACCGCACGCCGGAAATGCACCTGCGTGAAGGGTCGCTGGTGGCAAACAGGGCACGCGACATCGGTTATCTGAAGGACATTACTCCCTACGGTGCAACCTTCCAGCCGCTTGGACTAACCGGTTATCAGAAAGAGAAAGCGTTGCTGTATGTATCGCTCCGTGACGCATACGAGCGGTTGTACCGCTATGAATCGAACAGACGTGAGGAAAATGTACCTTGGCGTGAACACCTGAACACCTGTTACGACGAGTTTGTCATGCGTTATGGCAACCTCAACGCCAAACAGAACGTGAAACTGGTGATGATGGACGCCGGAGGGCGCGACATCCTTTCGCTGGAACGTGCGGAGGACGGCAAGTTCGTCAAAGCGGACATCTTCGACCGTCCCGTTTCCTTCTCGGTGGAGAACCATGCCAACGTCGGTTCTCCGGAAGAAGCCTTGTCTGCATCGCTCAACAAGTATGGTACGGTCAATCTCAACTATATGCGGGGGATAACAGACAGTACGGAAGAGGAGCTTCTCAATGCCCTCAAGGGGCGTATCTTCTACAATCCGCTCGTAACCGGTTACGAGATTAAAGACCGCTTCATCGCGGGAAACGTGATAGAGAAGGCGGAGCGTATAGAGGCATGGATGGAAAATAATCTGGAAAGCGAAAGATTGCCGGAAGTGAAACAGGCTTTGGAGGCTTTGAAGGAAGCCGAGCCGCAGCGTATCGCCTTTGAAGACCTCGACTTCAACTTCGGTGAACGCTGGATTCCCACGGGCGTGTATGCCGCCTACATGAGCCATCTTTTCGACACGGACGTGAAAATCGCCTATTCCGCCAGCATGGACGAGTTTTCCGTGGCGTGCGGCTACCGCACCATGAAGATCACGGACGAGTTTCTGGTAAAGGGCTATTACCGGAACTATGACGGTATGCACCTGTTGAAACACGCTTTGCACAACACCTGTCCCGACATGATGAAAAGTATTGGCAAAGATGAGAACGGCAACGACATCAAGGTGCGTGACAGCGAGGGCATACAGCTCGCCAACGCCAAGATTGACGAAATCCGCAACGGGTTCTCGGAATGGTTGGAAGAGCAGTCGCCGCAGTTCAAGGAACGGCTCGTGACAATGTATAACCGCAAGTTCAACTGTTTCGTGCGCCCGAAGTATGACGGTTCGCACCAGACGTTTCCCGACCTCAATCTGAAAGGATTGGCAAGCCGGGGTATTCAAAGCGTTTATCCGTCGCAGAAGGATTGCGTCTGGATGATAAAACAGAATGGCGGCGGAATATGCGACCATGAAGTCGGAACAGGTAAAACACTGATAATGTGTATTGCAGCGCATGAAATGAAGCGTCTGAACTTGGCGCACAAGCCGATGATTATTGGTCTGAAAGCCAATGTCGCGGAGATTGCCGCCACTTATCAAGCTGCCTATCCGAATGCCCGCATCCTCTACGCTTCGGAAAAGGATTTCTCGACCGCCAACCGTGTGCGTTTCTTCAACAACATCAAAAACAATGACTATGATTGCGTCATCATGTCGCATGACCAGTTCGGCAAGATACCGCAGTCACCGGAGTTGCAGCAACGCATCCTGCAAGCGGAGCTTGACACGGTGGAGGAAAACCTCGAAGTCTTACGGCAGCAAGGCAAGAACGTGTCGCGGGCGATGCTGAAAGGATTGGAGAAGCGCAAGCACAACCTTGTGGCGAAGTTAGAGAAAGTGGAACACGCCATCAAGTCGCGCACAGATGACGTGGTGGACTTCAAACAGATGGGCATCGACCACATTTTCATAGACGAGAGCCACCAATTCAAGAACTTGACTTTCAACACCCGGCATGACCGTGTGGCGGGGTTGGGAAACTCGGAGGGGAGCCAGAAAGCCCTGAATATGCTTTTTGCCATACGAACTATACAGGAGCGTACGGGCAAAGACTTAGGGGCTACGTTCCTGTCCGGCACGACTATTTCCAACAGTCTGACGGAATTGTACCTGCTCTTTAAGTACCTGCGCCCGAAGGAACTGGAACGGCAGGACATCCGCTGTTTCGACGCATGGGCGGCTATCTTCGCCAAGAAGACGACCGACTTCGAGTTCAACGTGACAAACAACGTGGTGCAGAAGGAGCGTTTTCGCTATTTCATCAAGGTGCCGGAGCTTGCCGCCTTCTACAACGAGATTACCGACTACCGCACGGCGGAGGATGTAGGTGTGGACAGACCAAACAAGAATGAGATACTGCACCACATACCGCCCACACCGGAGCAGGAGGACTTCATACAGAAGCTGATGCAGTTTGCCAAAACCGGCGATGCCACTCTGCTTGGCAGGTTACCCCTGTCGGAAACGGAGGAAAAGGCGAAGATGCTCATCGCCACCGACTACGCGAGAAAGATGGCTCTTGATATGCGCATGATAGACCCGAACTACGAGGACCATCCCGACAACAAGGCAAACCATTGTGCCAAGATGATTGCAGAGTATTACCACAAGTACGAGGCGCACAAGGGTACGCAGTTCGTGTTCTCCGACTTGGGGACATACCAGCCGGGGGAAGGATGGAACGTGTACAGCGAGATAAAACACAAGTTGGTGGAGGATTACGGCATACCGGCAAGTGAGGTGCGCTTCATTCAGGAGTGTAAGACGGATAAGGCTCGTAAGGCGGTGATAGATGCCATGAACGCCGGGACGGTGCGCGTGCTGTTCGGCTCCACAAGTATGCTCGGAACGGGCGTGAATGCGCAGAAAAGATGCGTCGCCATCCATCACCTTGATACACCGTGGCGACCGTCCGACCTGCAACAGCGTGACGGACGGGGTGTTAGAGCCGGGAACGAGATTGCCAAGCATTTTGCCGAGAACAACGTGGATATCATCATCTACGCGGTGGAAAAGTCGCTGGACAGCTACAAGTTCAATCTGCTGCACTGTAAGCAGACGTTCATATCGCAGCTCAAAAGTGGAGCGATGGGCGCACGTACCATCGACGAGGGAGCAATGGACGAAAAATCGGGTATGAACTTCTCGGAGTATATGGCGTTGCTCTCCGGCAATACCGACCTTTTGGATAAGGCGAAATTAGAGAAGCGTATCGCCTCGCTCGAAGGGGAACGCAAGTCGTGGGGCAAGGGCAAGCGCGATTCGGAGTTCAAGCTGGAATCCAAGACGGGAGAACTGCGCAACAACACGGCTTTCATCGAAGCCATGACGGAAGACTGGAACCGTTTTCTTTCCGTTGTGCAGACTGATAAGGAAGGCAGCCGCCTTAATCTTGTCAAGGTGGACGGCGTGGATTCAACGGATGAGAAGGTCATCGGTAAGCGTTTGCAGGAAATCGCCAAGAACGCCATGACTGGTGGACTGTACAAGGCTGTCGGGGAACTTTACGGCTTTCCGATAAAGGTGGTCAGCGAGAGGACACTCAAAGAAGGTCTGGAGTTCACTGACAACCGCTTCGTGGTGGAGGGTAACTACAAGTACACCTACAACAACGGGCATCTGGCGATGGCAGACCCGATTGCTGCCGCACGAAACTTTCTGAACGCATTGGAGAGGATTCCGACCATCATCGACCAGTACAAGTCTAAGAACGAAGTGCTGGAAAAGGAGATTCCGCAGTTGCAGGAGATAGCGGGCAAGGTGTGGAAGAAGGAGGACGAGCTGAAACAGCTGAAGTCCGAACTCGCCGCACTGGACCGCAAGATACAGCTTGAGCTGGCTCCGGCTCAGGAAAACACAGAAGAGAACCGGCAAGGCAACGAGAAAAAACAGACGGAACAACAGCCGGAAAGCCCGCACGTGGACTTTGTACGCAGTCATTTAATTATAGGGAGACCCGGTTTATCGGAATCCAAAGGTGTAAAACTTTAATATCGAAGTCTTGACAGAAAAAGCCAGTGGTTGAATTTTTCACCACTGGCTTTAATTCTAATAATTTTTCAATCTAATATGACCGAATCTATAACGTTAAATCATAGATTATGTGTCTATTTGTGAAGAAAAAGACGTAACTTTGTATCAAAATCAAATAAGCATAACAATGGAGCCATCTATATACAGTTTTTCACTTTATACCGCACTGCCGTTGATGTTATTCTTCGGCTTTTATTTTTTGTTTGCAAAGACTCCTGAAAAGAAAATTTTCAAGAATTATCTCCGCTCCCGACAGATTATGGGTATAGCTATGCTGCTGCTTTCGGCAAATTATTCGGTACATTTCTTCTTTGGTATCCGATTCAAAAATGCGGATTCTGCCATATTGATGAACATGTCCACATACTTCCTGTGCTATTCTCTGTTCAGTTCGGCATTGATAATGTTGCTTGATCGTTTTTACATTACCAAACGGCGTGTGTGGACACATATCATTTTATGGATTATATTTTCAACTCTTTCCGGAGTTGTGTTGTTCCTGTTGCCAAGCGGAATCATGCAAAAATTCTCTTTATTTGCTTTAGCTGCATGGTTAGTCGTTTTTGGAGTCGTTTTAGCTCGCAGAGTCATAATTGCATATCGTAGAGCCATTCGGATTTTCAATGAAACTCAGGCGGATGATATAGGCGCATATATCAAATGGCTTTCCATATTCACTTATTGGGCACTTATCTTCGGTGTCGGATGCGGATTGCTGACATTTCTGCCAGACAAATATGTTTTTATCTGGATTTTGTCGTCAATACCGTTCTACAGCTATCTTTTCTACAGCTATCAGAACTACCTGCTGTTCTATGAACAGGTAGAAAATGCGTTTGAGCAGGATATACAATCTGAAGAAGAACTTCTGACAAATTCGGAAACTGAACATGAAATAGTTTCTGAGAAAGAAGTTCCTAGGTCCTATACAGAATTTATAGAGAGGGTTGACAACTGGATAAAGACAGACGGCTATGTCCAGCAGGGACTTACCATAAAAGAACTGTCCGAAATACTTCATACGAACCGTACCTATCTTTCCGCTTATATCAAGACTACGTATAAAATGACATTCCGCGAATGGATAACCAGTCTCCGGTTGGAGTATGCGAAAAACATACTGAAGGAGCATCCGGAAATCAATATACAGAAGCTGGCTGAGTCTTCCGGTTTTCTTTCCCGCAGTAACTTTATCAAATTATTTACCGAGAAGGAAGGATGTACGCCTGCCAAGTGGAAAAAAGCAAATCTGAAGTGATTTGCGTGGTAAAAATCCGATGAAAAAGCTCTCAGAAACCCATTTTCCAAAAGTGCTCATACTACAAAAAGTGCTAATTCGACAACTCAAAAAGTGCCGATTTGACAAAATAAGTGCTCAGACGACAATGTGAAAAGTGCTCAAACGACAATTTTTATAAAACGCTGTGTTTTAGCAAAAAAAGTTTTTGTAATATTTTGGGCGCTGAATGGCATTTATTACCTTTGGAGATGACAAAGATAATGAATTCAAGTTTATATGAGCAGAAAAATCACTTTTCTTACCCTGTTTCTGTGGCTGATGACGCTAACTTTTCCTGTCATTGCGCAGCAGAAAGCAGACACGACCTACACCTTCCGGTTCGTTACGCAGAAGGACATGTTCTACGTGCCTTGGAATGGCAATGACACGGAACTTGCCCGCCTGTTGGAATGTATCGAAAACAACAAAGCAACAATTCTTGACGGCAAACTGCCGCTATTGGTTGACGGATATTGCAATTCGCAGAGCAGTGAAGTCAAGAACCTTGCAACAGCGAAGATTCGTGCCAACCGTGTGAAATCAGAACTGATTACACGAGCGAAAATCAAGGAAGAAAACTTCATTACCCGCAATCATGTGACAGAGGGTGATTTTGTCACCGTGCGCCTGACGGTACCGGTAAAGGAAACAGCCGTGACGGATGCGGAAGCAGAAGCACGACGCAAGGCGGAAGCCGAACGCTTAGAAACCGAGAAGCGTGCCGAGCAGGAACGGCTTGCCGAAGAGCAGCGCAAGGCGGAAGAAGCCCGACTTGCCGCTGAAAAGGCAGAAGCCGAGAAAACCGCTCAACAAAATACACTTGCCGACACGCTGTCGGAAACCAAAATCACAACTGATTATCATCTCTCCCTGCGTGCCAACCTGCTGCGCTGGGCTACCTTGACACCAGATTTAGGACTTGAATGGCGCATCTGCCCATCGTGGGGCATTGCCGTAAACGGCTCGTGGACTTCATGGACGTGGAGCGACAAGGACCACCGCTATGCACTCTGGGAAGTGGCTCCGGAAGTGCGTTACTATATGGGTGAGAAGAAAGCCTGGTATCTGGGCGCGATGTTCAAGGCCGGACAGTTCAACTACAAGCTCTCCGAAACAGGCAAGCAGGGCGACCTGATGGGTGGCGGCATCACCGCCGGCTATCAGCTGCGGCTGAACAAGGCATTAGATCTTGATTTCAACCTCGGTTTGGGCTACCTGAATGCCGATTTCGAAAAATATGAAGTCATCGACGGTGTACGTGTACGCCGCGGCAACGAGACAAAAGATTGGTGTGGTCCCATCAATGCCGGTGTGACATTGGTATGGAAGTTATTCTAACACGGAGGAATAGAATATGAAAGCAAGACAATATATAAATATGATGGGAATGGCAGCCGCCGTGCTGCTCTCTTCCTGCGTGAAGGACACGCTTTATGACACGCCGCATCCCGACTACGGGAAGATTGCGGTGACAGCCGACTGGTCGGCCCGCGGTGAGGGTATCGACATACCTGCCACATGGACGGTCACCATGGGTGACTATACGGGTACGGAGACTTCCGCCACCCATACCCCCGACCATCTGTTTGCTCCGGGCAGCTACACCCTTGCGGTGTGGAACCCGGCTGAAGGAATCACGGTGAACGGCACCACAGCCACCATTGCCGCAGCCACGGGAACCCGGGCAGGCACGGATACCTTTGTGAACAATGCCCCGGGATGGTTCTTCACCTATACGGAACAGGTGACCATCGAGAAAGACAAGGACTATCCGCTGACCGCCGCAATGAAGCAGCAGGTACGCGAACTGACGCTTGTCGTCGAACCTACTGGTGATGCCGCCGGACGCATCACGGAGATTGTTGCCCATCTGACGGGTGCAGCCGGAACACTCGACTTCGCTACCGATACCTACGGAGCCGCTTCGAACGTCGTGCTGCCCTTCACCAAGATTACCGAAGGTGACGATGCCGGCAAGTGGAAAGCCACGGTGCGGCTGCTGGGTGTGACCGGTACGGAACAACTGCTGAAGGGTGAAATCCGCTATGCTGACGGCAACCCGACCCCCACCACGCTGAAAAGCGACCTTACGGAAGCCCTCAAGGAGTTCAACACCGGAAAGGGCGAATCGCTGACCCTCAGCGGAACGCTGGTTGAGACTCCCGAAGGCATGGAAGTGGACGGAGCCGAAATCAACGGCTGGGAAGAAGTGAAAGGTGATGATGTAAATGCCGATTTGTAAATAATTAGCAAACCGAACGCAGAAGCAAAGCTTGCTTTGATTTTGCTAAGGTGCAGCAATTATTGAAATGGAATTTAACTAATATAATAACAGAATATAATGAAGACAAGATTTTTTGCACTTGCGATGCTCGCCCTCGCACTGGTAGCCTGCAACAACGACAACGAGAACCTGAATGGTGACCCCGTGGCCGCCCAGTTTACCGCCAACATCGCCCCCGCCACCCGCGCCAGCGGAACCACCTGGACTGGCGGCGACCGTATCGGCATCACCGACATCGGCAACGATTCCCAGTACGGCAACGTGCCTTTCATCCTGAAAAACGGGAAATTTGAGGCAGAAGGAAAGGTTATCTATATCGAAGATACAAAGACCCATACTTTCCGCGCCTACTATCCGTACAACGCGGCGGGAGGCATCCTCGCTGCCACGACCGATGCCACGGCGCAGCAGAACCAGCCTGCCATCGACTTCCTCTTTGCTTCAGGAGCCACGGGAGACAAAAACAACCCGGTAGTAAGCTTCACCGACAAAACCGCCAAAGGCGGTGAAGACAACTCCTTCCACCACCGCATGAGCCAGATAACCCTTACCTTCGAGGCGGGCGACGGCGTGGATTTCAGCGTGGTCAAGCCTGAACGTTACACGCTGGGCGGATTGTTACTCACCGGTACGTTCAACACGGCCGACGGTATTGCCACCGCAGACAACGGGGCACAGACCGGAGAACTGGCCATGAATCTGGCAGACGGCAATCTCACGTCATCAATCATCCTCTTCCCGCAGACAGTTGCATCCCTGCCGTTGGTTGTGAATTACAAAGGTCAGGAATATCATGCCACACTCACCGTGCCCGAAGGCGCACTGCTGGCGGGCAACAACTATACCTATACCGTCAAGGTACGCAACAAAGTCCTTGAAGTCAGCGAAGCCACCATTGCAAAGTGGAACGATATAGACGGTGGAGATGTGGGTGCTGACCTGTAGGATTTTAATAATTAATCGATTAGAATGAAGAATTATGAGACATAGATTATTTATCCCCGCAGCCACCGCACTGCTGTTCGCCCTCGCCGCCTGCACGCAGGACGAACTTGCTGGCGATAACCGTCTGCCCGAAGGTGAATACCCCGTCGTCATCCGTGCCACCGGATTGTCCGTAGAAGCAACGCCGCTGGCAGCCCCTTCCACCCGTGCCTCTGTGGACGGCGACTGGCAGGGCGTCACTTCCGTGGCACTCAAGATGGGCGATGCGGTAAAGGAATACACCGTAACGGCTTCTACCGATTTCAAGAGTGCCACACTTTCACGCGAGAACGACCCGTACTACTGGACCAGCCGCGACCCGATTACCGTATCGGCATGGTGGCCCTTCGACAATGCTGACATCACACAGATGCCTGCCGTGAAGGTGGCAGAAGACCAGAGCAAACTGGCTGACTTCCAGAACAGCGATTTCATCTCTGCTGAGAACCGGAAGGTGGAATTTAACAACCCGACACTTGAATTTACCCACCGCACGGCACGCGTGACAATCGAACTGAAGCCCGGCACGGGATTCACGAGCGTCGCCGGTGCCACGGTGAGCCTCGTGAGCCTGTCCGCCGATAACGGCAACCCGACCGCCATCAAGACCTACAACGCAAGCGGCAACACCTACGAGGCACTGACCGCCCCGCAGACCGTTGCGGCAGGCAAGCCGTTCGTCAAGGTGGAACTCGGGGGCGGCACCTTCTACTTCCGCCCGCAGAACGACGTCGTATTAGAGGCGGGCAACCGCTATTCTTACACCGTCAAGGTGAACGCCACTGGCTTGACATTAGAGGGTTGCACCATCGGTGATTGGGCTGACGGCGGCGGCGAGAGTGGTGCAGCCGAGTTGGGCTACATCTACGATAGCAACACCAAGACCTACACGGTCTATAACGCCGACGGCCTACTGGCATGGAACGAAGCCGCACAAAAAGACAGATCGATAAATTGCACCCTCACCGCCGACATCGACCTCACGGGCAAAGACTGGTCACCGATAGGCACAAACTTTTATAACTCATACACCGGCACCTTCGACGGCGGTGGCCATACCATCATGGGGCTGACCGTTACGACAAATGACCAATATGTGGGTCTGTTCGGCAGGCTCGGTAAAGCTGGCACGGTGAAGAACGTGGTGATGGATGGCATACAGATAACATGCAATCACAGGTTGGGCTATGCCGGCGGCGTGGCAGGATTTAGCTGGGGAGGCACCATTGAAAACTGCTCGGTGTCGGGCAGCGTCAGCGGCACGATATGCGCCGGCGGTGTGGTGGGTATTCAATGGGAGGCTTCCATCACCGGATGCAGCTCCTCCGCCACAGTGAAGGGAATGGTCCAGGTCGGCGGCGTGGCAGGTGAGACGAATTCGGGTGCCACCATGGCCGCTTGCTATGCCACAGGCAACGTGACCATAGAAATAGACCCCATAAATAATATCCTTGGCGGCGATCTGGTGGGATTCAACGCAGGAAGCAGCGTCCTTGCCTGCTATGCCACGGGCAACGTAACCAGTACGGGTAGTAGCACTGGCAATGTATATATCGGCGGCTTTTTGGGAGGAAACTACACCACCGTGACCGCCTGCTATTGGAAGAACAATCATGAACAAGGTATCGGCTACAATAAGGAAGGCATCGCCCCCGAAGCCACGAATGTGGACGGCACTAACGTTACCTGGGAGAATGCCGTTGATGCCATGAACACCGCCTTGCAGAAAGCAGGCTCAGATTGGCGTTACGAACTTAAAGGAGCATTGCCCACCTTGAGGAAGCAGTAAACCGTCGGGGGGAAAAGTTACGCCCGCAACGGAAAGAACCAGAGTAATAAAATAACAGATATTATGAGGATAAGATTTTTTGCACTTGCAGCGCTCGCCCTCTTATTGGGCGCCTGCACGCAGGACGAAGCGGGCTTCCTACCGGAAGGGGCGGAAGGCACCCCCATCGTCTTCACCGCCACGGGGCTGAATCCCGCCGCGACAGCCATCGCCGGCACCCGTGCCCCTGTGGATGGCAATTGGGAGGGTGTGCAGAGCGTGGCAGTGCTGATGGACGGTACGGTGAAGGCATACGACGTGACGCCCTCCACCGCCGACCCCACCAGCGCCACGCTGACCTCCACCGACCCGTACTACTGGACCAACCACAACGACATCACCGTCACAGCGTGGTGGCCCTACACCGCTGGCGAGACAACCCCACCTGCGGTAAAGGTAAAAGCCAACCAAAGTACCCAGAAAGACTTTGAGGGCAGCGACCTCATCGTAGCCGACGGGCAGACGGTGACCTACGGTAGCCCCACGCTTCGCTTCACCCACCGCACAGCGCGGGTGACCATCGTTCTGACGGACTACACCGAGGGGCTGGCATCCGTGCAGCTGAAGGGTCTCTCCACCGAAGGCGACAACCCGGATATAATCGTCCCGTATGACAAGGGTAGCAACACCTACACCGCCATCGTAGCCCCGCAAAGTGTGGCAGCTGGCACGGCATTCATTACCTGCACCTTCACTAACGGCAAGACCTTCGTTTATAAGATGAAGAATGCTACCGACTGGCAGGCGGGCGGTGAATATACCTACACCGTCTCCCTCGCTGCGGCAAAAGACCTGGGCTATACCATAGAGAGCGACGGCAGCTACACCGTGACCTCCGCCGATGGCCTGATGAATGTAGCCGAATTAGTGAACGGAGGTAAGACCGACATTAACATTACCCTCGACAAAAACATTGATCTGACGGGCAAAGGCTGGACGCCGATAGGCACAAACTTCGATAACTCATACAAAGGCACTTTCGACGGCGGCGGCCATACCATCACGGGGTTGACCGTTACGACAAATGACCAATTTGTGGGTCTGTTCGGCTATCTCAATAGAGCTGGTATGGTGAAGAACGTGGTGATGGAAGGCATACAGATAACAAGCAATCACATGTTTGGCTGTACTGGCGGCGTGGTAGGATATAGCTGGGGCACCATTGAAAACTGCTCGGTGTCGGGTAGCGTCAGCGGCACAGATTGTGTCGGCGGTGTGGTGGGTTCACAAAAGGCCGGTTCCATCATCGGATGCAGCTCCTCTGCCACTGTGAAGGGAAAGCACTATGTCGGCGGTGTGGCAGGAGAAAAATGGGGCACCATGACAGCTTGCTATGCCACAGGCAACGTGACCTTAGAAATAGCTTCCCAAAAGAATAACTTTGGCGGCGGTGTAGTGGGATTAAACGGAGGAAGCCGCGTCCTTGCCTGCTATGCCACGGGCAACGTAACCAGTACGGGTAGCAGTACCGGCAATGTGCATATCGGCGGCTTGTTTGGAGATAGCTACACCACCGTGACCGCCTGCTATTGGAAGAACAATCAGGAACGAGGCTATAAGACCGCCCCCGAATCCACGAAGGTGGACGGCACTTACGTTACCTGGCAGAAAGCCGTCGATGCCATGAACACCGCCTTGCAGAACGCAGGCTCAGAGTGGCGTTACGAACTTAATGGAGCATTGCCTACCTTGAGGAAGCAGTAAACCGTCGGGCGGAAAAAGTTCCGCCCGCAACGGAAAGAACCGAAGTATAACCCCAATAAAGAAAGGAGGACGTGATGGAACACACGGAGAATCCACCATATTGGTTTTGGCATCAAGGCATTGTCAATAATAATATAGTCTCCAGTGTAAATATGGAAGCTGTAAGCCGGACATTGTCAAGATTGGTGCTCATTAAAGACAACAAATCAAGTATTTAAATTAAAAACATGGGACTTTTTCACAGAGGCAAGAAAAATAATGACGATGAGCCGGACAGTGTTCAAACCAATTCATTCTCTGATATTATGAATGGTTTGCAGTACGCCGTAAACTGTGCACAAGATACATTACAGAATCATCAGATACAAAATCTGACCAGACTTTTTGAAGGAACAAATGCAAATAACGCAAATACGTTCCAATCAAAAAAAATCATGGTTGGAGACAAGACTATTGATATTCCACTTATAGCCTTGATATCCCATCATTATCTTGCAATGGATAATGTGCAGATAAAGTTCAAGGCGAAGGTCGGAAGCGTGGAATCACAGATTCCGGAAAACAACTTGCTGTTATCCAGTCCGCACAGAGCCAATCTCCAGATGCAGATGAGCAACATAAAACCAGATACAGATGATATCATGGAGGTTTGCGTCAATTTTAAAGTTCAGGAGACTCCGGAGAGTATTTCCCGAATCATTGACGATTTTGTAAAAAACATCTAACAATTTCAAAATTCAAATGTTATGGCAGAAGAAATAAAGAACCAAGGGCAACAAGAATATGCAGAAAATATAAGCGGGCAAGCGAAAGAGATTATTTCCGCTGCATTGGAAGAGACTAAAAATAACGGTACATCCCCTGTACTTGGAGATCCGAATGTGACTGACAATTTTAAGGGGCTTCCCATGCGGGAACTGATTGCAGCACCGCTTATTGCAGCAGCCGAAGCTCAACAGGAATTGGCAGCGACAGCATGGAATTTCTACCAGAAAATTGCTTTTGATGAAGACGGTAAAACAGCTCGTGTATTGGAATTCGATATTAAAAGACCGATACAGCAGGATGGAAAAATGACAACAATGTCACAAAGTGTCAAGGCTCCGTTTATAGGATTGGTGCCTATTCCTTCCCTGCTCATAGATCGCGTGGATGTCGATTTCCAGATGGAGGTTACCGATACATCAAACGTAAAAAGCACTACCAACGCAGAAGTAGAGGCAAAAGCTTCTGCAAAACATTGGTTTATAAATGCGGAAATCAGCGGCAAAGTCACGACCGCCCGCGAGAACACCCGCATGACCAACCAAACGGCAAAATACCAGATACATGTGACAGCCAGTCAGCAGCCGCAGACCGAAGGTCTGTCTAAACTGATGGATATAATGGCATCATGTATCGAGCCTATAACAAACGAAAGTAACAGTAAGTAAATATATGAATTTGATTCAAGCATTAAGATTGCCAAACAGTCAAGCAGTAATGACAAATATTGCACGGTTTCATTATCAAAATATTTATAATGTAGGTTTGACCCCTCCGATTGTCACGCAAAGTAATTTGACATTTCAAATAAAAGGATATACCCGTAACTATCGTTTTCTTAGATTAGACTATGCCTGTGTCATATATATTGCGGATATAATAGCAGTCGTTGCTTCAAATGGCATAGATACTTTAAGTTCAGGTTTTTCGGGGTGTTATATGGCCAGTTTTAGGCACAATGGCATTAGGTATGTTGCTCATATTCCAACGCCTAACAATAGTATTAAAACATCATGGAATCGGGCGGTTAAAAATCGAATAATAGATAATGTTGTTCTTTTTAAACCTACTGAAGGATTGGCGAGAATCCCAGGAACAATTGGTATTTGGGGAATTATAACATTTAACGATAGATGTTATCGGCTTGATGTAAATGAAAACGCTCCTCCAAGTCAAGCCATACGTGGCCAAAGAATTTTTAACTCAATCCCGAGAAATCCCATACTAACAGAAATTCCATCTATCGCCGGTGGTCAGATGCCTTAATAATTATAACAATTGTAAATAAGGGAAGAATGGTTGTTTCATTGAGGAGTAGAATTCTATTCGGATATATAATTCTGGTGGCGGTCATAGGCAGCATGGCCGCCATTCTCATCCATGAACCTGCGAAGTTCCACGACCTATATGCGTATTTTAAATAACGGTATTTACACAAACAGCAAATGAGCGAACAATTCGTTACCACTACCAAGCATTTCCGCAAGCTGCTTGCCGCAGGCTATCTGTTGATAGTCCTGCTGGTGGGCGGCATCATCTGCACGTGGCTCGGCGAATGGCGCGACTTGGAGTTGCTGGAACGGGAGAACCGTGAAATCAACCGCTTCCGCAAGGAAACACACGATGCGTATGTGGGTGTGGTGGAGTTGTCTCTTTTGGGCGAGTCGGTGCTGGAATGGGACGATAAGGATGTGGCGGCATACCGGCGGCAACGGATGACGGTGGATAGTATGCTTTGCCGCTTCAAGAGCCATTACGAATCGGTGCGCATAGACAGCGTGCGCCACTTGCTGGAGGACAAGGAAAAGCGGCTGTGCGCCATCATGGAGGCTCTGGAACAACAGGCGGACATCAACCGCCGGATAGCCAAGCAGGTGCCGGTGATAGTGCAAACGAGCAGGCAGGAAGAGCCGAAGAAACAGAGGAGGAAAGGTTTTCTCGGGTTGTTCGGCAAGAAACAGGAAGCACCTCCGACGACGACCACCACGATGCTCTACACACTGAACCGTGATATGATAGCGCAACAACGTGCCCAAAGCCATCGTCTGTCGGAATATGCCGACAGCCTTGCCAGCCGCAATGCGGAACTGAACCGCCAACTGCAAACCCTTATCCAGCAGATGGACCACAAGGTGCAGGCTGACTTGCAGGAACGTGAGGCGGAAATATCCGCTATGCGTGAAAAGTCGTTCTTGCAGGTAGGTATCATAACGGGTGTCATGCTGCTGTTGCTCATTATTTCATACATCATCATTCACCGCTATGCCACCCGCATCAAGCAGTACAAACGTAAGACAACAGATTTAATCGGGCAACTGCAAAAGTCAGTAAAACAAAACGAATCGTTGATAGCCTCACGCAAGAAAGCGATGCACACCATCACCCACGAGCTACGCACACCACTGACTGCCATACATGGATATGCGGAACTGATGCAGGACAACGAAGAAGAAAAGATAAGCGGTTATGCGGACAATATCCTGCAAGCCTCCAAGAGAATGACCGACATGCTCAACTCCCTGCTTGACTTCTTCCGCTTGGACAGCGGCAAGGAACAGGCGAATGTCCGTCCGTTTCGTTTGGAAAACATCGCGGAGCTGTTGCAAACGGAGTTTACGCAACAAGCAGAAGCAAAAGATCTTAAACTTACCATCGAGTGCCCGGAGGGTATTATCCTGAATGGCGACAAGGAGCGCATCATACAGATATGCGACAACCTGCTGGGCAATGCCGTCAAGTTCACGAATGCCGGAAGCGTTTCACTTGTCATAAGCTATGACGGCAATAGGCTGACCCTTGTAGTAGAGGACACCGGAACCGGCATGAGTGCGGAAGAACAACAGCGAGTGTTCGGAGCGTTCGAGCGGCTTTCCAACGCCGCCACGCAAGACGGTTTCGGATTGGGGTTAAGCATTGTGAAACAGATAGTCGGGATGCTTGGCGGCACTATACGCTTGGAAAGCGAAAAAGGAGAAGGCAGTCGTTTTACTGTGGAGTTGCCAATGAACACTGCCGATATTGGTATTGAAGAACAGACAGCCGCAGAAAGTCTGGCTCATATAGAAAGACCTTATTCTGTCATCGTATTGGACGACAATCCGATGGTATTATCCATGACAAAGGAAATGTATGCTGGTATAGGTGTGCATTGCGACACGTTCACCACTATTGGCGATGCAATGGAAGCCATGCGGCAGCACACATACGACCTCATGATAACCGATATGAAAATGCCGGAGATTAACGGCTATGAGGTGTTGGAGTTGTTACGCTCGTCAAGTGTCAGCAACTCGAAAGAGATTCCCATTGTCGTGGCGACCGCCTCCGGCAGTTGCAGCGAAGAGGAGCTGTTGGAAAATGGATTTACCGCCTGCCTGTTCAAGCCATTTTCCATTTCCGAACTGGTTGCTGTATCAGACAAATGCCTTTTGACAAGTACGGACAAGGATGAACTTCCCGACTTGTCCTCTCTGCTTGCATATGGTGACAAACGGGCGATGCTCGACCGTTTGATAACCGAAACAGAAAAGGATATGCAGGCTGTCCGGGAAATCATGGAGAGGAATGACCGCAAGGCGTTGGACGAATGGATGCACCGTCAGCGAAGTTCATGGGCTGTTATCCGTGCTGACAAACCCTTGTGGAACCTGTATGAACTGCTGCATCAAGAATCTGAATGTTCCGAAATGGAATTGCGGAAATGCGTGGATGCCATGCTTCGTATGGGAACAGTTATCATAGAACTTGCGCAAAAGGAAAGGAGGTTGTCGGATGAAAGTATTTGTGATTGAGGACAACCCCGTCTATAACGATTATGTCTGCAACCTGCTGAAGAAAGACAGCTTCGATACTATGTCGGCATATAATCTTGCCACTGCCAAGAAACTATTGGCAAAGTCAGAGGTGGATGATATTGTCGTTGCCGACCTACGCCTCCCCGACGGTGAAAGCATAGAGTTGTTACGGTGGATGCGTGCCAACGACAAACAGCAGGTGTTTATCGTTATGACCAATTACGGGGAGGTGCATACGGCAGTGGAAAGTATGAAGCTCGGCTCAAAGGATTACATACAGAAACAGTTGTTGGAGGATAAACTGATACCGCTTATCCGCACCCTGCAAAAAGAACATGAAAAGCGACTACAATGGAACATTCCGATATTCGTCCGGCAGGGCGAAGCCTATCAGAAAATCAAGAAACGTGTGCGCCTTGTAGCCACCACCCGGATGAGCGTGCTGATACTGGGCGAGAACGGTACGGGCAAGGAACATATCGCACAACATATACACCAACAAAGCAAACTTGCCGATAAACCTTTTGTGGCAGTGGACTGCGGAGCCTTGTCCCCGTCATTGATACAATCCGCCTTCTTCGGACACGTCAAGGGTGCGTTTACTGGTGCCGAAGCAAACAAGACGGGGTATTTTCTGGAAGCGGATGGCGGCACGCTGTTCCTTGACGAAGTGGGCAACCTAACAATGGAGATGCAACAGATGCTGCTCCGCGCCATACAGGAACGCCGTTACCGTCCCGTCGGTGCAAAGGAGGACAAAACAGCCAACGTGAGGATAGTGGCTGCAACCAACGAGGATTTGCAGAAAGCCGTAACGGAAAAGCGGTTCCGGCAGGATTTGCTCTATCGCTTGCAGGAGTATGTGATAACCATGCCGCCCTTGCGCGACTGCCCGGAAGACATCATGCCATTGGCTGAGTTCTTCCGTGAAATGGCAAACCGTAAGTTGGAACGTGAAGTAAAAGGGTTTGCCGCATCTGCCCGTAATGCCCTGCTCGCCCATGCGTGGCCGGGCAACGTGCGCGAGTTGAAACAGAAGATACAGACGGCAGTCCTGCAATCAGAAGGCGATATGATAACCGAAGCCGATTTGGAACTTGACAATGAACCGTCCGCTACTTCCGCTTGTTTTACATTGAAGAGCGGGGATGAAGAAAGAGGACGTATCCTGCGTGCTTTGAAACAAGCAGCCGGTAACAAGAAAATGGCTGCAAAGATACTGGGTATCGGCAGGACAACGCTGTATAATAAATTGGTAGAGTATGGATTGAATGAAGAAAACTGACCGGAGTATGGCTGTAAATGGCAATAATTGATTAACTTTGCAATTGTATTTCAGAAAATAGCAGGCGATCGGGTAACTTTTCGCCGATGATATAGACATAAGACCGCAAGGCGTTTCGAGCGAAAATCTGGTAAATTGAAACTACGGAGACGATTGCGTGATGCTTATGCTATGCTTACGCATAGCGTGCATTCACGTACTCTCCGTAAAGGCTTTACCAGAGCCATCGCTTGAAAGTAGTGTGAATTGCACGCTACTTTTTTGCCTCGCCAAAAAGGAAAGAAAATACGTTATGGCGAAAATACAATTACTTGCCGTTATCTCAATAGATGGCTGTCCGATGAAACTGCATCCCCGGAAGCGGTTGCTTCAAACCGAAGATTACGGTATGGATGAAATACGTGCCAATGCCCTGTATAAGCTGACATCCGACTATTCGGTATCCGTGCTTCAAGAATGGAGGGAGGAAGGTGGAAGCATTTGCCATTTGTTGGAAGTAACTGCCGGGAATACCGAATATGCCAACGGACTGTTACGGATGAACGTGATAGATGAAATCATACTATACGTTGTTCCAACCATCGACGGAAACGGAGCGCATTTTTTCAAGTCAGCACTACCTATGAATGACTGGCGGCTTATGGAGAACAAAACTTATAGGGACGGAGTAATCCGGCTTACCTATCATAAAGAGCCACGGGCATAAAATGTTCAGATTATGAACATCTTGGCGGGATTTCCGTGCTCAGAAAGTGAACACATGTTCAGAATCTGAACACATTTCACAAGGGATGCAATCAAGGATAAAATTATTTTTGAATTTTATCTTTCTGAAAAACAATGTAGTACAATTTTCTCACAATCTTTTCTCGTGTTTAGGGCTATGATTTGCACCATATATCAGTGTGCGCACACTGATAAACAAGTGTAAACCCTCAAAACAGAAAAGATAATGAACCATCTCATACTGGCGGAAACACAGTTTTTCGCCATGATAAACGGAAAAGACAACGGTAGCACGGAAACGGCATACGGCGGATTCGTGCAGGAAGTAATAAACCTGTGCTACGGCGGCAATGATGCCAAGCATATTATTGTGGCGTTGGCTTTTGCCGAAATCGAATTACAGCACCATCCACAGAACTTGTCGGTATCGGAGGAGAATGTCGTCACTGTGTATATCCGCAAGGCGTTATCCTTCATCCGAAAGATGCAGAAGATAGTATCCGCTTCTGCAATTACCTCCGTGCCACCACTAACATCCACATCCGAAACCAAAGCCACAGTCCCAGCCCTGCAATGGACCGGTAATGCCGTCGAGTTGGTAGAGCTAATCTATGCCCTCTACGCCACCGGCTGCATCAATGGCGGCAAGGCTTCGCTGAAAGAGCTTGCCCCTGTCCTCTATTCCTTTTTCGGTGTGGAGTCCAAAGACTGCTACCGCTTCTATACGGACATCAAACGCAGGAAAAGCGACAGTCGCACCTACTTCCTTGAAAAGATGCAGGACAAACTGAACGCGAAGATGCGACATGACGATGAATTGGAGCGGATGAGGAGATAAACGAATGCCAAACAAAGGATAAGCGGCCGGATTATACGGTTTCTTATCCTTCTTCATTTACAATCACTCTATTATCTGCCGGAAAGCCGATTAAAATCATTAACTTTGCAAGTATTAATCAATGACGGATGAAAATAGATAACCTCGAAATATTGAACGGACTGATTGCCGGAGCCGAAGGCGGGACAGTTGAGTTCAAAGAAACTACCGGGCAGTTGGAGCGTGGAATGGAAACTCTTTGTGCCTTCCTGAACGGTACGGGCGGCACGGTGCTGTTCGGTGTAACCGACAAGGGAAAGATTATCGGTCAGGAAGTGAGCGACAAGACGAAGCGCGATATTGCGGAAACCATCAGACGAATCGAGCCGTTTGCGACCATTGATATATCCTATACAGACATTCCGGGAACGAACAAAAGTGTTATAGCTTTATCAGCGGAAGAACAACGATATATGCGCCCGTTCACCTATAAGGGGAGGGCTTATCAACGGATAGAGAGCGTTACATCTGCCATGCCGCAGGGTATATACAACCTGTTGGTTATGCAGCGAGGCGGAACCTATGCTTGGGATTCCATGCAAAATCCCAGCTTGAAAATATCCGACCTTGACGAAACGGCAATCTTGGGCGCAGTACGTGGAGAAATCAGAGGCGGACGTTTGCCGGAAGGTTCTATGCAGGAGGATGTCCGAACCATCCTTGAAAAATTTGACTTGTTGAATGATGGAAAGCTGAACAATGCTTCCGTTGTCCTATTCGGACGAAACTTCTACCATTATCCCCAATGTCTGCTCCGTTTAGCCCGGTTCAAAGGAACGACAAAAGATGAATTTTTAGATAATCAGCGTGTGACAGGCAATATATTCAACTTGCTGGATGCTGCAATGGCATTTTTCTTCAAGCATTTGTCCCTTTCCGGTAAAATTGAAGGTTTGTACAGAGAAGAGGAACTGAATGTGCCATATAAGGCATTGAGAGAATGTTGCATAAATGCTTTTGCACATCGTGTTTACCATCGCCCCGGCAGTTCAGTCGGGATTGCTATCTATGATGACCGCGTGGAGATTGAAAACAGCGGAACATTTCCGCCTGATATTACCATTGAGAAACTGTTGGGTGGCCACAATTCCGAACCACAAAATCTGATAGTAGCCAATGTGCTGTACAAAAGTGCAGTATTGGAGAGTTGGGGACGTGGCATAGCCCTTATGGTAAACGAATGTCGCCGTGTCGGTATTCCGGATCCGGAGTTTCATACCGACGGCAATGCTGTATGGATTGTGTTTCATTATACAAGAACTACAGTAGGACAAGACCCCACAGCAACCCCACAGCAACCCTATAGTAACCCCACAGTAACCCCACAGTTAGGAAAACTGTTGTCTGCTATTGGGAACAACACTCTCTCTGCTAAAGAAATCATGGAGAAAACGGGAATGAAAGATAAAAGGAATTTCTTAAAGAACTATATCCATCCGGCAATAAATTCCGGTTTGGTCCTTTCACTTTATCCCATAGGCTCCAAGAGTCCGCAACAGAAATACTATCTTACTGATAAAGGTAAAGGTTTCCTGCAACAATAACGGGTATGGCTAAAAAGAAGAAACATAAGAATGATGTAAAAACTGATTTACCGATAATCATGGATTATGGTATCGGCAGTATATCCGTTTATGACCCGGCAGACATGATGCCATACAACGAGCCGCCAATTAGCGAACAAATCCGCTTCAAGAAACTCGGCAAAGAGATGAAATCCGAGTTCAAGTGGCTGGTATCTTCCGTAGTGATTGAGTATTGGCAAGAAAACCGACAGATACCTTTCGGTGAAGAAATGTCGAAACTCAGAACCAGACTGTTGAGAATGTTTGCCGAAGAATACAGCATACTGCTTAAAGACGATACAGAACTGAAAAATTATTTGCTGATGCTTGCCATTACCACCATCAACAAGCATCTCAAATCTGAGAATAAAAAGAGGGTGTCAAAACTCTCTTTTTAACAAAATTACCCTTGCTACAGATATCTGTGACAGGGGTAATTTTCATATTTTGGGTGTTTTGACACATCCCCTTTTTCATATATAAAGGAATCTGTTATTTCTGCTGCAACAGGTGTTTCAAGTTTTCATCATTTGCGATACGTTCCAGTTCCTCTTGAACAATCTGCTTCACTTCCTCCTTGATGCGCCTGTAATTCGCCTGAACCGTTTCCTTCATGCGGTCGTTGCCGTCCCCGTCCGTAAAGTCGGTAATGACGGGGATTTTCTTGTAGGCTTTCTCCTCGCGCTTCACCTTCTCGGCATCCACGACAATCTCGCAATGGAAAATCTTCTGCTCGATACGCTCGTTGAAGTTGTCGGATACCGAACCGACAAACATACCCTGCGTCAAGCCGGAAATCTTGCTCGGCGGGATGAGTGAATCCATCTGCGTGTTGATGGAGGTGGAAACATCCTGCCGGTTGATGGAAATGGACTGCCGTTTCTGCAACACCTTACCGAAGCGTTCGGAAAGCGTCTTGGCGGTTTCACCCACCACCTGACCGGAAAAGATATTGCCGACGGTGTTCATCACGACCTTCGCTTCTTTATCACCGTAGTCGCGCACCAACTGGCTGAAATCCTGAAAGCCCAGACACACGGCAACCTTGTTGCTTCGCGCGGTGGCGATAAGGTTGTCCAACCCCTTGAAATAAATCGTGGGCAGCTCGTCGATGATGACCGACGACTTCAGCATCCCTTTCTTGTTGATGAGTTTCACGATACGGGAGTTATACAGACCGAGAGCGGCCCCGTAGATATTCTGACGGTCGGGATTGTTGCCCACACAGAGTATTTTCGGTTCTTCGGGATTGTTGATGTCCAGCGTGAACTCGCTGTCCGACATCACCCAATAGAGCTGCGGGGAAATCATCCTTGACAAAGGGATTTTCGCGCTTGCTATCTGCCCCATCAACTGCTCCGCAGCCCCTCCGAGCCATGCGTCCATGAACGGAGAAAGATAGTTTTCCAATTCCGGGTAAGAGGTCAGTATCGGGAAAATATCCTCATAGCGGCGGTTCAGGAACTCAATCGCATGGGGGAATGTACAATACTTGCCGTTCTGGAAAATTTTGAGATACCAGATAATAGCCGCGAAAAGGATGATGGGCGATTCTACGAAAAAGTCGCCCTGCTTTTGCACCCAACTTTTATTTAAGTTGAGCATAATGGTGTACGCACTCTCATAAGCGTCCGTAATATCCTCCATGAAGTCCGGGTGAATGGGATTGCAACGGTGCGAACGTCGCGGGTCATCGAAGTTTATCACATAAAACTTCGGTTTCACCTTGTAGCCCTCCGGGTGGTTCAGCAGATGGTTGTATGCTATCGTGGACAAGTCGCTGAATTTGAAGTCGTACACATACATCGAGAAGCCCTTTTCTATCTGCTGCTTGATGAAATTATTTACCACTGCATAGGATTTACCGCTGCCCGGCGTACCCAACACGATGGAAGCCCTAAAAGGATTCACGACATTGATCCAGCCATTGTTCCAACGCTTTTTGTAGTAAAACCGTGTCGGAAGATTGACCGAATACTCGCTTTCGATAAGCCTTGTTTCCTGCATGAAACTCTCGTTTTCGTTATTGAACACATCGTCCATAAGGTTGTGCTTCAACAGACGGCTCATCCACAGACCGCCCATCAGCAGGCAGACATAACCTGCGCCGACGGTCAGAATATACAGTCCCGTCACCGCCTCTATCGGGAGCGGCAAAGCCAGTATCCACCAGTTGAGGAAGAACAGCACGAAGCCCACGGCAAGGACCGCCCAGATTTTCCCCCACGTGATTTTCTCGCCCTTCACGCCCTTTGTCCCCAGACAGGACAGGGCAAGCAGGAGGACGGCAAATAGTTTCGTGTAGAGGATGGAACGGAACAGCCCCGCCGTGCGGTTGAAGTTCATCAGTATCCTGTCCACCACACCGATGTCCACACCCCAGAGCCGTATGGCTTCATAACAGAACCAGTACACGTTCATGACCACTAAAATAATACTCACGGCACGCAGAAAATCCATGATTTTCGCCAATGCCCTCAAATCGTCTTCTTGTTGTGACATACCTTGAAATTGTTTTGATTGTTGATACTTTGTCTGACTGATTACATTCCCAAGCCCTTGCGCTTCTTCTTTTTCTTCCTGCGCTGCATCGCCCGGATGAAGGCTTCCTCCTCGGCGTCCACTGCCGGGCCTTCGGGAGAAAACAAGCCCATGCCGTCCAAGTCCCTTCCGTATTCGGAAGTGGACGGAGCTTGCGTTTCCTCCTGACCCTCCGTGGTAATGGAAAGCGGAACCGGCGGCTGTCCGGCGTATGGCAGCGTGAAGTGTTCCTGCAAGGCGTTGGCGGACAGTTCCCTGCCCATGCGTGAGCCGTTCAACACGCATCCTGTTCGGTGGTCGATGAACGTGGCCCCGTAGATGCGTCCTTCCTCCGTATAGCGCAGCACGGTGTCAATACCTTTCTCCTTGAGCGTGGCTATGAACCTCTCCTTGTCATACGTACTTTGCAGCACGGAAAGGACGGTGCATTTTGTCATGTCGGCAAGTTTCATGTCCTTAATCTCCTGCTTGGAACGGGCAAACTTTCTCTGTACGGCATCAAAGCCGACGGACTTCCCGAACAGCGAGGACTTGAAAGGATTGCCGACCTTGTTGCCTTTGCCGTCCGTGACGGAATAGACCAGCCCATTATATTCCCGTCCGCGCACGTTACCCCGCGCTTCCTCCACCGTCATATTATATAAGGAAAGGAGGGCGCGGTATTCGCCCATCGTCTGGAAACGGTAACGGCGGTTCAGTTCCTTTACCACATTCCCCGCCTGCTTCTTCACATCGCCAGCCGAAACATCCACCTTATGCCGCTGCATATCAGGACGGCGGTTTTTCCGTTCCGCGTCATGCAGCCCGTACTTCCGTTCCAGCTCACGGGTTATCTGCTTGCTGCGGTAGAAGTTATTGCGCGTGTCGATGCTTTTGCCGTTCTCGTCCACCCGTACCGTGACGATGTGCAGGTGGTGGCGGTCAATGTCCTCATGCTTGTACACCATGTAAGGCTGGTTCCCGAAGCCCATCTTCTCCAGATACTCCCGCGCGATGTCCTGAAGCTCCGTGTCCGTCAGCACGTCGTCGGGATGCGGATTGAGAGAGATATGCACCACAGGCTTCTCCACCCTTGACCACACGGGCATGAAGGAGAGAAAGTCCTCCATCGCCCGGTGGATGTCCACCGTTCCCGTGCCGTCATTGTAGATGCGGTTGGTGGTGAGCAGCCGTCCTTCCTCCTTGTTGATCTTCTCCCCGTTGTAGGCAAGTGCGCCGTACAACGAGTTTCCTACACTGATTTTTGCGACCATTTTTCCTGCATCTCTTTAGACAGTTCCACAATCCGGCGGCTCAGTTTCACGAGTTCGACGGTCTGTTGCTCCAGTTTGTAGAGCAACGCCATCGCCTTTTTCTCGGAAAAATGCAGCCTCAGTTCCTTCACGACTTGGTTGTAGTTCGTGCCTATTGCGCGGAATTGCGCATGAAAATCAGATAGCTTGGTGTAGTAATCCACCAGCGTTTTATCCACTTTCAGCACCTTGAACGGTTGCCCGAAGAAGTGCGCCTTCAGGAAAACCGACTTGGCGTAAACGCCCGACTTCTCGAACATGGAGAGGAAACGGTTGTGTTCCTCCTCGCTGAAACGGACGGTGTATCTGAACACTGCCGGGTCGAGTTTGGGATTTCTCCCGCCTTTGTTTCTTCTTTTTTCATTCATATTACTTTGGATTTAGCGGTTTGACGGCATAAGTCGCCGCTTCATGGTACAGACACCGTAGGTTTGAGAGGCTTCCCGACTTCGGAGGGTAAGCCCGCCCCCTGCAAGGGCAAGGCGTTTTCGTGGCTGCTCAAAATGTTTTGAGCGGCTGAAAACATACCTTGCTATGTTCAGGTGAACATAAAAATCCGTCGAGGACGGATTGGGGATGATTCCTTTCAAACTCCGGGCTGCGCTACCTGCGGCGTACCCTGCCGTTCGGGTGCAAAGTTACGCCCTTAAGGCGATGTCCGACAGAGGCTTGACCCGGACAATCAGTGCCAACCGGCGCAACGTGCTGCCACTTGCCGGAGAAGTGATACAAGTTCCAAAAT
>NZ_QTLP01000039.1:0-24455 GCF_003635405.1 Parabacteroides sp. AF39-10AC | reverse complement strand
AAACAAATGGGCAACATTAATGATTTTATGTTGACCTCAACATAAAATCATCAGTTCGGCGAAACGCTGTAATGCTTTGTCACTTGCTGTATCCATGATTTATTGGTATAGATTTCTGTTCTCGTAATCAAGCAGCCATTCTCTGGCCGTTTGGTTGTTTGTCTCTTGCTGCTTGGCAGCCATCTCTTCTTGATAGGCTTGTGCAAGCTCTTCCTGTGCAAGTAGAAACTCTAAGTCACTGATTTCTCCTGCAATGTTTTTCTGTACTAATTCATCGTAATCCATAATTCCTGATTTTTTAGGTTATAAGTCATTGAAAGCCCGGTTGATGGTGCTGGCTATCGGACGGGCCATTTCCTTGCTGTTGTCGGGTTTGGGTGTGCTGGCCAGTTTGACATCTCCCAGTGTCTTTGTGCTGCCTTCCATCCCGAAAATCTTTTGTACGGCTATCAGCGTGTTGGCTTGCACACCCGTTTCACGCATCCGGGTAAGGTCTTGTTGGGTGAGCCGGTACCCTTCTTTCTGTATCTCTTGGATGACATGAAAGTTGTCGGTCTGTGCGGCATCCAACAGACGTGCGGCCTGCCTTTCATGTTCGCCCTGTTCTTCTGGCTTGGTGCCGAACAGCTGGATGACTTCATGGGTTTGCCTTTTATCCAGACCGTGTTCCTTACCGATTCCTTTGATAAACTCTTCACTGGGTTTATATCCTTCCTCTTTGAGCTTCCCGATTTTTTCAAAGTCATGTTTGCCCACCGCTTCCTTAAACTCGGCTTCCATATTGCGCCCCTCTTCGTGTTTTTGCTCTTTTGCAGCCTCTATGTTGGCCGCATGGGCTTCCAGTTTGGGGGGCATGGCCTTGATCAGCTCTTGTGCCTTGCCGGGAGTGATACTCTGTATGTTCTGTATCATGACTCCTTTCCTGTCATCCGTCAGTTGGATGTCGGCAATGAAGTAGCCTTCCGGACTGTGCAGCAGCTTGTTCTCCAGTGCATGGCCGTTGGCGAGCAGGTATTTGTCGGCTTTGGTTAACTTGTAGCCGCCATATTCGCTGGTCTGCCCGATGATGTCGGGAATCTTGATTTCCTGGTTGGTGCGCAGGATGACGGAGTTCAGATCCCGGTCAACTTGCAGCAGGATGTCCTTCTTATTTACGGTGATGGGTACGATGTCACCGGCAAGCAGCTGTTCTTTCTCTTTCTTGCCCAACTTCTTTCCCAGCACCTTGTCCGGGATAACCAACGCCTCTTTGCGGTAGAATACGGAGATTCCGTCATCGTTGAAACGGAGCTTCCCCGGTTTGCCGTGTATCTCCATCAAATCAGACATGACACCCTTTTCCAGCTTGGTGCCTTTCCCGTCGAGGATGTTCCCTTGCTTGTAGGCGTATTCATAGAGCGACTGTCCGGTGTAGCATACCTTCAGGCGATGGTCGATGACGGTAAAGCTGTCTTTGTCATGTCCCTTCAGGTTCTCCCACCGCTTGATGCTGATGCCCTCCTTCTCCAGCTCGGCGACATATTTAGGATCATTGGCACGTTCCTTGTCAAAAAGGGCGGATACACGTTCTTTTGATTGGTCACGAAGGCTTTCATCGTACTTTGCTCCGGCTTTTTCCCTGATTTCGCTTACGCTCATGCTCAGCTCTTCCCCGTCTTTGCGGAACCGGAAATATCCGTCCCGGTATTCGGTCTGATAGCCCAGTGATTCGGCGATGCCGCCGAACTGTCCCACGTTGTCGAACATATAGGTGTCTAATGCTTCTCTCAGTTTCATGGCTGTGGCTTGTATAAGGGTTCTGCGGAAAGGATGTATTCGTTCAACACGGCCAGCTTGATGTGCCGCCCGCCGTTTCGCTCGTAAATCTCGATCTCGAATACCTTATCATCGGGTATCGTGAATTTGTCGAAACCAAGTATCAGCCGGTTCCGGCTCTTACCCTTGATTTTCGTGTCAAAATCTTTCTGATAGATAGGTTCGATGGTCGTTTCTTGCTGGATGGCGTTCTTGCTCTTCTTCTGGTCACGCTGGAAACATTTGACAAACTCGATGTCGTAGTCGATGTATGATTTGTTTTTCAGGTCAAAGATGAAAAACATGAAGCCCTCATGCACATACAGATTGGCCATTGACAACTCAAACTTGTTCTCGATGACCCCCAGGCTGTAGATGTTGCGCTTCTTGTTGCGCAGCTCTTGGATGCATCTTTCCATTTCCTCGCTGTTCACATCCACATGGGCGGTATATTTGCGCTGGTCATCGAAATTGTAGGTGAATACGGAGGTATTGCCCCGTTTGATGGTGATGTGGTAAGTGTTCATGGCCTTATCCACCACAAACAGGTTGGAATATGCCACGGCATCTTTGGCGGTTGATACTTTCAACTGGTTGTTGTAGGCGGCCAGAGTGAAGGACACCTCGTTGCCGGGCGTTCCGTAAGCGATGTCCTCCGGAAAGAAGAACTCGGCCAGATGGAGGTCGCTGACTTCTGCCTGATAGTCATGGTGCTGCCATTTCCCGTTGTCCTCGTAAATGTTCGGGTGCGAATCCGTGCCGCCTTCGGGAAGGTAGCGGATGTGATAGGTGTAAACGCTTCCGTCGATGCAGACTACGGTCAGGTTGGTCTCTTCGGTGAATCCTTCCGCTTGCGCCGAGAGCCTGACGATATGGGGCGCCTCTTCTACCCGGCTGGCCATGACAAGCTCCTGTTCGCCGATGGCGATATCAGATACTTGCACAGGGAATACCAGGTGTTTCACACAGTCGAAAGAGATAAAGATGTCTTTTTGGCTGATGGCTTGTTGCCGGGGAGTGCCGTTTCCCTGAGCGAAGAGCGGCAGGCTGCACACAAGGCAGTAAAACAGTAGATAAATATATTTCTTCATGTTGTCGATATGTTAAACGGTTCTTGAAAAAAAGGCGGTGAATACGGTAATGCCCCATAGAAGAAGCAGGGTAATGCCGAAAGAAACGGTCAGCGGACGGATTTCTTTAAAGGCTCGTCCGTTCCGGCGTGATACGTAGATCCGATAGCCGAAAAAGACCGCTGACAGCGCAAGCAGGTAATTGAGAATATCTATCATAATTTGTCTATCAATGTTTGAAGGGGATGATTTTTCTTGTTCGTTTTCTCTTGTTCCATTTGCTCATAGAGCTTCTGTAACTCCGCTTGCACGGCTTGCCTGCGCAACTTCGATTCCTGACTCTCTTCCTGGATATACATTTCGTAGTTGGACTTGAGATGTACCTTCACTTGTGAGAGGCTCATGTTCAAGATTTGCTTGGCTACCTGGGTGGTGGCGTTGACTACGCTGGTCACTTCGCTGGCCATCGTGCCGATGGAAGAGAGCGGCATGTCAATGTTCTGTACAAGACCTTGTTCCATACGCTTGGCTGCACTGGCTTTCAGGTTATTGGGCAGGTTTAAACCTTCCATGGCATCATTGTCGAAGACAACCACCGATACGGGATTGAGGTTGTCTCCTACCTTCAGGTTGCTGACTACCACATCGAGGCGGTTGGCTCCCAAAGTGGCGATACCGTAAAACAGCGTGTTGGCCGGTATCTTCATGCCGGATAGGGTTACGTCCTGAAGCAACCGCATCCGTACCGTACTGCCCGTGACTACGGTCTGGTCGCCGTGGATGCAAGCCCTGAAGAGGTTGCTGTTTCCCGGTGTGGAGGTCGGTTGGCGGCGTACCCGCTTACCGTTTTCGGCACGGTAGATCGGGCCTTTTTGCATCAGGCTGTCGGCGGATGGATGGCCGGAAGGGTTGGCAGCGGCTTTCTCCGTTTTTCCCTCTTGGTCATAATTGACAATCCGTTCATACATGCGCTTGCGGTATTTGTCGGATTCTTCCAGTTCCTTGCGGATGCGTGAGTTCTTCTTGGCTTCCCGGATAATCTCGTTGAGTGCCTGCTCGTCCTCCAGTCCGTCCAGTTGGCTTTCCAGCTGATGAGAGAAGCGTCCGTTCCGGCCACCTCCGTATTCTGCCATGACTTCGCTGTACGGATCGTTCTGCATACGGCGGATGCGCTCCAGTGTGGCACGGTCATACCGTTCCTGCTGGTTTTGCAGCTCGAAGTAAAAATCAGATCCTTTGACCTGAGACTCTTTCAGGATGCGTGCCTTCTCCTGCTCTTCCAGTTTGTCCTGCTTATAGGCTTCCATCTTGTCGTTCACCTTGTCGGCCATTTCCGACTGTGGTTCCAGAAAGGCTTGCGAGGCGGCCTGTCTGTCACTCCCTGACGGCACGTTCCCGTCCTCACGGATGAAGAATACATAAAGGAAGAGGATGCCCAGGATTACCGGGATGGCCATCAACAGCTTGTTCTTGTCTTTGATAAGTTTATTCGGTTCCATGGTCGGTTGGTTTAGAGGTTTCTGACTGGTTTTCATTCTTGCCCGGAGAAGCTGCCTGCGATGTGTTGGCGCCGTTGCTTTCCACGGGTTCGGAATAGCGGACAATCCAATCTTCTATCTTGGCTCCGTGCGCATTTTCCTCGCTGCGGGACAGCATATCATAGATGGTGAACTCCGCTTCGATATTACGTGAGATGCTTCCCCGTGCCCGGTACCCGGTCTGCGTGAAGATTATCTTTCCGGAAACGGGTATCGTTTGGGTGTTAATCTTTACATCCTTGATGCGTACCCCGTAACGGATATTCTTTTGTATGAGTGAGTTCAGCATATTCACATCGTTGTACTCATTCAACAGCTCCTTCCCCTTGTTGCCTATGAGGTTGAGCGCAAGCGAAATGTTCTTCTCGTAGCTGCTCTCGTCAAAGGCATACCAGTGGGTTACGAAGGTCTTTACATGGTTCATGTATTCGTATTGCCGCATATCGCTGGCAGACAGGCTGCTTGCCTCATAGACTTCTCCCTGCCTGTCGATGACGAGAGCCTGGCCGTATGCTTTTTCTATTTTGTTGATAAGGAAGATGATACTGCAGGCAAAAGCGATAGTCAGGATGATGCAGTACCCGGCTGAAAGCCGGATAGTCAGCTTGACCGCATCATCTGCTCCTTTGAATTTCATCAGATTCATAGTTCTATTTTTTATTGTTGTCGTTTATGAAACTTGCCCCGATAGAGGCGGCACCGCCTACGTTGGTCAGCTTGCCGCCTGCCGCTGCGCCTCCCATCAGGGCGATGGTGGCCGCCGTGGTGACGATTGACACGGTTTTCGAAATGATTTTCCCGGCATCGTTGTGTCCTACGATTTTGGAGGATAGCCAGAAACAGCTGCAATAAGCACCGATCAGGGCGAGATCCATTCCTAAATATTGTATCTGCTGCGTAGCTGCGTCCACCATGTCGGCACTTTCCGTATAGATGGCCTTGAAGGTCTGCCACATGATTTGGTTCAGGATATTGATGACGGTGAATACCATACAGGCGGAGCAGAGCGTACCGAACCAGATACTCAACTGTTTCTGAAAGACCGGCAGCATGCTCACGGCAAATACGAACGGGCCGAGAATGACCAGTAGCTTGACAATGACCACGCCGATACCTAAGATGACTACTTGTATGATTCCTACCAGTAGGGCGGAAATGCCATGAAGTACAAGGGTGGCGAGGTTGGCGGGATTGAGCAGCTGCACAATCTTCTCCACGCTGGAGCGTACACCGGTCATTTCGTCCTCTTCCATCTTTTTATCCAGTTCGTGCTGCATGGCGCCGGTGTTGTCTTCTCCGGCTGCTACCTCCGACTGGAGGCTGTGTTTGTCGTATTCGGCAATCATCTCTCCTTGTTCGGTGGCTGATTGTGCCATGAACTGGGCAAATTCCTGCGCACGCTCGGAGGTCAGCGAGGTGGCTTCGTTAATTACTTCCATCGTGCCTACGATGGTTTGGGCGATGGGGGTGTACATACTCAGGCAGAAGAACAGTACCAGGCAACGGGTGATTTCCATCATGTCGGGAAATTTGTCCTCATTCGGGCTTAACAGCTGGCTGGCTCCGTGATAGAGATAGTTGTATGCCAGGTTACAGATAAAACATATGACACCAACACCGAAGGCGATGACCGTCATTTGCGAAACGAGTTCCATTGTCAGGCCGTCCGTGATCTGGAGTCCCCAGAGAAAATTGTCTTGATTCATAACGCTCTAATTGGTGTGTCGTGTGAAAGCGGCCAGCCGTCCCTGATAGTAGGTCTTCCGGTTATGCCCTTTCATGGATTTGTAAATGACCGTGGAACGCACGGATTCGTTAAACTCTCGCATTTCTTCAGCTGCCTTCTCTACCGATTCCTTCACTTGCTCGATGAATGACATGCGTCCTTCCGAGTTCATCGAGAAGTAACTGGTCACGGTGGCTACCTTGAACAGCAAATCGGTACTCAGGCTCAGGTTGACGGTTACACGCTGAAAATTAAGAAATTTCAAACAGTGGTAATTTGAACCTACATTCAGGTAAAAACTGTAGTCACTGCTTAGGCAGGCTACATCGTCAAGTAAATCGGCCAGTTCTTTCAGTGACTTGAGTTCCTTCAGCTGGTCGATTTTTTGCAGGCCAAGCCTCAGTTCCTGGGCATCTATCATTTCATTGATTTGTGCGACCCATTTCTTGACATTGGTGATCCATTCCGTTGAGTTCAGCAGGGTGTGTACGGGATCATGCACGACAAACTGGGCATGAACGCTGCCGGTTCCCATTAGCCCCATCGAGACGGAAAGTCCGAGTATGAGAATGATTCTTTTCATGACGGTTATTTGTTGATGATGAATAATAGGGTGAATATGACACATACCAGCCAGGCTATCAGATAGCTTTTGGCGTTCTCTTTTTTCATGGCCAGTGCCCATACCACGAAAATGAGCGCAACGCCTAAAAGTGCGGCGGCAATGCTTCCGGCAAGATTGTATGCGCTGCCGTTGAAGTCGGTTGACCAGCTTAGAAGGGCGGTCAGCCCTTGGGTGGCGTCATCCATACTTTTTCCTCCTTTCCTCCAGATAGCGGTTGATGGCCGTATAGGTCGAGCCGCTTTCGTTGAACAACTGCTTCAGCCGTACTACCGTCGCTTGGCGCGAATCGAAGGCTACGGCGGCGAAGTCGGACACCTCGTTGCGGAAGATGAAGGCATCGTTCGACATCTTGATGAAAAACTCTCTCCAGCGTTCCGTGCGTTGCAACGACTCGATCATATAGGCCTCTTCGTCCGTGATGGAAAGCACGGCTTTCACTTCCGGCAGGTTCTGCCGGTGTTCCGAATGGTCGAGGATAATCTTGGTTGCGCAGTTGATGATGATGGAGTCCTTGATACTGGACGGCATGTTTTTCAAAAACAGGATGTTCTGTGCGGCCAGCGTGATGCTTCCCTCCTTTTTACGGAAGGTACGGTACAGGTAGGCGATGAAGTCTCCGAATTTCTCGTCTTGCAGGAAGTCGAGCGCTTCGTCGATGATCAGTTCTTTGGCAAATCCCTGGCGTTTCTTGATTTTATCCACGATCATTTGCAGGGTGATGATGGCAACGAGTGGAAAGTACTCTTTCTTAGAGGCATCTTCCATATCGAAGGCTATCAGCCGGTCATACACGATATCCACGTTCTCGGTGGCGTTCAGCAGGAATGACAGCTCTCCGTCCGTATAGGGTTCCAGCAAAAGCAACAGCTCCTCTATCTCGAATTTCTGTTTCTCAAACTCGGTCATCCGTTTGCTGAACACTTCCTTCAGATAAGCCCGGTAAGTTATCAGCGTCGGGAAGATACGCTCATGCTTCTCTCCTATTGAAGAGTTGTTCACATAGTCGTAAAATCCGATGACGGATTTCCTGAGAATGGCGTTCTCGGCAGGCAGCATGGGTTCACGTACCTTCCAAATGTAGCTGATAATGGCGACGATGGTCTTTATCTGGTCATCGGCGGACTCGGCATCCGTGGTGTCGATGTATAGGTATTTGCCGTTCTTGTCACGGTCACACAAGAAGGGGTTGAACGCAAATTTCTTCTGCTCGGTAGAGTCGAAGTATTTGCCCCGGTTCAAGGCTATCATCGAGCGGTAAGAGCCGCCGATGTCGATGATCATCACATCCCGGCCCAGTTCATAGCTTTGCAGGATGTAATTGTTCAGCCAGAAAGATTTACCGGAACCGGACGGGCCGATAACGATGCGGTTCTTGTTGTTCAGCGCCGGATAATCCCAGAGGTTTATCTTGGCGGGAGTACCGAAACGGTCATGGTAGATATGTCCTTTCTCGTCCGAAAGGTACATCCCCTCTTTTTGCAGATAACAGATGGCCTGCTTGGTCGTGTTGACGAGGCCCCGGTAATTGGCCCTGGCATTGCCGGGTATGTTGCAGAAGAACAGGTTGCACAGCTCGGCGTTCTCCACATAGCACGAACTTTGGTTCATAAAACTGAAGCCTTGCTGTACCAGTGCGGTTTTCCGCATGAGCGAGGTACGGTCTGTATCGTTCAGTACGACATTGAAGGCGGTATAGGCGGTCTGGTAGTCGAACTGGGTAATCTCATCGCAGAAAGCTGCCTGCTCGCGTTGCTTCTCCGCTGCGGGCGGATAAAAGTTGGTGATGTAGTTCAGCGCGTCTTTCTCCGCACCGATGGCCGTTACGGTGGCATCGGGATCGGTTATCTCTATCACGATGTTTACGATGTGGTTGAACGGCAGGCCAAGTCCTACGGGGTACAGCATCGAGCATTTGCTCCGTATGCTGTCCGGTATCTCTATGTTTCCCCCGTATGCCTTCGACTTGCCGGTGTGCGGCACGGCCAGTTCTTGAAGATGCTCGCCTTCATTGGTCAGCGAAAGGATGGAAACGTGCTGTTGCCCTACTTTCATGCTTCCGCTTTCACTGACGGCCATAGGGTTGACGCTCTTCTGCGTGGCATCGTTTTCCGGTGTCTCGTAAGAGAGGTTGACGTAGTCGTAGATGGCGTTGTTCAGTTCCGTATCATCCATCTTGCGTATCTCAAACTGCTGGATGGATGACAAGCCGTTCTCAAAGTTCATCAGAAAGGCTTCCATTTCTGTCAGCCGTTGCTGATATTCCTTATAAGGTTGCTTGAACGGGTAGTGCAGCTTTCGCATCAGCGAGGTGCCCGATGCGCTTTTGCGTATCTTACCGTTTCGGTTGCCGTTCGTGAACGTCACATACAGGTTGGTGTAGCTGTTCAGTATCTCCTTGCCGTTGAAATGACGGTTGTTCTCCGCTATCAGGGCATTAGAAGAGTATTCTGCATGATGGTATCGCCCCGTATAGTAGAAATTCTGCTGATGGATGACCGTGCCTGCCGGAAGCATCTTCAAAAGAGCCTCCAACCGCTCATGGATGTATTGCGCCTCGCTTTCCGACAAGGTGAACACTTCGGGCAGAAGCAGCCGGTAGCCGACGGTGATGTCACCGTTCCCGTTGATGACGGCGTTCTCCGTGATGGTCTGGATAGGCAAGACACTTTCCAGATCCACGGATTTGTCCTTCACCTCTATCTCTGTCTGCCGGATATACAGCAGAGCAATCAGCAGGCACAGCGCACAGATTAGCAGTGATATGAGTATGATGATTCCTATCATGGTTGCTGTTTTAGGATGAATTTGAAAATCTGCCGTTTGTCCGTTATCTGCCGGGGGGTGGCGTTCTTGATCCGGAGGCCGGTCAGGTAGTCCGGGTTACCGGCCTTGTGTTTCTTTTTCAAGGTTTGGAACAGCAGACCGGATAGAAACAGAATGGCGGAAATGATTCCGATGATGAGTATCGGGTGCAGCTGCTTGAATATGCTCACGATGATGATGATGGCCGTCAGCAGCATGAAGATGGCGAACTGTCCCGATGACAGACCGAAGAACTTGATCGGCTTGTTGATTTTACGCATGGTTCTCATGGCTCTTCGTTTTTAGATAATCAGGAAGGCCACCATGATGACTACCACGGCGATGATCCAGCCGAGCAGGTATTCCTTGGCATGGGGATTGTTCGTGGCAAGCGAATAGATGACAAAGACCAGGGCGATGCCGAGTACCGCCGCCAAAATGTATTTGGCTACGTCCAGAATGGTGTCCGCACCCTCTTTGGCTTTGTCTGTCACTTCGGATAGGCTGTTGATCTTCAGGCCGCTTTGTGCCTCCGCCACTTGTGCCGTTCCCAACAGCGTGAAGAATATGAGAAAGGTGAAGATAACCTTTCCGTAGCGGTTAATGACTTGGTTCGCTTTTTCTTTTACATTTTCGATTGCTTTCATTTTGTTCCTATTTTTTAATTAAACATGAATCGTTTTCAGTCTCTCCCATTGCACATCCTTATACTTGATGGATATGGGCTCTTCTTTCGGCTGTTCCGGCAGGGGTTTGCCTGAGTAGTAGTAGGCTCTTCCATGCAGATACATATCGGCTATCTCGGCGGCCAGTTCCTCTTCTTCCAGCTCAGGCTGAAATACCACGCAGATGACCGGATAGGCTCTCTCCTGCCCTTCCTTGCGCACCGCCCCCCTTATCGGCTTCTCTTTCTCCTTTCCGGAAGAAAGGGCTTTCTTCTTTTTCCGGAAGTAAAAGTGAAGCGTGACACAGGCGAGTATGGCAACCAGTATCAAATCCACTACGTTCATAAGAGTTGCCAGATAATGAGCCAAGTGACCAATGCCGTGATATAGGTGATGATGGCCTCTTTGGTGCGCTCGTGGTTGCTTATCAGCTTTTTAAGTACCGCTAGTCCGGCACATAGAAAGCCTACCCCTATCAGCATGGCGCCTATTTCACGGTATAAGGAGATTAGGCCGGATACATTTGTATCGGCTAACAATATGATAATAAGCATGGTGATATGATTTGTCGGTTAGTAGAGCAGTATCTTTATTCCTACGTTCCAGACAGTGTTCCACTTCTCAATGGATAGTGGATTCCAATGTTGTTGTATGCGGGCAAGCAATGCCGTTCGGGGCAGGATGAATACTTCCAGTTCCGTTTCCAGTTTCGGGCCGATGATGAAGTTGTATTCCTTATCGGGGTGGCGGACGTATTCTGTACCGATGAATCCTCCCAGGGCGATGCCCCAGTAAACGGATTTCAGATTGCTGGCCAGGGTTCTGTAATAACCGCCGTCCACATAAAAGTCCTTACCCTTATCATGTATCGTTTCGGGAATCGTTTCTTCCGGGTTCAAGGTAGAGACTTGTGGTAGGTTGGGTGTGTATTCGTAAGGCTTCTCAAAATAGCTAAGCCCGGCTTTCCAATAGCTTGTCCGGTAGATGTATCTGGAAAAGGACAGGTTGTAATAGTTGCCTGCATTGCCGAACAGGTTAGTGCCGTAGTTCAATTCAAGTGCCGGGATGTTCTCATAATGGCGTTGCGCAAAAGCGCTTACGGTGCATAACAGCAGGCTAAGGCTGATAGCAGTCAGTCTGATGTGTTCCATGGGAATTACTCTTTAGGTTATTAATGTTATATATTTTTCTATTTGTCTCATACGGTGTTTCCAATTTACGCGGATTCCTGTCGGCAGAACCGAATCAAGGTGCTTATCGCGTTGTTTTCGCTCCAAACATATAGATTATATACGGGAGAGCAAATTTTATGAAGGGCTTTTAAAGGGCCTTTCGTGTTTATTTAATGTGCATTAAAAAATACATGTGCCGTAAACCGGCAGGTGTGGAATAATTCTACAGAAAAAAGCCGGATAGGATTAGTTGTGTAAAACTGTCCTGCCCGGCTTATAGGGTTTGGTTTATATGCGCTTTCGGATGTTGCTCAATGCTTGTGGCGTGATGCCGATATAACTTGCTATGTCTTTTAAGGGTATTGAACGTAACAGCCATTTTTCATTGGCCAAAAGCGCTTTGTAACGCGCTTTGGCATCCAGTGTGTAAAACTCCTCTTCCCTTATTATTTTGCGGTTGATGGATCTTACCAAATGTATTCTGGCCAGCTTGTTGAAGTTGATGGATAACTCATATAGCTGATGAAGGTCTTTTTTGGGCAATCTCCAGATCTTGCATGGCTCCAATGCCTTGATATTGTAGTGGGCATGGTGTTCTTCATGTGAAAGGAAAAAATTGATGAACTCTTTGGCTTGGATAAACCGTGCTGAAATCTCTCTATTCTCTTTGTCCGGAAACCATAACCGGACGATGCCGGATTCCAGATAATAGAGGTAGCATACTTCCTCGCCCCTAGTGACGAGGTGTTCTCCCTTCTTGATATGGATAAGCTCGAAATGAGCATCAAGATACGCCTTTTCTTCGTCTGTCATCCGCACGTGGAGATGGGCGTCCATTACCATGAGCGTCTCATCTATCAGGGTGGCAATTGTTTGAACCATTGAATTTGTTTTATGTTTATATAAGGGTACGGAAACGTACCCTCTAACATGGACGTGGCGTTCCAACAACAAAGGCACGCCCCGTACCAGTTTCATACTGGTACAGGCATGCGCCTGTTGTTGTTAATTCCTTAACGATAGATGCCACTCTTTTGTTAGACAGACGGACGTATGTAAAAAGCAGACTGCCAATTTCCTGACAATCCGCTGCAAAGATACTATTTTATGATTTTTGTTCCAACTTTTAGGGATTTAAGTTGACGGCAAGGTCTTCTGGACGAATGCCTACTACCTTTATATAGATATCCCGGTAGATGTTCTCCTTAATCTCCTTGTCCTCTTCAGAATAAAGCCATGCGGTAAATTCATGATAATATTCGCCGGTTCCCAATTTAAAGAAATCCTTATATTGATAATGTCTGCTCACGGGAATGCCTTTCTTGTTTAACAAGAAGGATGATTTGAGCGCATCGTAATATTGTGAGGTCAATATCGCCTTTATCTTTTCATCGAAATATTCCAATGTTTCCTGGTCAAAGAAAAACTGTACAGTGTAGGGCCACTTCTCCCCTTTTCCTTTGATGTACTGGTATTGGAATTTGGTTCTTTCCAGCTTTTTGTTGATACCGTTTAAGATGCTGGTCACCTTCTTCTTCCGGTCATGGTTGTCCTTTACCGTTACATCAAATTCCTTGGCAAGTTGGTCAACCGTAACGGTGAAATAAGGTGCTTGTCCTTGGTCAATCTTATACTTGATCAGGTAAATCATTTTCGCCAGGTTCAGATAAAACTTGCGGTAGCCTTTGCGGTTGGGCAGGTTACGGTAGTCTTTCAGTTCCAGCAGATTGTATTCGGTAAGCAAAGTATTCATCAGATCTTTGCTCAGATGCACGTTGTAATTCCGCTTGGTGCGCTTTTTCGTGCTGAAGTCATCCTTTATCTCAAAGCGATCCAGTATTTGAATGAACTTATATTGCGTCTTGCCGTTCATGGCGTATGCTACACTGAGGTTGGATGTCCCTAAACGGTATAACGCCGCTTCAAAGGTGTTCTCTATCGGATGCTCTATCTTTTGCCCGTTCTGTTCGGTGATATATACCGGACGTTGGTTGCTGAACAGGAAATCAAGCTGCTTCTCGGTCAGTTTCCGTTGCAGCTTGGTTCGCTCATACCCCATGACCTCACAAAAATCGTTGATGGAGAACCAGCAGTCACCGAACAGGTCTTTCATTTGTGAAGATGCCACGTAAATGATAATGTCAGACATGACAGTGCCGCCTGCATCAAATAGAGCTTCCAATACTTTCGTGTTGGAAGACTCGCTGAGAGTCCTGGGGACTCTGCTCAACTCTTTTTGCGTATTGCTTTCCTTCATAGGCGGACACTTGTTGTTTACGGATGCAAAGATACGTTTTTCCCACGGAAGATAGTGAATATAACTCCCTACAAATGAAGATGCCAAAGCGTTTTTTTCGTGTTGTTTCTCGATTTAGTTGTGTAAAAGTGTCCCGACTACGGCTGTTTCCGATCCCCCAGTTGTGTAAAAGTGTCCCGAATGACCGGTTTAGTTGTGCAGAAGTGTCCCGGATTCCTGATTTAGTTGTGTAAAAGTGTCCTGAATGCAGATTCTAGTTGTGTAAAAGTGTCCCGACTTTCCTGTTCAGTTGTGCAGAAGTGTCCCGAATAGTCGGTTAGTTGTGCAGAAGTGTCCTGGTTGCGAAAAGATGCCATCAAGCGCTAACATGCAATAATATAGTTGATTATACGGAAAACCTCCCTTATTAGTTGTGTAAAAGTGTCCCACAAATACTTAAATTCCTAAAAACCTAAATAAAACAAAGAAATGATTTTGCTACTGTATTCTTACTTTCGGAAAAAATTTTGAGGTGGAAACAAGTAGAAGTTTGAATTCTTTAACATATTGTCCGGGATAATAGGCAAAGGGATTTTTCCACAGTTGTGTAAAAGTGTCCCGGTTCAATGCCGACCTTCACTAAAACAGCGTGCAAAAATAACGCCTGCCCGACAAATGCTGTCGAACAGGCGTATATATATTTTTCCGAAAGTAGAATCAGATGCTCATATACTTCTTCAGTATCGCTTGAATCTCCTTGTTATGGCTGGTCAATACGTCTTCAAGAATGTTGTTGGCGATATTGTGCATTCCTAATCCCGTGGCCATAGCAATCTGCTTCAGCTTTCTGTGGGTTTCGCTGGATATCCGGATTACTTCGGTATTCTTTAATTTTCGCTCTTCCAGATATTCCGAGAATTTTTTTCCGCTGACTTTGCTTTCTTCTGTTTTTGGGGAAGACTGCACGGAAGGTTTGGATTCCGGCTTTTCCATTTGTTCCGGCTGAGGTTCTTGGACGGTTTCTGTGACCGGAGCCGATTCTTTCACCTCTTCATGAATGGGCTGTTCAATCGTTGGTTGGGGAATGGTGCTTGCCGCAACACTTCCGATCTGCTGGATTTCCTGCTCTTTCTTACTGGCGCTTTGCAGCAAAAGTTTTCTCATGGCGGCTGATGATGTCCTTTCTTTGTTGGTTGCCATAGCTTTATTCTCCTATATGGTTACAGATTAATTCCAATACCTCTTCACAGAACGCATCACAAGGATGATGGTACGCTTTATTCAGCGTGCTTAAATTGCGTTGATAGTCAACCCTTGAATCCTTGATGTAGTTTTGCATCAACTCGAAAGGCAGGGATTTTTTATTCCTCAGAATATCCTTGAACTCTAGCACATTCGGAAGAACACGGTTCATAACACCACGCACGGTAGTCTTTTTGCCAATCTTTCGACGGCTTTCAATGATTCCCTCATAGATGTTATTGTAAAAGACCAATGTAGGTCTTAGATCGGTCTGGTTCGGCTCGAAGGGAATGATGATCACGTCAACGAAGTGCAGCGTTTCAACTACACCGTTTTGTTTCAGGTTACCCGGAAAATCGACAAGTATAATGTCGTAATTGTCCTGAAGGAAATCCAGTTGGTTGATGAACTCTGAGGAAGAGATATTGATAACCTCATATTCTTCTTCCTTTTTCATGATTCCGTCCTCGGCTTCGTCCTCACGTAATTTTCCGATAGTGTTCTGCATGTCGTCGATATCCACAACGGCAATGGATAAGCCACCCTCTTCGTTTGACTGCGAATGAATATAACCTGCAAACAAAGCTGTCAATGTGGACTTTCCTACTCCGCCCTTGGGATTCTCAAAAGCTACGACTACTCCTGGTAATATTTGTCCCATAATGTACGTTTTTAAGTATGTGCGCAAATATATAAATAATAAATTAAATAATTGCATACTTTTATAATTAATTTATTATATATTTATTTACTTATATAAGTAATTACGTATATAAATATGTATATAATTATGTATGTACTTAATATTATAATTAAGTATGTATGTTCATACTTTGTAATAATGTGATTAGTAACTATGTCTTTTGTAACTAATAGCTTTTCGTTTGCCTGTTACAATGTGCGCAGTTACTTTGTAACAAAGTGCGCGGTTAATCTGGATTAAGAAATCAAGACTTTTGTCTGGTTTTGTTTCACAGCTGAGTATTATTGTATATCTTTGCTAATGCAAGGTATGTTTTTGTGGGTACAAAAAACCTTGCGACAGCCGAGCTGCCGACCAATGTTCGTTACACTCACATACTCTGTATATATGAAAGAAAATCGAGATATAAGTATAAAGATCCGCTTGACGGAAGCCGAGAAAGAACAGCTTCTTCAACGTTCAAAGGAAGAGGGAAAATCCCTTTCTTCCTTTATCAGAGAGTCTGCCTTGAAAGGCAGAAGCATATCGAAAACCGATGTGCAAATGATATATGAACTTCGTAAAATAGGAGCCAATATCAACCAGCTTGCCAAACATATCAATACGCTTCCGTCCGATGAAAATATATTGTATTCATTGGATCGGATTAACCAATACCTTTCGGATGTAGAAACCATTAACCGGAAATTGTTATGATAGCCGAGATACAGCCTTCTTTCTCATCCCACCTGTCCATGAGCCGGAAAATCGAATACCAGCTTTCCAAGGTCAAGGAAGGAAACGGAAAAGTGCTTTGCACCTCCACCGGTGACGAACTGGCCGCCATGCCAGCCTACATGAAACTTATCTCCCAGTTGAATGACCGGGTGAAACTACCTTATGCGGAATTTATTCTGAGCCTCTATCCGGGAGAAAGCCTTTCCGATGAACAGTGGCTTTCTCTTGCCGGGGAATATATCGAGAGGATGGGGTACGGAAAGTCCTGTTATGCCGTTGTCCTGAATACTGACAAGGCACACAGCCATGTGCATGTGCTGCTGACCACGATTGATGAAGAAGGCAAAAGCATTCCTTCCGGGAATAATTACAGCCGTTCCGAAAAGATCTCAAGGGAACTGGAGCAGAAGTATGGGTTATTGCCTTTAGAAAAGGAAGGTGTCAAGAGAACCACATTGGGAGAGTCGCAATACCGTAACTATTATTTTGATGCGGCCTTGAAAAAAGCCATGCGTAGTTATAATTATAAGGATAAGGTATCGGCTGTCCTGGAACAATCCGATACATACTGGTCTTTGGATAAACCCTTGCAAGAAATAAAACTGGCCAATGAAGAATGGCGTGTCCTGTTGGGTGATGAAAGCTATGACAACCTTTTCGCATTGCTGGAAAAAGGAGGCTTTTTCAAACCCTTGTTCAAGGACGAACTGTTACAGCTGCTTGACCGTATTTATTCTTTTTCTGAAAGTACATCCGATTTCCGAAGAAACCTGGAACAAGAAGGGGGATATATGCGCCTTGTCACCAAGAATGACAAATCCTATTATGTCTATGGCATTAAGGATTCTGGATTTTATCTGAAGGACGTTTCGCTTCCTCAGAAATATCGCTTCGGTAATATCCGTTTTGATGGCCATGGCATGAGTGCCGATGAACAGAAGCATTATCTCTATGACCACGTGTTTAAGGCTTTGAACTCTTCTTCCGGATATGAGGATTTCAAGAAGAACTTGGCGGAAGAATCGATTCGGGTGACGGAGCATGTAAACGGCAAAGGCGCATATGGGATTTCTTTCTATATGGAAAACGTGGAAGATCCTCATATCTTCAAGGGTGCGGAACTTTCTCGCCAGCTTACTTATCGGAATATCCAGAGGCATTTCGATGGTGTGGCTATCGGTTTCTCACCGCATATTGATAGGGTAGGGGAGTTCCGTGAGCGGGTGGATCGTGAGGCTTTCTATATGCAGGGTGGGGGAGTTATGGCCATTCCGGAGCTTGACATTACCGGCAGCGGGAAGAAGTCGCAAGAGGATGATCTCATACCGTCCAAAAAGAAACGGAAACGCAAGAGTGGTCCCGATTTCTCATTATGATGAATACTAACTTAATACATTTGCTTTATGAATTATCAGACCGTTTTACAAAATTATCATCCCACTGAACAGGGGGATTTCATGTTGAGATATGAGATAGGTGGCCGGGGATATGTCGTTTACTCACCGGAGAAAGATGCGTTGTCTTGTATCGAATTACATGGCTTTTCCGAGCTTACTCCTTGGCAATTGGCTTTTGTCCTTTCATTGGATATGCAGCAGATGAAAGAACAGGATGAGTTTTCTCTTTCCGTATGTTGCAAGCGGGAAAAGCTCTTGTCATATCTCTTTGATGTAGAGGAAAGCGAAACAACTTTGAAGACAAAACATGTGTCCGGGTGGCAAGGCTATCTGATGATGGATATACACAAACCTGATAAGGTACGGAACGTGTTCCAGTTTCATCCGGAAACGAAAGAAGCCCGTTTGGTCTTTGACAATCGGTTATGTGTCGCTTCCCTTCGTGAGAAAGAAAAAGGAAAGCTCATCCATCTCTGTTGGAGTCCTTCTCTCTTTGCTGCCATCGATAAGGGAGGAGAGCGTACCGCACCGGCTTATCTGTTGGCTTCTGATGCTGCCTTGTTGCATGGGTATGCCATGAAGCAGATTGCGGAATGCTTTGCCGGTACACCGGTTGAAGAACAGGTTATCGGCATTCATGTGGGGGATAATGTCTATGAAGCCTTGTCTTTCGTGTGTTATTATGCCCGTAACACACAGAATGAATACATGGTTATCCCGGAGAGAAAAGATGGGATGGTAATTCTTGAAACTCCGAAATGGAATCCGATACGCCAGGCCAACTTCGTGGCTTCACTGAACAAGATGGCGGTTGACCAGGCGAAGAAACGCTATCCGGAAATGGAGGTTCCAAATGAACGGCCATTCACATGTCTCTCTTTTTCCCGGAAGTCTTTCGTCTATTTCCCGGATCTGAAGGTGTATCAGGAGGTGTTCTTGAAGATGTATTTGGGATTGGTGAGGTTACAGGAGGTGCATTTGCTGGGGTAAGGAACAATTGCAGTGCTGCTTATAATATAGTGGCACTACTATTGTTAGAGTACTTCTATCGTTCCTTTGGTTACGGCATCGGCCAGTAGTCTTTTTACAATCCTGCCACTGGGAGGATTGGTTATCCCAAGCGTTATCTCAACCCTGTTTGATAGAGGATGATAGTGCAGGTATTGGAGGATTTCATCTTCAATAGTCATGTTCTAATTCTTTTATCGGGACAATTTTGCCTGATATTTATGCTTTTGTTTATTGTTCTGTCCCGATAGAGATTATTTTGGATGGACAAAGAAACGCTATCCGGAAATGGAGGTTCCGAATGAACGGCCATTCACGTGCCTTTCTTTTGCCGGAAGTCTATCGTCTATTTCCCGAGTCTGAAGGTGTATCTGGAGGTGTTTTTGAAGATGTATTGGGAATTGGTGAGGTTACAAGAGGCGCATTTGTTGGAATAAGGAAAAGGGTGCATCTAATGCCCAATTTGAAAGGATCACCTGCTACAGATAACTGTAACAGGGATATTATCCTTAAAAAGTGAGTTAGATACACCCTTTTAAAGTGCTTCTGTTATTTCTTTGTTTACGGTGTTGGGGAATAATCTTTTTATTACTCAGTTATAGGGAAAATAGGTCTGATATTTATGTTTGGATTATATACTTTGAGGATAAGTGAAGAAAGATATCTGAAGGTGGATTCTTTTATTTAGAGTTCCTTTTAGAATAAGATTTCGCCAAACAGAAATATATTTAGAATTGTTTCTCATAAATCTCAATGCTGCAACATTGAAGGCCAATCTGTAAGCTTGATATCTTATACATTTATTCTTATTTCCAACTTTTCATATAGCACAACCGCCTTTATCAGAGGCAGATTCTCCTTGTAGAACCACGGGAAATCAATACATCTGAAATCGATATGGCTCTCCTCTAGTAAATTGAAAAAACGGATATCGTTTATCATGTCTTTTATGGAAACGAATAGAAGTGGTATTTTCTTTCTTTTGCAAAAGAATAATGCCTTTTGCAGTTCTGCGTATGCGATGGTTTGTTCATCTTTGTAGGTTGAGTCATTTTTCTTGTCAAAAAAAGATAACTGGACTTTTAATGAATCATGCCGTTGGAGGTATTCTGCTAGCAGTTTCTGTGTTTCGGGAGAGTTGTTATCGCCATATAGTATTATATCATTGTATTGTTTCATATCAGGTATTTGTTCCGGTTGCACACTTCTTTTTTCCAAAGGTAACCTTGCATATTCTTTTATTAGATGTTGTTTCGTGACCTTCCGGGGATTCTCTACTGAGTAGAATGCATATTTGAATATAAATTGAATCCCTTTCTTCTGTACACATTCCTGTTCTGAGAAAAAAGAATTCAGACGTATTTTGGCCTCTTGAAGGAACTGTTTGGGGATATCTTCCTGATAGGTATTGGTTGTGTATTCAAGGACGGTCTTTTTCATGAAAAAAATCAATGGACAGATTCATTACCAGTATCTATGATAAGTTTTTCCAACCCGTCAATTTTTGCGTAATGCTGTTTCTACTATTTAGAATCCGGAAACGAAGCTCCTTTCGCGAGATTTATAGTCCGGTATATATACTTGCTTACCATATGAATAAGTGGTTTTTGAACATTCCACCGGCAAATTCATTCCGAATGCCTTCCACATTGAGTACAATCTTGGTCTTGTCCATAATAATCAATGCTATAGATTATCATTTCTTTTTCAATATGGATATTAGGTTATCTAATTGAGGTTCGATAACTGTCTTGTAAACCAACTTCATTCTTTTATCAGAGGCTTTAATAAATGATTCCATTTTTCGTCTTATGTCCTCATTTGTTATTCCCGTCAGATTTTTCAGATACCATAGAATGGCAAGCAGGTAATATACATTCTCCAGGTCCACGGAAAAATCGCAGCCCATACCACCAGGTACGTCCACAATTTCCGTGTTCAGTGATTTCTTTTTTTCGATGATTTCTTCAAGAGCCTTTATCTCCAATGGATTGAGTTGAGACCATTCTTCCGGCCAAATATCACTTGCTACAGTTTCTATTGAATCCCAATCTTTTCGTAAATTAAATTCTTTATTATCCATATTTTCGTTACATTAATTTTAGATAAAACATAAATCAATATAAAAGCGATTAGAGCCATAATCAGCATATACCATGATACATTCATCTCTTTTACGAAAGAGTAGCAAGCATATCCCGCTAACGCGAACAAGCTATAGTGGATGATTGACAACCATACGTTCATTGGTGAACTCTGTTGTATCAAGGCATTTTCAGATACGCTTCTTTGTAAATGTTCGATTTGTAATTCTTCTATTGCGTATGCCAACCCGTATCTTTTATCCTTAATGTTTTTACGTAATGTTTCAGTTCGTACTTTCAAAAGATATTTCGCCGATTCGGACATAGACTTCGCTCCGTATAGCGTATTCACCACTTCTAGCGCATGATTATTGGCAATAATTTCATTATATGCTATAGGCCAGAACTGTAGTAATGCCAATACGGAAGCGAGTAGAATCGCGGAAATTTTCATCCAGGCAGGAATGTCCGATACCAAAACAAATAGAGGCAGAATAATAGCCGAACAATAAAATTGCCTCTTGAATGCCAGCATCAAATCATGGGATACACAATGTGCAAATTCATGTGCCAACAAGATTCTGTCTTTCATGGATTGCGGATAAAATGTCTTGGGAACGAATATGAAAGAAGATGCATTATAAAACGCAAAACTTTTGAATTGTCCGAACAATTTGTTTGCCCGGATAACAATTGTTCGCTTATCTCCTTGCCTGTTGCCCCACTGGAATAATTGGTATTTTCGCATTTCTGTGTCGATTTCTTTAATAATGTCATCTTCAATTATTTCCAAATCGATACCCTGTTCTTTGAACTCTTCTACCGCCTTATTCAAATCCAATAGTTGGTTTTTGAATACAGATTGAATGGAAAATTGAAAAATTCCCCAATCTACTATTATGGCAAGAGGCAATAGATAAAGTGCCGTATAATTGAAAAAACATGTAATAAGGCATAACACGGAACAACGGCATATCACCAATATGGTATTTAGTAAATCTAATATTCTAAATATGAAAAGATAGAGTACCATATTACATAGAAAATTTGTCCAATTAAAATATTTTGAAATTTATAAGTTCCAAAAAGCAAAGGTAATTATATACGACTTTACACTATCTCTAAAATAATAAAAGGACACATGATTATGTATCCTTTTATTATCTTGTATAATTCAGCTATGATTACATGTTTAACACCTTTCTTGATCGTAACCGTATCGCCTCTGCTAACAACCGACCTGATATCATCGAGTACCAGTACTCCTTCGCCGTCGATAAACGTCCAGACTTCATTGCGATGGCGGTGTAACTGATAGCTGATACTCTTATCGGATTTGATTTTCAGTTGCTTGGTAATGGATTTGTAACCGTTGGAAAACTCGGCGGTATTGACTACTTTGTATTCACCCCAACGACGTTCCTCGAATATCGGCCGATATTGCAGAAGGTCGGCGTAGGTCTGTCCCATCCTCGTCATCCCAGGGCCGGTAGACCTCACCGAGCAGCCCGGCGATATCCTCCCTGTGCTCCTCCATATGAAGCCCAGCAGCCGGATGATGAAACCCGAGATGCTGCCGCAACCGGAGGCCCTGACCAGCATGGCGATACGGCGGTGCAGCCTCCCGTCAATGTACACGGTCTTCCACTCCGCGGACTTGGGAGCGGGAACCTCCTCTTGTATTCTTCCGGGGATGTCATTTCTGCCGCTCGGGACCGCCTTTCACGGTCCGGCGTATCCACTGGAGGTTCCGGAGATGTGGAGACGGGATCTGACAGGAAGTTCCCCATAAGCCCGACCCTCCCGAGAATTATATCGGAAAGCCGGTCCTTTTCCTTTTTTGAATCCATTTTCTTAAAATCTTAAATTATTAAATTACACAACCGGTATTGTTTCGGAATACAAAATAAAGGAAGAAGAGGACAGGACGGAACCGCCTGTCACTTATAGTCATGGAAAGTCTGTTATTGTCATGGGGTGTGTAAAAGGGGAAGGTGGGGAGGCTCTCCATTTACAGAAGTGTAGAAGTAACAATCCGTCAATGGAAACAACGAAGGAAGGACACGAGGTATGTACGGCTCACCGCCCGTTCTCCACTTGCAGAAGTGTAGAAGTAACAATCCGTCAATGGAGATAACGAAGGAAGGACACGAGGCATATACGGCTCACCGTCCGTTCTCCATTTGCAGAAGTGTAGAAGTAACAATCCGTCAATGGAGATAACGAAGGAAAGACACGAGGCATATACGGCTTACCGTCCGTTCTCCATTTGCAGAAGTGTAGAAGTAACAATCCGTCAATGGAGATAACGAAGGAAAGACACGAGGCATATACGGCTCACCGCCCGTTCTCCATTTGCAGAAGTGTAGAAGTAGCAATCCATTAATGGAGAATTGGGTATGGAAAGGGCTGATTTCCCGTATATGTGCCTCTTTATTCCCGAATTATGGGCGTAAGCCGCATGGTTATGGAGAGATATCCACCCTTTTATGGGGAGAAAGGCCGACAAATCCCCGATGGAAATGCCCCGCAAATCACAAGAGAACAGCCATATAATGGGCTGATACACAATAATTATTGGAGAAACGTGGTCCGCCCCTGCGGACAGCAAGTTGTCTTTTCGTTAAACGAAAACCAAGCGGTTTAACGGCAACCTGCCGCCAAACCGTCCCTACCCCCTGATGCTCCGGAGTCGTGGGGGATAAGCTACCGGCATGTTCCATGTCCCTTTGGCATGGGATCCTGCGGATGAATCCGGGCACAGAAAGGCGATTTTCGCATAATTTTTCACAAGGTAGTTCCAGAAAAAACTGGTAGCAAGACTTTGCTGGAAGGACTAAACAAGAAGGTGAAAGGAGTGATGTACACCCGCAATGCCCTTGTCCTTTTTCGACTGGGATGCATAAAGGAAGCGAAATATTTTATAAGTGGTTTCTTTCCACCAACCAGAAGGGTTGGTGGAAGCAGATTACCATTCAGTAGATACCAGTTCTGAAAGATGTAAACAACTTGTTTCTTAGATAGCCTTATAAATATGCTACTACTTATTACAGTTCATTTGGAAATGTTATTCTCACTTTTATTCCTCCGCTTTTTCACTTGCTCCACTGCTTCAGATATGATTCCCTTGTTTTCAAAACGCTGCGTGTAATTGGTATAATCCGGGTGAATACGTTCGTAAGTTGGGTCAGTGAATAAGGGACTCGTAATAATGTGGTCCGCAGTCGAACGGTTACAGCAGAAAACAATATTTTCAACTCCAGCCAGTCTGGTCAATGCTTTCACATCCGTATCGTGCGGCTGTAGTGTCATCGGATCTGTAAAAAAGAACAGATAGTCTATTTCTCCTTCTACGATCCGCGAACCAATTTGCTGGTCACCTCCTAAAGGACCAGATTTCAGGATTGTGATATCCCATTTGATTTCAGGATGTTTTTCTTCAAGGGCTTTTTTAATTAGTGTACCGGTTGTACCCGTACAATAGAATTTATGTCCTATCAGACGTTCCGAGTTCCAGAGAACCCACTCTATCATGTCTTTTTTCATTGCATCGTGTGCAACAAGTCCAATTCTACGAACCATTGTTTCCATAAAGCTAAATTATTTTATTTTTATATGATAATTAGAGTTTATATTGAATAATTGATTAAGGCGTTCTTTGACTTATCTTTGTGGT
>NZ_QTLP01000038.1:0-27209 GCF_003635405.1 Parabacteroides sp. AF39-10AC | reverse complement strand
GTTTCATCATTTTGGACCGGCGTTCTCTCTCGAATGCGGGTGCAAAAGTAGTGTTATAAAACATAACTACCAAACTTTTCCGGTATTATTTTTCAAGTTTTTTTCACGAGGGGGATCGCGTACATTAATAATACGTCGATATCCATTCTCGGCTCACGTGGCCCACCACGTGCACTTAAAACAAGTGCTCCACGAGTACATTTGCACGTATGAAAACGACAAAAACGATCTTGGCCCCGATAGGAAATCACACAGAAAAAACGGCTTTTAGCTCATGAAATCATGCGAAATGCACTTGGTTTTAGTGCTTTCGGATCACGTAAACGTGGGTAAGGACCCATTATATCGCCCCCCAAAGACCCAAAAAGCCGAAGAGGGAAGAAGCACACAAACAACTGTATATCCACATGTTAAGGCATCAGGAAAATTCCCCGGTAAAAATCCTAGGGCGCAAAAGGCGCATCTTTACGCTTTCAAAGAAACATTTTTAGAAAAATAATATTTACATCACTCTACAGACAAGAGGGGTATAAACGTTATTTACAGAAAAAGTTTTAGAAACATACGTAAAGATGCGCCCCTTGCGCCCTAACCTATCAGCAACATCCCTAATACGGGATACAAAAAAGTCAATGGGACACGGCCGTAAAGTCATTGAGAAACCATCTCTATTCCATTGACTTTACCACCGTTTCCCATTGAGATACTATCGCAAACCAGACACTTCAAGGACGGAAACTCATTCCCCGAAAAGAAACTTACAATCCCGTTCGGCCGCCGGTCTCGTCCAATCCTGCGGGATCATTTGCCATTGGTTTAAAGGTTGTGGGCTAAGTACGCCCTTTTCCTTTATATATTGAATCATATAATAACGGAGGTCTTTATCGGTCGAATGAATGATACGACTCTTTAACTCGTCTTGGGGAATACCGGCCCCTTTCGTCAATAGCTCGCCTCCTCCGTTACCCCGGTAAGAGTTGAGAGCTACCTTATACGTTTTATTCTCGTCGAAAGGCTTACCATCCGCCATTTTCAAGATCGTGATCTTCTCGCCCTTGGGTTTCGTTACATCCACGGTGTAAATGATACCGGCCGCAGAGTCAAAGTTAAAACTGAAGTTGACGAACGAGGCGTAATTCTCCTGTCCTTTCTTTCTCTCTTTCAATAATAAGAGATGATCGTCCGGAGATTTCATCCGGTTGGTCCACATAGCGTATGATTCCTCCAAGAAACCTTTGATCTCGGCTCCCGTCAAATTCATCGTATAAAGCATATTCTCATATTTGTAAAGACTGAACATATCGCTGATCGTGATATCCCCTTTATCTATTTTTGCGTCAAAGGATAACGGGGCGGCAAAAGAGACGTCCGCACCAGTCAACTCCAATTGTAAAGAGTGAATAAAATCAATAAAAGCGGATGGCCCAAAGTAAGCGGGACGGGTCGCAATACTCTCCGTAAAAGTTCCCACCTTCTCGGAGACAAAATCATTCACCGCTTTGTATTGCGGAGCGAATTTCTCCATAAACTCCTCGCTAGGCTCCAACTTATCCACATCCGTCAAAACACCCGATACTTGTTTGTCCAAAACCTTTCCATGCTCCATCTTTAACACGACATCAACGGAACCGACTACACGCCCATTACTTGCCGGATTTATCAGTAACACGGAATCTCCCTCGATATTCGCTACCTTACCACAATACCGGCGATGATCATGCCCCATCATAACCACATCGAAGCCCGGAATGCGCTGGGCAACCTCCATCGACGCATCCTCACGGTACTTGCCGGACATGGTACGAGCCTCATTTCCCGCATGAAAGATACCTACCACAACATCCGGTTTCTCCTTCTCCTGAATGATCTTCATCCATTTACGGGCCGTCTCTTCCATATCGGCGAAATAAAGACCTTGCCACAGAGTCTCCGGTAACCATACAGGAATGGCCGGAGTAATCATCCCCAGTACAACGATCTTCACACCATCACGCTCAAATACCTCATAGGGCTTTAAATAGTTCTCCCGGTCGGAGGTACGGATAATATTGGCACCCAAGATAGGGAAATCACATTGTTTGATCCAACGATCGAAAACGGCATGGCCAGCCTCTACATCATGGTTACCCATATTTCCCGCATTGTACCCCATATAATTCATCATGGCGGAAGCTATATGCGTAGAGACCGTATCCATGAAATTGTAATAATACGCCGAAGGTTGTCCTTGCAAGATATCGCCATTATCCAATAGCAAAAGGTTATCGCCATACGCCCGGCGTTCTTCTTGCACGAACGAATATACCCGTGCCAGACTTCCTCCCCACTCCCGCTGCTCGATAAAATTATACGGGAAGAAGTTTCCATGGATATCACTGGTTTCCACTAATTTCAACTTTACTTCCTTCGTTGTCGCCGACAGACCGAGAGCGACCAGCAGCAATAAGGCAATTGAATAAACTCGTCTCATATAAGGATTTTAGATAGATTAATGACGCAAAGATAACGAAATAACCTGTTCGCCCGGTTTCAACGGGATTTCTTTTCCATTCCAGATAAATATACCCGTAGTACCTTCCGGCAAGACCAGACGGGCGGTTCCCTCACCTCTTTCATTCAATTTATAAGCGGCGGTCACGCTTCCAAGCGGATGTGGGATCGTACCGGAAACCTCCTTCAGTTTTCCCAAAGACGGAGCGATCCGTATCTTCCTAAATCCGGGAGCATCGCTATCTATCCCCAACAAGATCCGGTAAAACTCGATATTCGGACTGGCTCCCCAAGCATGGCAATCAGAACGGGATGGCTCCGGCATCTCTGCCCATGTGGTCAATCCCAACGCCATCTGATCCCGCCATATTTGTAAGTTATCCAAGAACTGATCCCCTAAACCGGAAGCTTTCAACGCTTGATTCAAGTAATAACGGAAATATATCGTACACTGGATCAAGCTCGTATCCGCCAAGGTTTGGTTCATCACCTTTACGGCCTCCTCCCCTTTCGTAACCCCAGTCAAGATCGCCAAGGCGTTCACATGCTGGGAATAGCTGCGATGATCCTGCGTATCGGCGAATAGATTACGGGCAGCGTCCCAATATTTCGGGCGGATCGTCTTACGCATCTCGGTAGCGATCTTCCGGTAATGATCCGCCATGGCAGGGAGGCCGATCGCTTGTTCCATCTCCACCGCAAACTCCAAGGTCATTATATACATCAAATCTTGGAGCGCCGAGTTTCCCTCTTTCTCCCGTATCGGCTCGCCATAATCAAAACCGGCCGCCCAATCCACGAAGAACCAATGAGGAACGTACGACAAACTATAATCCGGCTTCAACCATTGCTCGTACCACGACAAAACCTGACGGTAAGCGGGAAGCAAGGTCTTCATGTATGCCTCATCCCCACGGTACATCCAATAATCGTGCCCCATACAAATCCACCAGAGAGAGAACGAGGATATAAACTGATGTACGCTAGACGGATATCGGCTCATCGTAATCCCTTCCGCCACCATGGACTGCCGTCCTTGCTCTAGGGCATTCTTCACCATATAAGGGTCTGATGTATTATACATGGAAATCATTGCCTGTATGCGTGTATCCCCGAAATATTGCAGTTGCTCGTAATACGGGCAGTCCATATACGTCTCATTGGCGCACAGACGGGCGGTACGCCATCCTATCTCGAGCATACGGCCCAGCTCCTCATGTCCCGGAGCGGAGAAAGCGGTCTCGTTACGGAAAGGATAGGCGGAGAAAGTCCCATACATATCCTCGATCACCAAAGGCTCGGAAGCCGTCTTCACTTTCAACTCCACATATCTCCATGTACGCCACCACAGGGAGGTGAAGAGACGATTATCTCCCCCATCAGCCAGTATCTTATCCCCGTACCCGATAAACTGCTTATCCGTCAACTCGTCCCGATGTCCCTTGCCATTCAACGCATACGATTTAGTGGTCGATTCCTCTTCTTGCTTATAGAGGGCTTCCGAATAACCGATATGGATCTCGGCCTCCTTTCCTTTGCTGAAGGCTAAGGAGAAATAACCCGTCGTCAGGTAATCATTATCCAGAAGCAAGCGGACCTCCGTATTCGCCGGGATCGTCAAAGCTTTTGGCCAGTAAGGAAATCCTTGCGGGCATTCGATCCCTTCCGACCGGCGGAGCTTGGCCAGCCGCTCGATCCGGCTGTCCATCGGAGGTATCGGGCTAGGAACCAGCAACCGTCCCGGGTAATCTCTCGATCCTTTCGTGGCACCCTCCATGCCCCGTACGGCCTTCTCCCATTTCCTGTCGTCGTAATCCGGTTGTTCCCAGCCCCAAGGATAAGCGGAGGCTTCCAGTTCCTCGCCCGGGCCAGCCACGTAATACCCCAATACCTGCCATTCGGTCCAAGGAGCATACGCCTTATTACGCAGGCAGACCCAAGTGGTATCCGTATTTACCACCGCCTCATGCCCCGTATTGCCTTGCAGGATAAAACCCGTCTGATCGTAACTGATCTGGGCGACAGGTTTCCGCTCGGCATAATTCCAGACAACGGAGGCCAGCGTATTCTTCCCTTTCTTCAGATAAGGAGCCAGATCCACCGTCTCGAAACTCCAGCTATAGATATCCCCACGGGCCGGGCCCAAGGATACCAATTTCCCGTTTACATATAATTTATAACGGTTATCGGCGGAAACATGGACGATAAACCGGGAAGGAACCACCTCCAGATCGAACGATTTACGAAAATGATAGACCCCATATACATTCGGGGCCTCACCCGGGTAGGAGATCCAACGGGCTTTCCATCGTCCCTCGAAAAGAGAAGGATCGATCTTCTCCTGATTATACCCTTTCAGGCTAATCTGGGAGGAAAGGGAGAAGGCTTGAAACACAAAAAGCAAAAGGAATAAATAGGTTTTCATACAAACACGGTATTATTTGAGATTAACGATCCGAACAAAGGTACAAAAAAAGAGAAAGCGCCAAAAGAACTTTTGCCTTTTGACGCTTTCCCTCACAATATACCGGATGCCCGGTCCTCCATTAGAAGAATATCTCCGGCTCCCTGCGCGCGCTAAAGTTCTTATGGAGCATCGCCGTGTAAGGAGTATCGAAAGTACGTGCGCCCTCGGGACACTCTTTCACGCAGGCGCAACATTTGATACATAGGTTCGGGTCGCTATACATACCCTCGTCTGCCAAGGATATCGCATGCGTAGGACACACATCCACGCAATACTCACATTGCGTACATAAATCATTATCCGTAACAGGAGCTTGAGGAGTGGAAGGGCCTTTCACCCGATACGGGAAATTACCTTTCACCTCCAAGGCGGACAAGCATTCCACGCAGGAAACCTTCTCCAGCTCCTCGATAATCTTTTTCCCGAATTCCGTAGCCTGATTAAGATCCGACTCGTCCGGACGCCCCTCGGCAATGGGCATCCCCTTGCGGCTGAAAGAATGCTCGCCGATAAACGCTCCGGCAGCCACAGGTACGAACCCCTGCTCCGACACTAAATCACAGAGCTCTTTCAAGGCATCCTCATAATCCCGGTTCCCATACAGTACCACGGGGACTACCGGCGCATGGTGGGCAGAACGGAACATGCGAAAACGTTCCATGGCAGTCTCCGCCACACGGCCACCGTATACAGGAGCGGCTATAATCGTCAGCTCATCATCAATATACTCTTCCATATCCAGACTCTCACAAGTGACATCCGACTCGGACATCGAAGTGGCACCCATTCCTTCCGCTATCGCGTAAACGATCTTGGCGGACGTGTGTGTCGGAGAAAAATAAATTAAATGTATGTTACTATATTTCATGATTCTTATTTTAACGCACCCTCTATTTTAGTCATTAACTCAGCAAATTCCTCATCGGTATAGCCTTTGCTCGTATAAATGATCTTCCCGTCTTTTCCGACCAAATAGCCACGAGGGATCAAGTTCTTGGCGAAAGCGCCGAAAATAGCCCGGTCCTTATCGGGATACAAAGGAAAATCGAAGCCTTTTTTCTCGTTATATTTCTGTAGATCGGCATCGGAATGCTCACGCCCGATCACCAAGAGAACGAAGTCCTTGTTGTTCTTGTATTTCGGCCAGAGGGTTTGTTGGACAGCGGCCAATTCTTTTTGGCAGGGAGGACACCAAGTGGCGAAAAAATTCACGAGGATCACTTTTCCCTTTAACGAAGCGGACTGCAACTTACTCCCGTTGTCGGAAACAATCGTAAATGACGGCATGGTATCACCGACCTTCACGATATCGGAATTATCCTCCTGAGCTTTGCCTACGAAAGCCAATAACGCTAGTAAACTAACCAATAAATACTTCTTCATAACCTTAATCATTTCTCGTTTAGGATTCAGCGACAAAGATACATTAAAATTCTCATCAAACCGCATAATTCTAAGGCTTACGAAAGTTCTACGGTGCCGTACCTACCCCTCGACAACGCCTACGGAGTTTTTTCGATGCTGTACCTACCCCTCGACAGTGCCTCCAGAGTTTTTTTGATGCCGTACCTACCCCTCGACAGCTCTTCTAAAAGTTCTAGGGGGTTAGATGTTAAAAAAAACGTACGTGAAACCCGGAGATGTCACGTACGCTGATATCATGCAAACCCGGAGAAAGATTTTACCGCAAACTTTGCGCTAAGTCATAACCGGCTTTCAATGCCTTTAGGTTCATATTAACTATATCCTCGCCCTTACGACCGAATATCTGACGGATTCCCGCCTCGATCTTATCATACTCGATCCCGATAAATGGGGCAGCTGCACCCAACATCACGATATTGGCGGCACGGACAGAACCCGCTTCCTTGGCGATCTCCTCCACGTCCAATACGACCTTGTGAGGGAGCTTGTCCAACTCGGCGTTCACTTTCTCGATCTCCGGATAGTTCGGGATGTTCACGAACGGACGGGAGTTTGTCACCAGCCAACCCTCTTTCTTCAGGTAAGGCAGATAACGCAAGCTCTCCATCGGTTCCAAGGAGATGATCAAATCGGCGTGGCCCTTCGGGATCAAGTCCGAGGCGATCGGCTCATCGGAAAGACGCAGGTTAGACTGCACGTCTCCACCCCGTTGACTCATACCGTGAACTTCCGCTTGCTTCATATACAGACCTTCTTTTAAGGCGGCTTCTCCAATAACGGCGGCGATAGAAAGGATACCCTGTCCTCCTACACCTGATAGTATAATATCTGTTTTCATTTCTTGCTTGCTTTTTTCTTTCTGGTTAATGTCTGGATACACTCACGGCGGGGGATCAATACGGATACGCCCTTGTACTCGATTTCCTCACGGATGATAGACTTCATCTCCTCGAAGTTCTTTTTTAAAGGAACCATCACACGGATGTGAGCCGGATCCACACCGATACCGGCGCAGATAGACTCCAGACGTCCTGTTCCGGCGGAATCCTGCCCTCCGGTCATGGCCGTTGTCTCATTATCGGAGATAACGATGGTGATATTCGTGTTCTCGTTCACGCAATCCAGCAAACCAGTCATACCGGAATGGGTAAACGTAGAATCGCCGATCACGGAGATAGCCGGGAATACACCCGCGTCGGAAGCGCCCTTCGCCATCGTGATGGAGGCGCCCATATCGATACAAGAATCGATCGCACGGAAAGGAGGCAAAGCTCCCAAGGTATAACAGCCGATATCGCCAAACACCTTAGCCGTACCGTTATACTCGGCGATCACCTCGTTCAAGGCCTCATACATATCCCGGTGTCCACAACCTTGGCACAATGCGGGCGGACGTTGCTCAACCACCTCGGGGATCGCGTAATAGCTCTGGATCTCCTTACCCAAAGCTTTGCCTACCGCATCTGGCGTAAGCTCGCCGTCACGCTGAAGCGTACCGTCCAGACGGCCATGAACCGTCACGCCTTTCGCCAAGAAACCTTTTAATTGCTCTTCAACGACCGGATATCCCTCTTCCAACACCAAGATCTCCTTACACTCGCCAACGATCTTCTCCACTTGCTTTCTCGGAAGCGGATACTGGGAGATCTTCAATACGGGATGCTCGAAACCGTCCGGATAATTCTCGGAAAGATAATTGAAAGCGATACCCGTCGTGATGATACCCAAGTCTTTATTTGGGGCATCGAAATACTTATTATACGCGGAATTCTCGGAAGCTTCCGTGAAAGCCTCTTGAGACGCCAGCAAACTCTTGAAACGTTTACGAGCCAATGCCGGGAGTAAGATAAAACGTTGACGACCGTCTTCCGGACAATTCATCCGGTTCTCCGGCTTCAACGGGCTGGTTACGACACCGGCACGAGAATGCGCCATACGGGTCGTTACACGCAGCAAGATAGGATACCCTAATTTCTCGGATAACTCGAATCCATGATATACCATATCATAAGCCTCTTGCTGGCTGGATGGCTCAAACATCGGGATCATGGCGAAATTGCCATAAATACGGTTGTCTTGCTCATTCTGGGAAGAGTGCATGGATGGGTCGTCGGCCGTAAGGATGATCATACCTCCGTTGATACCGCTCATAGCGGCGTTCATAAAGCAATCGGCGGCTACATTCAAACCCACGTGCTTCATGCAGCAAAGCGCACGTTTACCGGCATAGCACATACCCAAAGCGGCTTCCATGGCGGTTTTCTCATTCGCGCTCCAGCGACAATGGATACCTCTTTCCTTCGTTACCGGAGAACCTTGGATATATTCTGTGATTTCAGTAGAAGGGGTTCCCGGGTATGCGTATACCCCGGAGATTCCAGCGTCTATAGCGGCTTGCGCTATGGCCTCGTCCCCCAAAAATAAATGTTTTTCCATGTGTATCTGTTTTCTTAATATTGACTATTCACACTATTTAGCCGCCAAAGGTAATGAAAAATGTTCAATTTAGAATGAGAGACTTATGATTTATACTAGATCCATTACCGTATCCGGCGCCTATTCAACTCCGCCCGATACCGGTTGGCATTACGGTTATGCTCCGCCAACGTCACGGCGAAATTATGCCGTCCCGAGAAATCCTCCTTAGCGCACATGTATAAGTATTTATGTTTCGTATGATTCAATACGCTATTCAAGCCCTTGATAGTAGGAATCCGTAGAGGACCGGGAGGCAGGCCCGCATATTTATAGGTATTATAGGGAGAATCTATTTCCAAATGCTCAAATAAGATACGTTGCAAAGAAAAATCCCCCACCGCGAACTTTACGGTAGGGTCTGCCTGTAAAGGAATACCAGCATGAAGGCGGTTGATATAAAGGCCCGCCACGATTGGATATTCGTCCGATGCCGCCGTCTCCTCTTCTACGATAGAAGCCAAGATAGATACCTCGACTGGAGTAAGCCTGATCTCCTCTGCCTTTTTCAATCGTTCCGGTGTCCAGAAAGCGTCATATTCACGCTTCATGCGACGTATAAATTTATCCGCGGATATATTCCAATAAATCTCATAGGTATTAGGAATGAAGAGGGCATCGATCGTTTCCGGGGTAAAACCTAAAGAGTCGCAATACACAGAATCATTCAATAGACGCAGGAGATTTTCCTTCCCGAACATCAATTGATCACTTATACGTTCCGCCAAATCTTCCTTGAAACGGATATTATTAAAAGTAACCCGGGCCGCTACTTGATGTCCTCTCCGCAAATCATTCAATAAGGTTAAATTACTCATGCCGGGCTTCACGGCGTATCGACCGGTACGCATGGACGCAGGATACTTCAACAATCCACTCAATTGCTTAAAGCTACCGATACGGAGACAGTTCGCCGAATCCCTCAACTGCCGGCAAAGATCATCAAAATCCTTTTTATCATCTATATAGACATAGACCGTCTTATCCGGCTTAAAATTCGGAGCCCAAGCCAAACGGTACACCCAAAAGCCTCCACCACCTATCAAAACAACGAGAATCGCTATCAAGGCGATAACTATCGGACGCCTCGATAAAATTTGTTTGTTCAAATCCATGAATAATCTATTGAATATCAGAATAAGGCACAAAAGTAGTATCTTTTTTCGAAAAAAATGATGTGCAAAGCCTTGTTTATTTAAAATTATAGTTCTACCTTTGCATCGCAATTCTAAGGAAGAAGCACAGAACACACAAGGAAGTGTGGGTGAGTGGCTGAAACCACCAGTTTGCTAAACTGACGTACTCGTAAGGGTACCGGGGGTTCGAATCCCCCCGCTTCCGCAAAGAGCCAACTAATAAATTTATTAGTTGGTTTTTTTGTTTTTAAGCCAACCGAATTAAAGTGTTTCATATATTTGTCATATTTGAACTTATCGTAAGTCGATCTGTTATTAAAAGGAGATAATTAAATATATACATTATGACAATTGCTTTTATCCGAACATATAATAATAAGCAAAACTCCGAGGTCCAAGAAGCTGTGATCCGGGAATTTGCCGAATCTCAGAAGATAGAGATCGGGAAGTGGGCTAAAGAGGTGGGAAATAGTCCTCGTGCGAACCGCAGACTGGAAAGTATTGTCAAATCTTTAAGTCCCGGGGATGAGATACTTGTGTCCGATATATCCCGTGTGAGCCGTAAGATGATCGAGATCATCCATATCATTTTGCTTTGTATAGAGCGAAAGGTAACGCTTCGTAGCGTAAGCGACGGATATGTGTTCGAGGATAATATCGACAGTAAGACTTTGGCCTTTACCTTCGGTCTGGTCTCCGAGATCGAGCGAAAGCTGGTCTCTATCCGTACGAAGGAAGCCCTTGCCTTGATCAGAAGTAAAGGTGTGGTGCTGGGCCGTCCGAAAGGTAGTCAACAAATGGGACGCTTGGAGCCTTATAAGGAACAAATCGAGAAAGACTTGAAAGATCCGAGCTTGACTTACGCCCAGATAGCGGAGAAATACAATGTATCGCTAAGTAGCTTCAAACGCTTTCTGAAAGAGTATCTTCCCGATAAGAAAAAGAAGAAGAAGAAATAATGATTCAATGTGCCAATATGCCAATGAAATACCAGAAGTGGATAATTCAGATATTAGCATATTCGCATATTGGCACATTGAATCATTATTATTTCTCTATACGGATACGGGCGTCTACAGCGAACAAGCCTCTATCCGTAGCCACCAACGGATTTATATCCATTTCCTTTATCTCGCTGGCAAAACGCAATAAGGTAGAGAGGCGAACGATAATGTCCGCATATTGTTGCTCGTCGATGCCCTTTTGCCCACGCGTACCTTTAATGATCGGATACCCTCTCAAAGAACGAATCATTGAATAAGTCTCATCATATGATAACGGTGCCAAACCATAAGACACATCCTTCAATACCTCCACGAAGATTCCACCCAACCCGCAAAGTACCACATGGCCGAAACGATCCTCATATTTAGCTCCCAAGAATAATTCCTGTCCTTTCAACATCGGTTGTACCATGATGCCCGTAACACCCGGCAGACGCATCATACGTTCATACTCGAACAATAAATGCTCTTCTCCACGGATATTCAAGGCCACACCACCGATATCGCTCTTATGCACAGGCCCCACAACCTTGGCTACCACCGGATATTTCACCTTCTTGGCAAAAGCCAGCAACGCATCCCTATCATCCGAAGCATATTCCTCCACTAACGGGATATTAGCGGCACGCAACAATGTACGCACTTCCTCCGGATTTAAATAACCGCTACCCGGCAACCGGTCTATGATACGACGAACTTCCGGTACATCCACGCCATATAGCTGGATATCCGTGCTCATCGGTTTCGGCGTATTGATCACCCGTGAAAGGGCGGTACCCAATGTCACCTCGTCCGAGAAGTTCACATGGCCTTTCTTGACAAAGCTCTTCACCTCCGGTCCGGCCGTTACGATAGACGGTAATATCGGGAAGATCGGCTTCTTGCACTCTTCCATCTTTTTATGAAGTACCTCGTAGGTATCATAAAGTTTTACCAAACCGGGACTACCGAAGATGACCATCATCAAATCCACATTATCGAAACGATTCTCACAGAAATCGATGGCTGTAGCCAAATGTTCCGGTGTCCCCGTACCGATAATATCAATCGGATTACCGACAGCGGCACCCGGATACAGTTTGGATTTCAACTCATCAGCGATAGGGCCTTCCAAACTAGGAACATTCAAACGCCCCTTGGATAAAGCGTCCGCCAGCATTACCGCAGGCCCTCCGGCATGTGTCACGATCGCACAATTCTTCCCTTTCACGTCTTTCAAGGTAAAGATACTCGCCACGGTAGTCAATTCCTCACGGCTAAAACAACGCACGATACCCGCCTTACGGAACAAAGCCTCCACGGCAGAGTCCGAACTAGCGATAGCGCCCGTATGCGAAGAGGCAGCTCGCTTTCCCGACTCCGTACTTCCCGCCTTGATAGCGGCGATCTTGCATCCCTTACGTATCAAGGAAGACGCATGATACAACAATTTATCCGGTTGCTTGATTTGCTCGATATACAACATCTTGATCTTGGAATCCAATACCGGATCAAAGTTCCGATCCATATATTCAAGGATATCCTCTACTCCATTCTGCTTGGAGTTCCCAACCGACCAAACAGAAGAGAAACGCAGCCCTTTTGTCAGCGCCGACTCGATAATGAACAAGGCCGTACCGCCGGAGCTAGAGATGAAATCCACGCCATCGGGATGGAATTCCGGTATCGGTTGCGTAAACACGCCATGATAATTCATATTCATCAACCCGATACAGTTCGGGCCGATCAAGGAGGCTCCCGCCTCATTCACGACATCCAGCATCTGTTGTTCCAAGATACCGCCCTCGTGTGTCTCCTCGCCGAAGCCGGCCGAGATCACGATAAAAGCTTTTACCCCCTTTTGCCGGGCCAGCACTTCCATCACCTCGGGGCACGATTTACTCGGAATCGAGATGATCGCCAACTCCGTCTCCGGGATATCATGTACAGAAGGATAAGACTTGACGCCTTGCACATCTGTCTCCTTGGCGTTTACCACACATAATTCTCCTTTATATTTTCCATCCAACAGGTTTCGCACGATACGACCGCCCGGTTTATGTACGTTGTTGGAACCTCCCACCACTACGATGCTTTGAGGATTAATCAATTCTCGGTTAATCATAACATTTTGATTAGTTAGATTCAATGAATGGGAGCAAATATAGTTTTTTTCTCCATTTATTCATTAAAACCCGGGGTATTTATTTACACTTTGCACTCTCTGTCTGCAACCAGTCACACCATGCATCCATCCCGTCTCCTTTCGTGGCGGATACCTCGAATATCTGGAGATGGTGATTTACCTTCAAGGCGTTTTCCCGAAGCACTTCCACTTTTGTATTCAGATAAGGAGCCAGATCAATCTTGTTGATTACGCAGATATCTGCCTCCTGAAAGATATGTGGGTATTTCAACGGTTTATCATCCCCCTCCGTCGTACTCACGATAACGACTTTCTTGGACTCTCCGAGATCGAACATGGCCGGACAGACCAGATTGCCGACATTCTCTATAAAAAGGATCGCTCCCTCCTTCGGATTCAGATGCTTAACGGCATGATTGACCATGTCGGCTTCCAAATGACAGCCGGTACCGGTATTTACCTGAAACACGGGAATCTCCAACGCCGCTATACGGTCGGCATCGTTTGAGGTTTGTTGATCACCTTCTATCACATAGATCGGTCGCTTCGCTTTCAAACGGCGGATCGTCTCTTCCAGCAAGGTTGTCTTACCGGATCCGGGCGAACTCATCAAGTTCAGGCAGAACAGGTTCTTAGCCTCGAAATATCCCCGGTTTCGCTCCGCCAATAAGTTGTTACGTTGAAGTATATCTTGTTCCAGATTAATTACGATCCCTTCATCAGGATGGTGATGATGTTCATGGCCATGAGAATGCTCATGCGTATGATCGTGATGGTGATGATGCTCTCCGCATCCGCAAGTTCCGCACATAGTATTTAAGTTTTTATTTCATTAATATATCATTCCTTTTTAATAACAATCGACTTCACCCGAAGTTCCTTCCCTTTAAGGATTTTAACTAAATAGGAGCCACAATGGGGACAAGGGGAAAACAAGGCGTTCATTGGGAAAATGGTCTCACAGTCGCTACACTGTCCTTCCCCCTCAATATAATGACGGATAATCCGGGCCTTTTCCAGCTTGCTACCTTTTATGGCGCTATCCAATGCGAACTCTAAGGTTTGGATCTCTACGCCGGACAAATGTCCTATCTCTAACTCCAACTCTTCGACCACCGAGGCTCCCCGGTTATCCGCTTGTTCCTCAACCAGCTCCACGATACTACGGGCTATAGACAACTCATGCATATCTGATCTCTTTTAAAAGGGAGTCACCGAGGCGATCGTTAATTGCCCCACGGCTATCCCCCCATCGTTACAAGGTATACGAGACGGAATATAGACGGGGACCCCAGCCATGATGAACTGTCTCCTCATCGACTCCGTCAATAATTTATTCTGGAAACATCCTCCCGAGATAACCACTTGTGTCGCTTTCGTCCGTTTAATCAACAAGCGGGCTTTCTGCACAAACAAGGAAGCCAATGTCGTATGGAAACGGGCGGATATCAAGCTCACCGGGACCTCGTTCGTCTTATCATGCAATAATGCCTCAAACAAAGAATAAAAAGAGATTTCCTCTCCCTCCGCCGAGACTGGATACGCATAAGCGTTCCTCTCTCCCATCGCCGCCTGCTCCAATAAGACCGGAGCCTCCGCTTGGTGGCTGGAGACATCGCAAATCCCCAATAAAGAAGCTACCGCATCAAACAGCCGGCCAGCGCTGGATGTATAGGGTGTATTCACACCTTTCTCCATCATTCGTTCAAGCATAGTGATCCTTTCCGTACCTATGCGTTCCACGAAATCGGCCGGATAAGGAATACCCGACGGTTCGTCCTTGAAATAATGCCACAAATAGGCGACAACCATTCGCCATGGCTCCTCAGCCGCCTTGTCGCCTCCCGGTAACGGGACATACTCAAAATGGGAAAGGCGACGGTATTTCGCTCGGTCACAAAGGAAGAACTCGCCTCCCCAAACCTTACCATCATCACCCAGACCTGTCCCATCCATCACGATAGCGAGAACCGGCTCATTCAATCCATGCTCCAACATACAAGCAGCGGCATGAGCATGATGATGTTGTACCTTTAATAAAGGTAAGGAAAGAGATTTCGAGATACGTTCCGCCTCTTGGCTGGAAAGATAATCCGGATGCAGGTCACAAACCAATCGCTGGGGATTGAAACGAAACAAATGACGAAACCGCTCCATAGATTCCGTATAGAACCGGAAAGTCTCCCAGTTCTTTAAGTCGCCAATATATTGACTTTGCAAGATCGTCTCTCCTTTCCCCAAAGCGAACGTGTTCACTTTCTCCGCACCGAAAGCCATGATCCCCTCCACATTTGTATCCGTGAAAAAGGGTTCCGGCACATAGCCCCGGGAACGACGGATCAAGCAAGGTTGTCCTCCGCAGACCTGCAATACAGAATCATCTACCCGGTTATGGATCGGGCGATTATGATGCAAGAGGATCGCTACCTTTCCCGCTAATTGCGCCTCCGCATCCTCCGGGGTGATCGCTATCGGCAAATCGCTTAGATTCCCGCTGGTCATTACCAACGCAGGTATCCCTGTACGAGCAAACCAATCGTAATGAATCGGCATATAAGACAACATACATCCTAGCGTATGCATGCCCGGATTGATTCCGGAAGCTAACCGGCTCCGTTGCCTCAGCAGTACGATCGGACGGCGCCAAGAAACTAAGCATCGCTCCTCCATCGGCTCCGTTACCGTATAGACCTGCAGATGTTCCAGATCACGGAACATAACAGCGAATGGTTTGGTATCCCGCTGCTTTATCTCTCGCAGACGGGCAACCGCTCTCTCGTTCGAGGCATCACAAATCAAATGATAGCCTCCGATTCCTTTAGCCGCAATAACCTCTCCACCAAGCAATAAGCGAGAGGTAAGTTTCAATAAGGTCTCATAATCGATATAAGTCTCCTCGTTATAAGTCGCGTAATAAGTCGGGCCACAATGATTGCAAGCGACCGGTTGGGCATGGAAACGGCGATCGATAACATTCGTATATTCTTTCTCACAATCGGGACACATAAGGAAACCGCCCATCGTTGTCTGCGAACGGTCGTAAGGAAGGTCCCGGATAATAGAGAAACGAGGGCCACAATGCGTACAATTAATAAAAGGATATCCGATTCGATGGGGTTGCGTAGTCCGGTCTCGCATACAATCCGCACAAACAGCGATATCCGGGGAGACCTGCGTGACCTCATCCGATTCTGAATGGCTGGGCGTAATCGTAAAATCGTCAAAATCATCTTCATCCATTTCCGTAGATGTATAGGAGATCCGATGGATATAAGCGACACGAGGATGCTCGGTCCGTATACGACTTATCAGCAAATCCCGATCATCCGGAGTAGCGGCAACCAATATACGTACTCCATTATTCATATTCTCCACACAACCTTTCATCCCCAGATCTTTAGCGATCCGGTAGATAAAAGGGCGAAAACCAACCCCTTGAACCAAGCCTTGAATAATCAACGCATATACTTTATTCTTCGCCATAGCACAAATATAGGAATAAATGTCTAATCAGACACGAATCGACTATCGTATTTACTAAAGAGATATTATCTATCATCTTATAAATAATATTTATCAATTTTATCTTTCCCTCTTAAACATATTAAGTATCTTTGAGGTTATTAAATAAATTGAAACGATATGTGTTTAGCGGTACCCGGAAAGATTATCTCAATCGATCGAAGCATCCCCGAAATGACCATGGCTAAAGTTGATTTCGGAGGCATCCTAAAGAATATATGTATTGAATGGGTGGATGTGAAACAGGGGGATTATATCCTCGCTCACGCAGGGATCGCTATATCCGTGGTAGATGAGAAAGAAGCGGAGGAAACACTGAAAGACCTTAAAGAATTACAAAAGTGCGTTTCGTAGACGAATATAGAAGCAACGAGAAGGTACAAACTCTTCTGGAGGCCATCCGCAAAAAGGTGACACGACCTTGGTATATCATGGAGATTTGTGGCGGGCAAACACATGCTATCGCCCGTTATCGGCTGGAAGAGATGTTGCCGCCGGATCTTCAACTGCTCCATGGGCCGGGCTGCCCGGTCTGTGTAACACCGGTCGAGACAATCGACTACGCCTTGAAGTTGGCGACACAGCCGAATGTGATCTTAGCCTCTTTCGGGGATATGATGCGAGTTCCGGGAAGTAAGGAGGATTTATTGAGCATAAAAGCGAGAGGAGCGGATATCCGTATGCTATATACGCCCTTGGATGCCCTATCACTCGCCAAGGAGAATCCGGATAAGGAAATCGTATTCTTCGCGATTGGTTTTGAGACGACCGCACCTGTCCACCTCATGGCTTTGAAAGAGGCCATACGCCGAGGATTTCCGAACTTTTCCATATTGACTTCCTTATTCACGGTACCACCCGCTATCGAGGCTATCTTATCAGATCCGGAAAGCAAAGTGAATGGCTTCCTGACAGCCGGACATGTCTGCGCCATCACAGGCAACAGGGCCTATCACCGATTAGCCGCCCACTATAAAATCCCGATGGTCGTCACCGGATTCGAGCCGGTAGATCTATTATATGGCATTTATCGCTGTGTCTCCCAGTTGGAAGCCGGAAGTTATGAGGTAGAGAACGCTTACAAACGGGCCGTTCCCGAGCAAGGGAATGCCGCCGCCCGCCAACTTATAGACGAGATGTTGGAACCTTGCGACCAAGACTGGCGGGGCATCGGAATCATCCCCTCCAGCGGGCTTCAACTTCGATCCGAATATAAAAGATATTCCTCCCGAATGAGATTTCAATTGTGTCCGGAAGAAAACCGGATCGCATCCGAATGTATCGCCGGACTGATTATGAGAGGTTTGAGACAACCCTCGGACTGTCCCCATTTCGGGAAGGCCTGCCATCCCACCCATCCGCTGGGAGCCCCGATGGTCTCCTCGGAAGGGGTTTGTGCCGCTTATTATAGATATAAATAGAAAGATATGGATATACACTTGAATTGCCCGATTCCTTTTACCGACTCAGACCGTGTGTTACTAGCGCACGGAGGGGGAGGACGCATGACACACCAACTGATCAGCCAAGTATTTTATCCGGCTTTCCGGAACCCATTATTGGAGCAGGATCATGACGGATGCGTGTTTCTTATGGAAGAAGGGCGACTGGCCTACTCTACCGACTCCTTCGTGGTAGACCCGATCTTTTTCCCCGGAGGAGATATCGGTGATCTGGCGATCAACGGGACCGTTAACGATCTGGCTTGTTGCGGTGCCCGTCCTTTGTATCTGACCGCCGGGTTTATACTGGAAGAGGGCTTGCCTCTAGCAGATCTTCAGCGTATCGTACAATCCATGAAACGTGCGGCGGAGCGTGCCGGCGTACAGATCGTAGCAGGAGACACAAAAGTGGTGGAACGGGGCAAATGCGATAAATTGTTTATCAACACCAGTGGGATCGGGATCGTCCCTCCGGGCATACGAATCGCCCCAGACCAAGCCACTCCCGGCGATGTCGTCATTTGTAGCGGCCCGATTGGTCTACATGGTATCACGATCCTTTCCGCACGGGAAAGCTTGGGATTCGAGACGGATCTAAAAAGTGATACCGCTTCGCTAAACATTATGATTTCTGAGCTGTTACATACTATAGGAGAGGTACATGTCTTACGTGATCCCACCCGAGGTGGCGTAAGCGGAACCCTCAACGAGATCGCCCAAGACGCTGGTGTGGATATCCTGCTGGACGAAGACGCCCTGCCTATTCCTGAAGCGGTATGTGCCGCATCCGAGATGCTAGGATTAGACCCGCTCTATATAGCGAACGAAGGATTAGTTCTTGTGATCCTGCCGGAAAGCCGTGCGGAACAAGCGTTACCCCTTATGAGAGGTTTCGAGGAGGGCAGGCAAGCGACCGTTATCGGTCGTATCACCAAGCAAAGCGGAGAGCAAGCCCGGGTCAAGATGAAGACATTATACGGTAACTACCGGATCATCGATATGCTAAGCGGGGAACAACTCCCCCGTATTTGTTAGAATACTTAATTGCTGAGATATGGAAAATAAAAGACCGTCCGTTTACGAAGAGTGCCGTCAGAAAGGCATCTCCCGCCGGGACTTCCTGAAGTTCTGTACCACCATGGCCGCCCTTATGGGATTGGAGGCTTCGGGAGTGGCACAGGTAGTAAATGCCTTGGAGACGAAACCCCGCCTTCCGATCATCTGGCTACACCTACAGGAATGTACCTGTTGTACCGAATCGTTTATCCGTGCCGCCCACCCGATCGTGGCGACCTTGTTGTTAGACAAGATTTCCCTAGACTATACCGAGACGCTGATGGCCGCCGCCGGCGAACAGGCCGAGGCCGCTAAGGAAGAGACCATGAAAAAGTATTACGGCAATTATCTGCTGATGATCGAGGGGTCGCTACCTACCAAGGACGAGGCTTATTGTTGCGTAGGCGGCAAGAGTGCCTTGCAGATCACCGAAGAGGCCGCCGCAGGAGCTAAAGCGATCATCGCTTGGGGCAACTGCGCTTCCGCCGGTTGCGTGCAAGCGGCGAACCCGAATCCTACCGGCGCTAAAGGTATTCATAAAGTCATCAAAGGTAAACCTATTATTAATGTACAAGGCTGTCCTCCGATCGCCGACGTGATGGCGGGTGTCATTATTTATATGTTGACTTTCGAACGCATGCCGCAATTGGACGGATTGGGCCGTCCGAAGATGTTCTACTCCCGCCGGGTACATGATACGTGCTACCGCCGTGCGAATTTCGACGCCGGCTTGTTCGTGGAGAGCTTCGACGATGAGAACGCCAAGCATGGCTACTGCTTGTATAAAGTGGGATGCAAAGGTCCGAGCACCTATAACTCGTGCGGTATCATCAAATGGAACGAGGGCACCAGTTACCCGATCCAGAGCGGTCACCCCTGTTTGGGTTGCAGCGAGGAGAATTTCTGGGACAACAGCCCGTTCTATAAACGTATGCCCGATATACACGGATTCGGTATCGAGGCCACGGCGGATCAGATCGGTCTGGCTCTAGGAGCCGCTACCGCCGCCGGTATCGCCGTACATGCCGTAGCAACTAACATACGGAAAAAAGAGCTTATCGACAATGATGAGCCGGAAAGTAAATCTACGATCTAATAAAACACTACTATCATGTCAGAAAGAATTGTCATAGACCCCATTACCCGTATAGAAGGCCACCTGCGGGTAGAGGCTGAAATAGAAGGTGGCACGATCAAGAACGCTTATAGCTCGGGTACCATGGTGCGGGGCATCGAGAATATCGTAAAAGACCGGGATCCCCGGGATGTATGGGCTTTCGTAGGCCGTGTTTGCGGCGTATGTACTTCCATCCACTCGCTTGCCTCGGTACGGGCGGTCGAGAATGCACGGGGTATCGTGATCCCTCCCAACGCCAGTATGGTTCGTAATATCATGCAAGCCGTATTGTACATGCATGACCATACGGTGCATTTCTATCAATTGCATGCATTGGATTGGGTAGATGTGGTATCCGCCTTAAAAGCCGATCCAAAAGCCGCCGCTTTACTTGCCCAGCAACTTTCTCCATGGGCAAAGAATACCGAGGGGTATTTCACCGCCACTCAAGAACGACTAAAGAAGTTCGTTGCCAGCGGGCAGCTTGGTATATTCGCCAATGGGTATTGGGGACATCCGGACTATAAACTTACGCCGGAACAGAACCTTATCGCTACCGTCCATTATCTGGACGCATTGGAATGGCAGAAAGAGGTCGTCAAGGTACACGCCGTGTTCGGGGGCAAGAATCCGCATCCAAACTATATCGTAGGCGGTATGCCTTGCAGCATCGACTTAAATGAGGCCAATGCGATCAACGCAGATCGACTCGCTCTGGTAAAGCAGAAACTAGAGGAGGCGAAAACTTTCATTAATCAAGTGTATATCCCAGATTTATTGATGATCGCCAACGTCTATAAAGACAAATGGAGTAAGATTGGCGGAGGCGTACGAAACTATTTGTCTTACGGAGACTACCCGGTGTTCGATCTCGGGGAAGTGGAAAGTTATAAGATCCCCAGAGGAATCGTCTTGGATCGTGACCTTAGCAAGGTACATCCCGTAGACGCTAACTCCCCGGAAGAAATCAAGGAGTACATTTATCATTCATGGTATAAATACACGCAAGGAGACAAAGCCGGTTTGCATCCCTACGAGGGAGAGACCCATCTGGAATATACCGGCCCTCGTCCCCCCTATAAGTTATTGGACGTAGAGGATAAATATAGTTGGATCAAGACGCCACGGTGGAAACAGGAACCAATGGAAGTGGGTCCGTTAGCCCGTTTGATCGTAGCTTACGCCGCAGGGAAGGAACCCCAAAAGAGTATCGTAGACGAGACTTTACGTCAGCTCGACTTGCCGGTAGATGCTTTATTCTCTACCCTAGGACGCACCGCCGCTCGTGGATTGGAATGTAGAATGGCAGCAGACTGGGCCCTTGAGTTTTTCAACCAATTGATCAAGAACCTCGAGAACGGGGATTCCCGGATGGCAAACAGTGCCGAATGGGAACGGGAGAACTGGCCCGATCATGAGCAAGGCGTAGGATTGGCCGAAGCTCCCCGTGGAGCATTAGCCCATTTTATCGTGATCGACAAGAACCGGGTAAAGAACTACCAGATGGTAGTGCCTACTACTTGGAACGCCTCACCGAGGGATGAGAACGGCGTATTGTCCGCCTACGAATCCGCTTTGATCGGTACGCCGATATACGATCCGAAGCAACCCCTAGAGATTCTTCGGACGATCCACTCTTTCGATCCTTGTCTGGCTTGTGCCGTGCATCTGTATGACGAGGAAGGAAAATATGTGCACCAAGTTGATACATTCTAAAAAACAATAGAGCCATGAAGAGTCGTAAGAAACGTTTAAGAGAAGTGTATGTATGGGAATTACCCGTACGTATCTATCATTGGGTGAATGCGCTCTGTATCGTCATACTCTGCGTGACAGGCTTTATCATCGCCGATCCTCCCGCAATCATGTCCGCTTCGGAGGCTTATTTCAGCTATTGGTTCGGCGTGGTTCGGTTTATCCATTTCGTAACAGCGTTCGTATTCTTCTTCAATTTCGTATTCCGGCTTTATTGGGGATTCGTCGGGAATCGTTATGCCAGATGGAATAACTTCATCCCTTTAAAGAAATCCCAATGGAAAGAGGTATTGGAGGTGATCAAGGTAGATATCTTGATGATTAAGAACAAACCGGTAGACAGTATCGGGCATAACGCCTTGGCTAGCTTGATTTATTTCGGAACTTTCTGGGCATTTTTGTTACAAAGTATCACAGGATTCGGCCTGTACGCGAAGATGAGCCAGTCCTTCTTCCCGCAACTGTTCGCATGGACAGTTCCCTTGATGGGCGGGGATTTGATGGCTCGCCAGATTCATCATTTCCTGATGTGGTTCTTCATCCTTTTCGCTATCGTTCATATTTATCTGGTATTTTATCATGACTATATCGAGCAACGTGGCGAGACTTCGTCCATCATCGGTGGCTGGAAGTTTATCGAGGAAGACATAGCGGACAAAGAAGAGGTAACCGAGACTGCCGAGACTATCACTAAGATCGCTAAAAAAGGATGAAAGCGGAGAAGGAAACATTAGTATTAGGAGTAGGCAATTTATTGCTGAAAGACGAAGGTGTAGGCATACACGTTATCAAGGCTTTAGAAAACGAGAAGCTCCCGGCTCACGTCCATTTGATGGACGGGGGCACGGGAGGGCTTCATTTATTAAGTTGGCTGCAAGGATATGACCGTATCATCATGATCGATGCCACGCTGGATAATAACCTTCCGGGCACCGTCCGTCTGATCCAACCTCGTTACGCCACCGACTTTCCCCCGCTCATGAGCGCCCACGAGATCGGTCTAAAAGATATGATCGACGCCATGATCCTAACCGACGATCTCCCGGAAACCCATCTCATTGTCATCTCCGCCCTCAATATCAACGAGGTCGGAATGGATCTGACACCCGAGGTAAAGGCGGCGGTTCCGAAAGTGATCCGGATGATACAAGAGATTATTTCAATACATAATAGAGCATACCGGCAATAGCGGCCCCAGCTATCGGCCCTAAAACAGGTACCCAAGCATACTCCCAATGGCTGCTGCCTTTTCCCTTGATCGGCAAAATAAAGTGTATGAACCGGGGAGCTAAATCACGGGCAGGGTTAATCGCGTAACCGGTAGTTCCACCTAAGGAAAGGCCGATTACCCAGACCGTAAACGCTACCGGAATGGCACCTACCGAACCTAAACCTATCGGCAAGGTACTATTGCTTTCGTAGGTTAGTTCTCCGTCCGTTATAAAAAATACGACAAACATCAAGGCGAACGTACCGATCATCTCACCTAAGAAATTAATTGGATAATCTTTGATAGCAGGACTCGTACAGAATACGCCTAATTCCGCATCCGGATCATCCGTAGCGTTGAAGTGATCCTTATAAACCAGCCAGACCAATAAAGCGCCCAAAGCGGCACCTATCATTTGCCCGGCTATATAAGTACATACATCACACCAAGGGAAAGTCCCTCCGATCGCCAAGCCGATCGATACCGCCGGATTCAAATGTGCGCCACTATAAGGGCCGGCTACCACAACACCGATAAATACGCCTAAAGCCCAAGCGGTCGTTATCGCTATCCAGCCCGCTCCATTGCCTTTTGTTTTCGACAAACAGACATTCGCTACAACTCCTCCTCCCATCAAGATCAAGAGCATAGTCCCTAATAATTCCGCTAAAAATGGAGACATAAGATAATAATTTAAGAATTTGTTAACTTGTTAATCTGCCTATAAGATGATTTTCATTATTCAGCCCAATTCTGAGAACGCCCCACCGCCTTATGCCATTCGTTCAATAATTTACGGGCGGTATCCTCTTTCATTTGTGGGTTAAAGACCTTATCCAAGCACCATTGTTCTTTCAGTTCATCGATATCCTTCCAATAGCCGATCGCCAAGCCCGCCAAATAAGCGGCTCCCAAAGCAGTCGTCTCCAATACATTCGGACGTACGACCGGACAGCGGCAGATATCGGACTGGAATTGCATCAAGAAGTTATTAGCGATAGCACCGCCATCTACCCGAATCTCTTTCGGCTTGGCGTGAATATCGTTTTCCATGGCCATCAATACATCATATACTTGATAGCAGATGCCCTCCAAAGCCGCACGGGTTAAATGAGCCGCCGTAGTTCCGCGGGTAATCCCGATAATAGCGCCACGTGCGTATTGATCCCAATACGGCGCACCCAAACCCGTTAACGCCGGCACAAAATAAACACCCCCATTATCACTGACGGATTTCGCCATTTGCTCCGTAATCGAGGCATTCGGAATCAAGCCGATCCCATCCCTCAACCATTGAACGACGGCACCTCCCACAAAGACACTACCTTCCAGCGCATAGGTCGTCTGATCCCCTAATTTCCACGCGATCGTTGTCAATAGGTTATTCTGGGAAAGAACGGGTTCCTTGCCGGTATTCAGGATCATAAAGCAGCCGGTTCCGTAGGTTGTCTTGATCATACCATCCTCTACGCAGAGCTGACCGAACAGAGCCGCCTGTTGGTCGCCGGCCATACCGGATACCGGGATGCCTTTCTTAAAAATAGGGGTTGATGTCTCGCAGTAAACCTCGCTACAGGCTTTCACTTGCGGTAACATCGAGGCAGGTATCGTAAACAAGTCCAATAACTCTTGGTCCCATCTCAAAGTACGGATATTGAAAAGCATGGTACGGGAAGCGTTCGTCACATCCGTAATGAATTGAGCGCCCCGGGTAAGTTTCCAAACCAGCCAAGTATCTACCGTACCGAAGCATAGCTCTCCCCGCTCCGCACGCTCCCGGATACCCTTTACGTTATCCAATATCCATTTTATCTTCGTGGCGGAGAAATAAGCGTCGATCACCAATCCGGTCTTCTGCTGGATACGTTCCGCCCAGCCTTGCGATTTAAGTTCCTCGCAATAATCCGCCGTACGGCGATCCTGCCATACGATCGCGTTGTATACGGGAAAGCCAGTCTCCCGGTCCCAGATGATGGTAGTCTCCCGTTGGTTAGCGATTCCGATACAGGCGATATGGCTATCCGTGACATCCGCTTTTGCCATCGCCTCCTTGATGACAGACGATTGGGTGTACCAAATCTCATTCGGGTCGTGCTCTACCCAGCCCGGTTTCGGGAAATACTGTTGGAATGGCTTCTGAGCCAACGTAATAATAGTTCCTTGATGATTAAACAGGATAGCCCGGGAGCTAGTGGTTCCCTGATCGATCGCCAACACATATTTATTTCGAAAATTCATATCCTTCTATATTAGTATCGTTTATCAATTTGTCAATTCAGTATATAATTCGAGGCAACCTCATTAAACGCCTTTACCTGAGCAGAGGTCCAAGTCTCGTCCTTCCCCCATTCCGTAGCCAGAATCCCCGCTACTTTAGGAGCCATCGCCATCGCCGCCCGTGCGTCTAAGAATAAGATACGCAAACGGCGTGCCAATACATCCTCCAAAGTACGAGGCATCTCATTACGGACCAGCCAAGTTACCTCTCCTACCGTATAGGCATAGTCCGGATGCAACTTCTCCGCCATGGCGGGGGAAGAGGCCACTAAGTTACGGATTTCGTCGGCATCCGTACCATATACGTATAAAGGATCGGAGAAATCCGGATTCTTCCGGCTACCATGGATTTGGTAACGCTCGGTAATACAGTCTTTTGTAGGAATATGCATGTAACGTATCGCTAGGTCTAGGGTATCTTGAGCCATTTTCCGGTAGGTTGTCCATTTGCCTCCGATAATGGTGATCAAGCCGGATTTCTCCCGGATCAATTTATGGCTACGTGATATCTCTTTTGTCTTTTTACCTTCGCTACGGGGAGCGGCGAGCGGACGAAGCCCCGCGAACACGGATAAGACATCGCTTCGCTTGGGTGGCCGGGTCAAATAGTTAGCGGCCGTATCGAGTATAAATTGGATTTCTTTCTCTAAGGCTACCGGCTCTTTTTCCGGCGATTCCATCAAGGTATCCGTTGTCCCTACCACGACTTTATCATGCCAAGGTACGGCGAACAACACACGTCCATCCGATGTCTTAGGAATCATAATGGCGCAATCACTTTGCAAGAAAGAGGAATCCAATACCAAATGGACTCCTTGGCTGGGGCGAACGGTCGGGCGTTTACCCGGCTCGTCCATTTGCAAGATCTCATCAGCGAAGACACCGGTAGCGTTGATCACGCAACGGGATCTTACTTGATAAACCGTACCGGTCTCCTCATCTCGAACCGTAACGCCGGATACTTTGCGGTCGCCGTCCTTCAGAAGCCCTATGACTTTCGCGTAGTTCAAGATACAAGCACCAGCGTCGATAGAGCTGCGGACCATATTAATCGCAAGACGGGAATCATCGAACTGGCCGTCATGATAAAGCACCCCGGCGGTCATCCCTTTCGATCGGAGCATCGGAATGGTACGGAGCGCCCGTTTCGGACCGATACAAACCGAACGTCCCAGACCTAATTTTCCGGCCATCACATCATATAGGATCAGGCCTATCGTATAAAACGGGCCTTCCCACCAACGATAACAAGGGATTAAGAAGGTTTGATCTTTTACCAAATGGGGAGCGTTCTGGCGTAGCAGGCCTCGTTCCCGCAAGGCTTCCAGAACCAAGGAGACATCTCCTTGCGCCAAATAACGGACACCGCCATGGACCAACTTCGTACTACGGCTGGAAGTTCCTTTCGTAAAGTCCGATTGTTCGAATAAGGCGACTCTATATCCTCTTGTCGAAGCATCCAGAGCGATACCTATGCCGGTAGCCCCTCCTCCGATCACAAGAAAATCAAAGACTTCAGACGGGTCTTCCAACTGAGAAATCATTTTACTACGGTCCATATAGCTCCTCCTTTCTTAAGATTAACAGTTACAAATCTAACCATTAATTCTTAGTATAACAAAGGATTTGGGAAAAAGGATCAGTAGCGCTTTCTGTTTGTCTTATGCTGATATAGGTAGACACATTCAATAACAATAAAATGTGTAAT
>NZ_QTLP01000037.1:0-29356 GCF_003635405.1 Parabacteroides sp. AF39-10AC | reverse complement strand
GCAAATTTTCTATAGAATTAAAGAATTTTCCCCCTGATTTATCGGGTGAGCCCCGACAACCCGGCGAGAGTTACGGACGGACAAAACAAAAAAAGCCTCGAAGCGTTCATTACAAACAACTTCGAGGCTTTCCTATGAGGTTCCTGGCGGATTCGAACCGCCGTACATGGTTTTGCAGACCACTGACTAAGCCACTCATCCAAGGAACCGAATCAATCAAAAATAAAAGTAATTTTCAATTACCAAGAGGTTCCTGGCGGATTCGAACCGCCGTACACGGTTTTGCAGACCGCTGACTAAGCCACTCATCCAAGGAACCATAACTTCAACACAAAACAACTACTTTTGTTTTGCGAGTGCAAAGAAAGAGAATAATATTGGAATTACCAAACTTTTCCTTTCTTTTTTATTTTTCCCTCCGAATATTATAGAAGTAGAGAAAATGAGCTTACCTTTGCCTATCAAATAGATAAATAACGAAAAAATGACTTATACAGAAACTGTAATACCGGGCGTATGGATCATTGAGCCAAAGGTATTGAAAGATGCGCGCGGATACTTTATGGAAGCTTTTAAGCAAACGGAATTCGAGGAGCATATCGGAAAAATCCAGTTCGTGCAAGACAACGAATCTTGCTCCTCTAAAGGCGTACTACGAGGATTACACTATCAGCTAGCGCCCTATTCTCAATCTAAATTAGTCAGGGTGATCAAAGGACGGGTATTGGATGTAGCCGTAGACGTACGTGAAGGCTCGCCCACATTCGGCAAATATGTAGCTGTAGAGTTATCGGACGAGAATAAACGCCAGTTATTTATTCCACAGGGATTCGCCCACGGATTCCATGTATTAAGTGACGAGGCTATCTTTACCTATAAAGTAGATAATCCATATACTCCGACGCATGAACGGGGAATCAGCTATGACGATCCCACGGTCCATGTAGATTGGAGCATCACAGATCCGGAATCGATCAACCTATCCGAGAAAGACACCAAGGCTCCATTGCTGAAAGACGCTGAGCTTAATTTCAAATACTAAACACTGTACAGATATGAAAACTTACCTAGTTACCGGTGCCGCCGGTTTTATCGGTGCCAATTTTATCAAACATATGCTGGCGAAATATGACGATATCAAGATCGTTGTCCTAGACTTGCTGACTTACGCAGGTAATTTGGGCACCATTGCCGAGGATATCGATGGAGTACGTTGCGAGTTCGTGAAAGGCGATATTTGCGACCGTGCCTTGGCCGACCAGCTATTCGAGAAATACAACTTCAATTATGTCGTGAACTTCGCCGCTGAAAGTCATGTAGACCGAAGCATCGAAAATCCCCAGCTATTCCTGCAAACCAACATCCTCGGTACACAAAACCTATTGGACGCCGCACGAAAAGCATGGGTTACCGGTAAGGCCGAGACTGGTTATCCGGTATGGCGTGAAGGTGTACGTTTCCATCAAGTCTCTACCGATGAGGTCTATGGAAGCCTAGGTGCCGAAGGGTATTTCCACGAGACCACGCCTTTAGATCCCCGAAGCCCGTACAGCGCCTCCAAGACAAGCGCGGACTTATTCGTAAAGGCTTACCACGAGACGTATAAGATGCCGGTATCTATTACCCGTTGTTCCAACAACTACGGACCTTACCATTTCCCGGAAAAATTGATTCCTTTAATTATAAAGAACATATTGGAAGGTAAATCCCTACCTGTATATGGTGACGGCACAAACGTACGCGACTGGTTATATGTAGAGGATCATTGCAAGGCGATCGACGCCGTCATCCACCACGGACGTGTGGGAGAGGTTTACAACGTAGGCGGTCATAACGAGAAGCAGAACATCGAGATCGTAAAACTCACGATCCGGACGATCCATCAACTAATGACCGAACAACCGGAATATCGCCAAGTATTAAAGAAAAAAGAGATCGGTGCCGATGGAGAAATCTCTATCGACTGGATCAACGACAGCTTGATTACATTCGTAAAAGACCGTCTGGGCCATGATCAACGATACGCAATCGACCCGACGAAGATCACCAACGAATTAGGCTGGACACCAGAGACCTGCTTCGAGGTTGGTATCGTAAAAACCATCCGTTGGTATCTTGAGAACCAGAAATGGGTGGAGGATATCACCGGTGGAGATTACATGAAATATTACGAGCAAATGTATGGATCACGTTGATTCCTCAACGTGACCGTGTGTATGTGGATGAATCTCAGAGAGGCTGTTTCCTAATTCGGGAGCGGCCTCTCTTATTTGTTTCCGGATCGTCTCGCGTATCTCCTCACGCACATTCCTGCGGGTACTATCCAGTTCCGCTTGCTTGGTAGGTTTCAAGAAATCTTTATATTTACATTTCACTATCTTGAACTTGAAATCATCCAGATTCCCTTTTATATCGATACCCAGCTTAAACGGCACCGGCGATTTTAAAACCGAGAGATGGTAATCGAACGTCATATCCAAATTATGCGTTCCTCCTACGGCTACTTTATACCGGTCCATCTCCACCAAGAATGGGAATACCTCGATCTTGTTATCATGGATCGCTAAATCTACCGCTATACTATCAATCATATTCCGTTTTTTATTCTTGAACATCAGCGTCTTCGATATCTCGGTAAATGTCTCACCATCCAGCAGCACCATATTCTTTCCGCTCAGGTAGCAAGAGGCATTTACAGACGGCAGCAACACGGACATCGTAGAATCCGCCTTGCAAGTCGCCGTCATCTGGCAATCTACCATGCCTTCGAACGAACGAAGCATAGGGACCAATGTGTCGATATCCGGGAATAAACTGATTAACCGTTCCACTAAAATATCATTTAAGGACAACTCAAATCCCATAGTCGCCTCTTGATCTGTTTTGGTCGTATAAACCATCGTCAGATCTCCGGAACCGATATTCGAGCTCATACATAAATCGCTCAGATTGATACTTTGATCCCGGATTACAACCTCACCTTTCACATCCTCCAACTTCAGATCCTTAAAATCTATTTTTTTAGCATTTGTATGAAGCGTCAGATCCAAGAATTTCGGAACGACAAATAGTTGAGAGATCGAATCCGTAGCGACATTATCCACGGTATTCGCTAATAGATGATCCGTCTCCAGTACGGAGATACTGTCTTCCGAGAAGGCCCCAACCGAATTGGATGCCAATTGATCAGAAAACTGCAAACCTTTACCTATAGCTAGCATCAACTGGTTACAATCGATCAGATCGGATTCCAACTCGAAATTCGCTTTCAGCTTTCCTCCCCGTAGCATGGCCCGCCGGATGTCGCTAAGCTCTCCGCTCAAAGTAAGATCGCTCTTTCCTAAATGCAGGCGGGCACCACTCAACGTCATATTGTTAGTATTGAATTTCACGCTTGTCTCATCAATATACATCGGAATGGGGAATAAGCGGCTAAAGCCCCTCAATTGCTTAAACCTCACTTGTCCCCGAGCCTCCCATTGGCGTAAGACACTGTTTGAGGAAGCGACCGAATCCACTTGCGACCGCTGTCTATTCGCCCTTCGGGTGGTCTGCGTGCGCCTGCGCAAGGTATCACCGGCGGCAATACGGCGTTCACGTTGTTGACGGATCGCTTGCCGATAAGGTAATGCTTCCAAAGAGAACTGGCTTTCCGTCAGAACCATACCCGTCCGTAAAGGGATAAGAATATATTTTAAGGTGTCCACCGAGATCGTAGCTCCCGCCATAGGGATCCGCTTATCTGTAGAAGAAGCCTTGATGCCCCCTTTCAACACGGTCTTACCGGCCACCATCCAGGTAGAATCCGGCAACTTGGTGCGTAAATGATCAAATTCCAACCCTGCGGTCATAGGGATAACAGCCGTTGTATCAATAACCGGCGTCGTATTGGCTACCATCTTCAATCCACCGATATTCGTACTGATCTCATCCTTATACTTTATATTCAAGGTATCCACCGATAGATTAGCGCTCAACAATCCTTTCGCATTCAGATATTTACTTTCATTTTCCGTAGATCCTACAAACAGATTCGCCCCAGCGATATACATATCCACGCCTAACGGCTTACTAAACGCCTTGAAGCGATCAACCGTCAAATTGCCGGATGATTTGACCTTGGCGAAGCGGCTATTCACGATATCATCCACCTTAAACACCGTAGATAAATCAGCCATCATGGTACCCTCCAGCAGCAGTGTGTCGGGATTCAAGAACTCTTTAGCCAAACGGGTAAAATCGACCTGCCCTTTCATCTCCGCCCGAATCGCAGGATTCCTCCAGATATCCCTAACCTCGCCACTCATGGTCAGCGAGGTATTCAACCCGATCAATGTCAGCTCCTCCAAAGAGACATAAGAAGAATCCGGGTAAGCGCCATTCAAATGTAAATCCATGTCCATGCGCAAGGTATCGATCCCCTGTTCAATACCTTTTACATGATAAGAACCATCCTCTATCTTGCAGCATAAGTTCACGGTCGGAACGATACTATCCCCTAATTCTCCACGGATATCCCCTTCCAAAATAATACGTCCCTCAGCAAGTGTTTTATCCCGATCCTTAAAATATTCATCCGGAATAAAATGTAAGAGATCATTCATATCGGAAACCTTCAACCCGAAAGTCATATCGATCCGTGACGGATTATCCTCGGTAGCCGGCACCATAAAGCCATCCGCCGTAAAAGGCAGGTTATTCACCAGCAACTCCGCATCCCTCAACCCAATCCGGCGAAGTCCGTCAGCCAACAACAAACGTCCCTTGAAGCGTAACGCTAACTTATTCGCCAAAGAATAAGACGGGCTACGGAATACGATCGAGGAAGAACCGGTCTCCACATCCAACTTATTTCCTCGTTGGGTCAAAAGGCCGTCTATATGTAAAAAGAAACCATCGATCGCCGTATATAAATCCTGCTGCCGGTCATCATAGACAAAGTGCCCATTCGTAATATGCACTTGCTGCAAATCTATTTTAGGCAATGGAGATGACGATGATTCGTCTACCGAATCCATCTCACTTTGATAAATCTCCCAATTCGCCTTTCCCTCCTCATTCACATAACCATAAAAACGGATACTATCCATGATAACCCGAGGAATCGTCACTTTCCCGCTAAACAGATAATCCGTAGGGTTAAATACGACGATCGCTTTTTTGAAAGACAGCAAAGAATCCGAAGGAATCATCAAATCCTCCTGATGTTCTATAGAATCCTCAGCCTGATGTGAGATCAAACGCCCATTTGTCAACTTCACTCCCAGATAAGGATACGTCTCGAAATAAGTCAACTCCACCCGCTCACATTCCAAGTGCGCCTCTATGAATTCGTTTGTTTTTTCTACGACCAGCGGTGTCAGCTTCTCCGGAGGTAAGACCGCCCATTTCAGTATACCAACCCCGATCAAGGGAAGTATGAAAAAGATCCCGACCAACACAGACACAACAACCAATAATATTTTCTTCCACTTCATCATCTTCGAATTTTATAACCCTTTTATATCTTCGCCAATTCCTCAAGCATAGCCCTTCGGGCAGGATAAAGCTTTCTCAATCGCTCGATCAGTCCCACTGCCATCAGACGGGCACCTAATTTTATCATCCGGCGTATATATCTGCAAGCCGACTGATAATGCTCCCGTCCCATCTGTCGCTCCATATAACCCAGTATCAGATCCCTATACATCGCGGCCAACTCCATCGGATAAGAATCAGCCAAATACTGTTCAGCCTCGACGACACGATCTAGCGTGGCATTCTCTTGAAGCAATTTAAAGAAATCTGCCCACCTAGATTCCCACACATACAGCTGCGAAATTCCCGCATAATCGATGCCATATCTCGATTTATTGCTCATTTCGCTCACAAGCCCATCTACATACGACGGCCACTGATCTTGAGGTGTAAGCGATTTCAGCAAATCATAATAATATTTCTGGGGATGGTAACGTCCTGATCGTGTCACAAAAAAATACCGAGCAAGCAAGATCATACGTGCCACGTCATTGGTTTCCATATAAAGACTCAATAAATAGTTACGCCAGTCATCTGCCAAGCCGGGAAGTTCCTTCTCGTCTTTCCGGACACCTTCAGCTGCCAGCTTTTCCGCCTTCTCGTACTCTTTTCCAGCCAATGCTTTTTCGATCAACTCTTTTCTAAAATCGGAATTTTCCAGATGACTTTCCATAAAACCAAGACAAGCCTTTTCATCTTCCGTCTTTCTAATAAGCTCCAACATCAAGTTTTGGGATTGCCTGTACTCCCAATCCCACGAATCCTCAGTCGGCCTGACTAGAGAGAGGTTCATCTTGATACGTTCTATCTCAGGCTCGGTTTTCATCATACGGATAGCTATATCAATCAAATCGAAATGCCAATCCCAGCCTTTCAAAAATCCTTTCTCAAACCCCACCATCAGCCAATCAAACAATTCATCATGCAAGGCTTCATCCAAATCAGACTCCACAAGTGTCTCCAGTAATTCAAATCCACCAGCGATACAACCGCCGATCGTCCCGTTACTATCGTCGGAACAATCAAGAACCTCCCTCATTACCTCAGTAACAGCTTCCGCCACATAAAGGGCTTTCCTCTTTTTCCCCTTCTCTAATCCGGCTAACGCATCATCAATGATCCCTAACACTTCACTACCCAGTTGCCCAGCTTCCCGATATTCAACAAATCCATGCCTTCCGGTATACGTTTTCACCAGTTTTTCCAATTGTTTCACGTATAACTCTTTCGATTCCGGATACAAATTTGGCATATGCTTCGCCACGAACAAATGCCGGAAACCTTTATCCGTAGCACACATATCACGTACGAATGCCCTTAATTCATCATGAGTCAAATGCTTAAGTATTTGTTCCATCTGCAGTGTTTCCGACTCTTTCTTTTTCCGGGGAGAGGCCTTTACCTTTGTCAGATTATCCAGATCCAATAAATCTTTTTGCAAATAAAATAACACGGCAACTACATGCTTACATACGACTCCCCAATCGTACGGACAGTCACAATCATATTCCATGACCTTATCCCCCTTTATATGCAAATGAACCGTATAGATTTCCGATCCTTCCACGGTAGCCTCAAAATCTCCACCGCCCAAGTCTTCCACTTCGGTAACATATCCTTTTTTGAAATAATCGAATCCTCGTTTTAGGATCGTTCCATCTATTTGCTGCTCAAAATTACTCAGTGATAAATCCATATTCATAGCAATATTATCTACGTTGTGTCTTACAAATGTATGTAAAATAATCAAACTATCATTATAGATTTTCCAAAACTTGATTAATACCCCAACCTCCTCAAAAGCAAACCCGCCTCTCTTGCCTCCCTACATTGGGAAGAAAGAAAGGCGGGCTCATCCATTCATTTCAAATAATTTACTTTTTATTTCGCTCTATTCATCCAGGACCTCGTATTTAGAATGCTGGCTCTTGAACTCGGGAACAATCTCCTTCATCCGCTTCACGATCTGCATATCCCCCTCCACGGCACAAGCATGTACCAAGGCATCAATCCGCAGATTGGCGTCCGCATAATCATACGCACGGACTTGGGCGATCTTGATCTTCGGATGAAAAGTAGGCTTGAAGGTCTCCTCCTCGTTGAGTACCTCCTCATACAATTTCTCTCCGTCTCGCAATCCCGTGAACCGGATCTCGATTCCCTTCACCCCGCTCAGACGGATCATACGCTCTTCATTTACCAAAGCAATGATGTACTCAACTTTGTCTTCCAGATGATAGTTACGAGGTATATCCATAATGATTATTTTACTGAAAATAAAAATAATCATTTATCATCTTAACACTAACTTTTCCGATAAAAATATTAGAGTACATTTGCTCTCAATTGTAACAAATATTCTTCTTTATACAATCCACAATATAAGCCACATCCTCATCCGTCACATAGGGGCCGGAAGGCAAGCACAACCCGACCTTAAACAAAGATTCGCTCACCCCATTCACGTAAGCCGGACAATCCTTATAGACAGGTTGCTTATGCATCGGTTTCCACAAAGGACGGGATTCTATACCCATCGCATCAAGTCCCACACGCATCGCCTCAACATTGGCATTCGGCTCGCAATCCGTATGTGCGTTAACCGCCGCGTGAGTCACACCGCCCGCACCACCAACAGCACCTTGTACCATTGCTTGATAAGCATCCTCCTGCCCTTTCACCCTCACTAAAGGATCCAAGACAATCGTATTCAACCAATAATTACTATCAAAACGACCGGAAGGATTCTCATGCAAGGTGATCCCTCTCACATCCTTCAACAGTTCCCGGTATAAATCACACGTATGCTTATGATGAGCCACATGAGCATCAGCCACCGTCATCTGACCACGCCCGATACCCGCACAAATATTCGACGTCCGGTAATTATACCCGATCCGCTCATGCTGGTAATACGGATAAGCCTCCCGAGCCTGCGTAGCGTAGAACATGATCTCCCGCTTAGCCTCCCCGTCCGGACAAATCAACGCACCACCGCCACTGGTCGTAATCATCTTATTCCCATTGAACGACAGCACCCCATATTCTCCAAACGTACCCAACATACGTCCATCATAACGAGAGCCAAAACCCTCCGCCGCATCCTCAATGACCGGAATCCCATACCGATCAGCGACCGCCATAATCTCATCCACCTTATAAGGCATCCCATATAAGGCCACCGGTACAATCGCTTTCGGTGTTTTTCCCGTCTTCTCGATACGATCTTTAATAGCCTCTTCCAACAACACAGGATCCATATTCCAAGTATCCACCTCCGAATCCACGAATACAGGCGTAGCTCCCAAATACATGATCGGATGCGAGGAAGCACAGAAGGTAAAGCTCTGTACCAGCACCTCATCCCCCGGCTTCACGCCACAGGCAAGCAACGCCAAATGCACTGCGGCAGTACCGGCAGACAGAGCTACCACATGTTTACCTTCACCCACGAATTCCTCCAGATCTTTCTCGAATCCATTCACGTTCGGACCTAAAGGCACGACCCAGTTCGTATCAAAGGCTTCTTTGATATACATTTGTTCTTTGCCGCTCATGTGAGCAAGGCAAAGGTAAATTCGTTTATTCATTATTATTGTGATTTTAGAAAATACTTCGGATCAGCATAAAAGCCTCAGCTCTTTCTACGCTAATTGTAGCACCTCTATATTTCGCCAAAGCTTCCAAAGCCTCTAAAGAACGAGAACTAGGGAACCGCCTTAGTTGAGATTGATAACACTCCATCGCTCTCAATTTCATTTTCATTCCATCTTGACTACAAGGAATGAATACCGTGGGAATAAAAGCATCATCCGCATAAGGAGCAGCCCATTCCGTTTCAGATAACGTTTCATAGGTATAAACTCGCTTAACCGTATAATCTCCAACAGGACGACAAGCGACTAATACACTGTCAAAGACCATCCGATGATCTTTATGTATATCTCCTCTATGGGGAATAAACACTGTATCTATTTGATTTTCGGATATACATTTTGAAACTTCACGAGACATGATATAACCTGGATATTGATCTAATGCAGGAGCCGGAAAATCAAAGAAAAAGGTCTGTTTTACACCTAGTAAACGATGAGCCTCCAGTGCCTCTGTTCTAACACGCTGAATACCTTTTTCGGAAAAAATATTTGGATCAGATTTACTGGCATTTGTCATAATCAGCACATACACATTATGACCTTCTTGTATCATTTTATAAATAGTTGCCCCACAGCCCAATATTTCATCATCCGCATGAGGTGCGATAAACAAAACATTATTTTTCATTTTTCAACAACGTTAAATCTTGCTTTATCATTTCTATCTCATTCCGCAAACGGAAAATCTCATGTTGATCATAATAACCTAATCTAGAACCTACAACCAAATGCTCATCGACTGGTCTATCCAAATAATCAACCATGTTATATTTCACCAATTCAACATAACCATCAGCTGTTTGAACAACAGGATTATCATTATTGAAATTCACTACACGACCAATAACACCTTTCGCATATCCAGAAGCATAATAATTAGATTTCCATATCAGAACCTTATTATTACCATAGAAAGAGAAAGCCCCGGGATGAGGCGATGTACTAGCCTTTATCAAACGATCAATATCTTTCGCCGTGTTCGACCAATCTATACAACCATCCAAAGGAGCCCGCCTAGCATAGAAAGTAGCCGCCTTCCCATCTTGAGGAATCCCTTTTAATCCGACAGAAGACAAAGAAGGAAGCCAACGATCCAAAGCCCGTACCATAGCCTCCTTCAACTTGATGCCAATTGAAGAAGCATCATCCTTATCATCTATACAAAAAGGTTCCTGCACAAATATATCACCCTCATCAGCCTTCGTATCTATTTTAAAAAATGTAGCAGCGCCCTCTCCTCTATCAAGAATAAGCCATGCCATAGGAGCACGACCTCGTCCTTTCGGTAACTTTGTAGGATGAAATCCTACACAAGCCAATCGAGGTAATCTTATAATATCTTCATCAACCAACTGAGAGACACCAACCACAAAAAGAATATCAACCGAAGCGTTCCTAATTTGCTCCTTGATATCGTTCGAATTTATTTTTATGAAAGGATAATAAGAAAGATGATTATCTTCCGCAAATCTACGCATCGAACAATAACCACTTACATTTAAAGTCGAGTGAGGTTCATACCCCCAAACTCCAACAACATTAAATGAATATTCCACCAACTTTTGTAACGTCAGCAAACTACTGCCAACACTACCAATCAATCCAACCCTCATTTCTTAATATATTTTTCTTCTCCAAACAAAACAATCGCCACGGTCTTGACAAGAATCCTCAAATCCAACATAAACGACATACGGTCAACATACTCACGATCCAAGCATAAACGCTCTTCCCAAGGAAGATAGATATTACCATTAACTTGCGCCCAACCTGTCATTCCCGGCCTAACTTCACATCGTTTCTTTGCAATTTCTCCAAATTTCTCATATAAACTCGGTAACGCAGGGCGAGGGCCAACTAAAGACATATCACCAATAAACACATTCCATATTTGAGGCAACTCGTCAATCTTAAAACGCCTTAAAAGTCCCCCTATTCTTGTAATATCCGGATCTTGCAAATACGTTTGTTTCACATTAGGATCTCTCTCCTTATTTGTCATCGTACGCAATTTATAAATCCTAAAAACACGCCCATTTTCACCAACTCTACTTTGCAAATAAAAAATAGGGCCTTTCGAATCCAACTTTATTAAAACAGCAACTATGATAAAAAGAGGAAATAAAAGCAACAATATAGCGAAGGAAATAAAAAAGTCAAATAAACGCTTAAATTTCAAATACATAACATACAAAATATAACAATTTAGGACATTCCCATTAAAGCAAAGGATTGTGCCTCTAGCTGATCTAAATTAAAAATCGCAGTAATACATCACAGATATAATTCTGAATTTTTAAACGTAAAATCCTTTGAAGCCAATAATGAATTATTACAATACTTTTGTTTTAGCATTTTGTCCGATTTTAATTCTCGGATATAAGCAACAATATCATCCACATTTGACTTCGAAATACAACGACCATTCTGGTACTTACTAATCAAACGAAACATCTCTGTATCATTATTAGAAATGGCAAGAAGAGGAACACCTACAGCCATTAAGTTAAAAGTCTTACTTGGAACACTGACCCTTGATACATTTTCATCAAGGGTAATTATACCCAAATCTGCAGAAGCTAACGAATATGGTAATACATTAAAATCCTGAAGAGGCAAAAAAGTTATATTACGAAGATTTAACTCTTCGGCTTGAGCCACTAAATCCGTTTTCTTTTTCCCCTCACCTATCATTAAGAATTTAACATCATTATCAGTTTGCATATTTTTAGCTACTTCAATAAGACATTCCACACTGTGTGTATAACCAATGTTTCCTGAATACATCACCACAAATTTATTTTCAAGATGATGTTCTTTAACAAATGGATTCTGTTCTTTGCATATAGGCTTAAAATCATCAGATGCAGACCACAATGGTACCACCTTTATCTTTTCAGCCTCACCATACTCAAGCAATATCTCTTTCATTCCCTCACTAAGAGTATAAATAGCATCTGCTTTTGCATATAGCTTCTTTTTTATTGATTTCCAAATCCTATATATAATATGCCTATCTGAGATTCCTATAGCTTCAAGGGCATTGGGATATATATCATACTCTACAATCCTAAACTTATTTCTCAACAATAATGCGGAGAAACATGCCATAGGAGGGTTTGTATAATATACAACTTCAAAATTTCTATATTTGAAAAGGAGTTTAAATAAAACCTGAATAGTCCCCAAAGACCAAGTCAATAATCTTCTTAAAGTACTAGCTTTATTATATTTACATATCTTATCTATTTGCACTTTAGGGTTAATTGAACGTACGCCTTCCTTTATTCCTGCACAAAGAATACTCACACAATCATATTTAGTACAATACGCATTCAAATCATCTACAACCAAGAAACCTGAACTTTGATTAACTAGAACTATCCTCTTTTTCATAATCGACATATAATCCCTAATTTTGGAAGACACACCTTAATCTTGCTATTTGCTTGTTTCCTAAACTATGCTTTGTCTTTATACCATTTCTAACATTCCGCACGCATAGGATTTGTCAAAAAATCAATATACGACAAACGAATCCCTTCCTCTAGTTCTGTCTTATATTTCCAGCCAAGACCTTCCGCCTTCGACACATCAAGCAACTTACGAGGGGTTCCATTCGGTTTTGTTAAATCCCATTCTATCATACCATCATATCCAACCACTCTTGCCACTAACTCAGTCAACTCTTTTATGGTCAATTCTTTTCCTGTTCCTGCATTTACTGTTTCATTACCGCTGTAATGATTCATCAGGAAAACACATAGATTCGCCAAATCATCCACATATAAGAACTCTCTCAAAGGACTTCCATCACCCCAACACACCACAGAAGGAAGTTTCTTTTCCTTAGCCTCATGAAAACGACGAATTAAAGCGGGTAGAACATGGCTATGGGTTGGATGATAATTGTCATTTGGACCATATAAATTGGTCGGCATCACACTAATAAAGTCTGTACCATATTGTCTATTGAGAAACTCACAATATTTCAATCCTGATATTTTTGCAAGCGCATACGCCTCATTTGTTTTCTCCAATTCCGAAGTTAACAAACAGCTTTCTTTCATTGGTTGAGGGGCTAACCTCGGGTAGATACACGAAGAACCAAGAAATTCCAATTTTTTACACCCTGTATTCCATGCGGAATGAATTACATTCATTTCAAGCATCATATTCTCATACATGAAATCAGCAAGCGAGTTCTGATTAGCCATAATCCCTCCCACTTTAGCTGCCGCAAGAAAAACATATTCCGGGCACTCAGCCTCAAAAAAATTCTCCACATCTACCTGCCGAAGAAGATCTAACTCCGCATGCGTGCGAGTAATTATATTGGTATATCCCTGTCGTTTCAATTCTCTAACGATCGCACTTCCCACCATTCCTCGATGGCCTGCGACAAATATCTTAGCGTTCTTTTCCATATCACTTCACAATACCCTTTTCCAAATACTCCGCTAGATTTAACTTAACCTGCTCACCCGCACGTTCAGCAGCTACTTTTGCCATATCCGCCTCAACCATGATTCTCACCAAATCCTTAAACGAGGTCATCCTTGCTGGATCCCAGCCTAATTTTTGCTTTGCCTTTGTTGGGTCTCCCCACAAATTCACCACATCCGTAGGCCTATAAAAATCAGAGGAAACTTCTATCAATATCCGCCCTGTTGACTTATCCACTCCTATCTCATTAGCTCCCTCACCCTTAAATTCCAGATCTATGCCAACAGCCTTGAAAGCCTCATAGCAAAACTCTCGGACAGAATGTTGTTCTCCTGTAGCTATCACAAAATCCTCAGGTGTATCTTGCTGTAAGATAAGCCACATACATTCCACATAGTCCTTGGCATATCCCCAATCGCGCAATGAGGAAAGATTGCCTAAATACAATTTATCCTGCTTTCCTTGAGCTATGCGAGCTGCTGCTAACGTGATCTTTCGGGTTACAAACGTTTCCCCCCGTCGTTCTGACTCATGGTTAAAAAGGATACCCGAGCAACAAAACATGTTATAAGCCTCACGATACTCTTTCACAATCCAAAATCCATATTGCTTTGCTACCGCATATGGACTATAGGGGTGAAAAGGGGTATTCTCGTTCTGAGGAACTTCCTCAACTTTTCCATACAACTCTGATGTAGAGGCTTGATAAATCCGACATTTACCTATTAAGTCACAATGTCTCACCGCCTCTAAGACTCTAAGTACCCCTGTCGCATCTACATTCGCCGTAAACTCTGGTGAATCAAAAGAGACTTGCACATGAGATTGAGCCGCAAGATTATAAATCTCATTGGGTTGAACAAGTTTAACAACCTGCAAAATACTCATTGAATCTCCCAAATCCGCATAGTGCAAATGAAAATGGGGCAACCCCTCAAGATGAGCTATCCTTTCACGATAATCAACCGATGACCGACGAATCGTTCCATGTACATCATAACCTTTATCCAATAAAAACTCAGCAAGGAAAGAACCATCCTGCCCGGTTATTCCTGTTATCAAAGCTGTTTTATTCATTTTATTACCTTTATTTCAATATTACTAATTGTGAAACCACCATCGGTTTTGTCTTCATCCACATGGCCCCCCAACTCAATTCCAGTCCAAACGAAGACATTAACAGTGTCGTTTCTTTAGTCCTAAGTTGATCTGCGATCCTTGTTACCATCAATGAAGGAATCGAAGCACCTCCTAAGTTTTCAAACTCTTCCAAATTGCAAGGCACTTTCGTTTTGGGCAACTTCAGTTTTTTCACAATACGCTCCACAATCATCTTGTTCGCTTGATGAATCAAGAAATAATCTATATCTGTTTCACGATTGATATTATAATCCGCTAAGAACATTTCGATAGACTTGGGAGAACGGGGATATAGCAAATGAGAAGACATTTATATGTTTATGAATAAAAATTCAAAACAAGATTATAATAAAGTATATCCACCATCTATCGCTAAACTAGAACCTGTTGTAAAAGTACTTGCATTAGAAAGCAGATAAATCGCATAGTAAGCGATTTCTTCTGGTTTCGCATAGCGCTTCAAAGGATAAGACAATTGATTCTTACTAACCTGTTCTTCTGAAATATTATCTCTATGAATAAAGGGTGTTTCTACCCTTGCAGGAAGTATACAATTCACACGAATTCGTTGAGCAGCTAATTCTACCGCTTGAACTTTCGCTATTCCCTGTATCGCAGACTTTGACGCTGCATAAATAGAGTTCCCGATATGTCCTGTAATCGGTCCATCGATAGAAGATAGATACACAATAGAAGCTCCTTTATTTATTCGTTTATATTTCAACAGTTTCTGAGTTAATAGTACGGGAGATTCAAAATTCAAACTCATCATCTTCCTCAAAATCTCATACGTTGTAAACTTAAACGGCAATGTCAATCCCATACCTGCGGAATGCACTAAGCCATCAATCACACCGACATGATTACACAAGTCCTCTATGGACTGAGAATCCGCTATATCACAGCTAAAATAAGAATGATCTCCATCCTCTAACTCTGTAAAAGCCCGAATTAAGCGTTCTTCATTTCTTGCGACTAATATCAAGTCCGCTCCCATCCGACTGCATTCTAAGGCTATACTTTTTCCAATACCGGAAGAAGCTCCGGTTACCAAAATTCTTTTTCCTTTAAGAGAAAAAGGATTATAGTTTTCCCTCATACTCTATCAAAGATAAATAACGTAAATCTGTCGAAAAATAAATGCTACCCCATGATAATCCTACTCCAAAAGCTGTCGCAATTACTTTTTGTTTTTTCTTAAGCATATCATTACACGAAGCGGTTAATGTCAATGGAATTGTAGCACAACTTGTATTTCCATAATCTCGTAACGAATAAGGAACCTTTTCCTCCGGAATTTTCAATTTCTTACGAATCTTCTCATTCATAAATAAATTGGCCTGATGAAATATAAAATAGTCTATCTCATTCACCTCTAAAGAAGCAAAGCTAAGAATATCCAAAACCGACTCCGGTGCTCTTTTTAACCCAAATGCAAAAACAGACATTCCATCCATTTCACTATCTAATGGTCGCCGAGCAATGCCTTCCCCATAAACCACTTCTTTCAATGAATTTTCAGTTACAGGATTCCGTGCTCCACCATCTTTAACAATAATTGAACGGTAAGATTTCCCTTCTGTCGCAAACGTAAAAAACATATCATCCGATTCTTCCGAATACTCTAAGGCCGTTGCTGTTCCCGCATCTCCAAATAAAGGCCAAGCGGTCTTATCATTCCTTGATTTGAATTTCGTAGGCGTATCACCAACCAGCAACAAAGCCTTCTTCATATACCCAGATGATAAAAGAGAAGCAACAACACTCATTCCATAAACCCAACCCGGACAACCATAAGATATATCTAATGTATAACATTCCGTTTTTAGGCCTAAACGTCCTTGCATAATACAAGCATTTGAGGGTAATATATAATCCGGAGTTTGGGTCACGAATATCAGGCAATCAATCTCATCCCGTCTCCAGTTCAGCCCCATGAGCAAATCTTCAGCTGCGTCATAACATAAATCCGCAGAAGTCGTATCCACATCCGCAATACGTCTACGCTCAATGCCTGTAGAAGCTATCACTTTTTCAGCCTCACCCTTTTTAAAAAAAGACAATTCCTTATTTTCCTCAATCATTTTAGGAACACATGACGTAATTCCCGCAATCTTTACATTTGAGATTTTTAAATGACTCATTTTCCCTATTAGATAATTGATAAATCAGAATAGATAATCTTACCCGAATCAGTCCTTGGTATCTTGCCAATAAATCGAACCTCATAAGCTGAAGGATTTATTAATACTCGGTTTGACAAAACCGATTTTATAGAATCAATTTTATCCAAATCTGTAACATAAACAATTAGTTTATCATCGCTACCAACACAAGCACATTCTTGGCAATGATCTTTCACGATAGATTCGACAAAATCTAAACTTATTCGGTTTCCATATAATTTCAAGAAACGTTTCTTTCTCCCTGATATATAATAAAATCCCTCCGAGTCAACATAAGCTAAATCGCCAGTATAAAGTATCCCTTTATTCTCATCACCTTTAAACAGATCATCTAATGATTCGGCATATCCCCAAAAAACATTAGAGCCTTCATATACTAATTCGCCTTCCACATTAGGAGACACTATCCGCATACCATCCTCGTCAATCAAAGAAAAATGCCCACCCGGTATTGCGACCCCTACACTCCCTACTTTATTCAAAGTATACTCAGCAGGTAAGTAGCTCATTCTTGCGGTGGCCTCTGTCTGCCCATACATTACATAAAAACGTATATCGTGCAAACGTGCATATTCCGAAAAATACTTAATTAAAGAAGAATTCAATTTACCACCAGCTTGCGTCATAACCTTAACAGATGAAGGCAAGAATTTCTCAAAACGCATTTTCTTAAGAATTTCATACGTAAAGGGAACACCTGCAAAAGATGTCGCCTTCTCTTCTAAAACAAATTTCCAAAACTCTCGCTGCACATACGATTTATCAGTCAGCAACAAGGTAGCACCTGCCAATAAATGGCTATTCAGTACAGATAAACCATAAGAATAATACATCGGTAAAGATGTGATCGCTTTCTCGGAAGAGGTTATTTTCAAATATTCAATGATAGAACATGCGTTACTTTTTAAATTGTCATGCGATAAGCGAACAAGTTTAGGAGATCCTGTACTACCCGATGTAGTTAATAGCAAAGCTAACCCCTCAGGTAAAACAGGAGAATCTCCGTCATATTGAATCAAAGAATATCCCCCCAATGAATATTTTTCCTTCCCCTTAACAAGCAGATCTCTTCTACTAGGGAACCAACAATATCGAGGGTGATAAATAGCCTCCAAATGATACAAGGTCTCATCCGGAACATCCCGACTCAGCAGCAAAGGAACTACCCCCGATCGCAAACACGAGACATAAGCCACAATTGACTCCAATGAGTTCTCACAGCCGATAAAAATCAATGATCGTGGCACTAGATGCTCAGAAAATCGTTCAGACAATCCCAGCAAATCAGCATACGTATACACATGATGATCCTCTGTAATAAAAGCCTTATTCGATAGAAAAGAGGAGAAATCAAACATTAGAATCTTTGATTATATTTACTTTCTAAGACCTTAATGGCCGAGTCAAACGTATCGATCTCAAACATATCATCCGCTTCCAAATCTAAGTCAAAAGCATCCTCTATTTCTGAAATAAGCGTAATATGTCCAACAGAATCCCAATTCGGAGATTCTTTTAACTTAAGAGCAGGAATTTGGTCTATAGAAGACAGATTTAAACCCTTAAAGAAAGCGGTTTGTAATTTTTCCAAATTAGTCGCCATCTATCACTTCTTTATACGTTCAAACAATTCCTGTATAGTATCAGACTTTAGCAAGTCATCCCCTTTTAAAGATACATCATATTCCTCATCAATCATAGCAATTACGGATAAGGCTACTAACGATGACCAGTCTTCCAACTCCTTAAAATGAGTATCAGGCTTAAATACAGATATCTCTGTATCGTCAAATTGTTCAGAAAACTTGTTGATAAAATCTTGTAATTCCATATATTATTATATTTAAATAAAATCAAACTTTTTTGCGGGATTACCCACATAAACACTATTATCCTTTGTTTTTCGCATTATAACACTATTTGCACCAATAGTCGTACCTGTTCCTATCTTGACACCTTGTAAAACCACAGAAGATACACCAAAAAAATTCAATGTTCCAATTTGAGTATCTCCACTAATTCTAGCGGCTGTCATAAAAGAATTGAAATCTCCAACTTTAGCATCATGTCCTAAAGAAACCCTGTTATTGAAAACATTAAAATCTCCTAATCTAACATTACAACTCATTGAAGCGAAACTACAGATAATATTACCCTTTCCCATCAAAAAATTATCCCAATCTAAAACATAAGCTTCGGGCGCAACAATGTTAGGAAAATCAATTAAAGGATTATTTATATTCGAATAAGCTCTATACGATATTTTAGGATTTCCAAAAGCAAGAATCAAGGATAAATTTGACGGATAAGTATTCAAATCATCAATACCACCCAATAAAGATCCATATTCATTTGAACTTCCTTTTGGTTTATTCCTAAAATCATCATCAAAAAAACCAACAAAATTCCATTGATTTTCTATACGATTTATTCGTTTTATCAATGAGGCTACTTCACGACCAAAACCACCAGCCCCATAAATAGCAATATCCTTCATTATTTACACATTACTTCTTGAAATACGTTGATTAGTTGAGAAGCTATTACATTTGGAGAAAATCGAGCACGACTATCAGCTGAAATCTTTTTGTGATCATATTGATGACAATTCTCATACATATCCTTTATTGCAGAAGAAAGCGCCTCAACATCATCACAAGGAACAAGTAAGCCATCTGTTTTTTGCACAAATTCTTCAGGACCTCCACAAACTGTAGCTATAACGGGTAATCCCATCATCATTGCTTCTACATAAACAACACCAAAAGTTTCAGATCGCGACGGCAAGACAAAAACATCACTATTACATAATATAGAGCCAATCTCTTTTTTCCCTTTCCTTCCTAACAAATAAACATTACTATTCAAGCCTGCCCGATCAATCTGCTGTTCCAAATTCACACGCTCCTCCCCCTCACCTATAATAACCAACTCCCATTTATCCAAAGGAAGTTTGAGCTGACCAAAAGCAGAGATTAACAAATCATATCCTTTACGATGAATCAAACTACCTGTTGAAACAAAACGAATCTTACCATCCTTGCTACCTCTCGAACAATTATAGCAAAACTCTGATCCAACCATATTATGCACAACAATACTGTTTATCTGAAAATGTTGAAGTAAACGCTGCCTCAAAGATTCTGAAACAGAAATCACGGCATCACAATCTGAATAAGTTGCCCGTCCTAACCAAACAGCATAATCCGATAAAACATCCTTATTAAGCTGACTCCAATGCTCAATTGCCACCAATGGCAAATTATACATCTTTTTCAAAATAAGTGCAGCATATGAGTTTGTCAAATAATGAGAATAAAGTACATCCGGCAGGCTATGTTCCCGAATCACTCGATTAAACAACCTCTTAAGTTGAATTCTTTTAATTGAAAAATCAACTTTTTTTCCAAATAATCTATGGGTGATAATTCCTGGTACCCAAAAACAATCATAATAATCAATGCCATTCAAGCGATAATGAGAAATACCAGGTTTTCGCCAATAGAGCCGGAAACGGCTATCCACACTAATCACGGCAACCTTATGCCCGACTGCCACAAGAGCTTCCGCTTGATCTTTTTCAAAACAACCCCATTGAGGATCACGTTTAGAAGGAACACCACGAGATATTAATGCTATAAACATAATCCTATTTATCATTTACTAGACATTCTCGTAATACGTCTAAATAGCCATGACCATATTTTAAGTCAGGCTCAACATAATTACCTTCAGCCCATTCATTCCATGATTTAAGAAATAAAATTCTATGTTCATCTTGCTTATTATTTAGAAGATTCAAAGCCTCGTAAATCATTTTCTTAAAATTCACCGGTGTGGAATTAACATAAATGCCATTTACTCCTGAACGAGGGCTTCGATCCCACTGAGGCAGAAGCGAAGGATACACATTATCCCACTTATCCTCAGGAACATAGTAATGTTTAATAATTTTTAAATAGTCATACTTATCTAATGAAGAAATATGAAACCTAGAAGATAATACTCTATGAATAATAAACCATATTCTATTTTTAAGTTGCACTTCAGCACGCCAAGTGCCAAAAGAAGCAACTGCATCGAAACCTAATTTATCGATTAAATATTGGTAATATATTCCTGCTTCATCAAGGGAGAAATATCCTTTGGCTATATCATTACCTAGCTCATCTTTTAATCCATGAGCACTCGTATTTTGAGTATATCCAACAAAATGAATATCTTTAAGTCCGTTTTTTTGCGCTAACTCACGCCATAATGGGATAAAATCATTAGGTAAAGCATAGGGATCAAACACAACAAATAAAGGCTTTCCATCCACACAAATATATCGAGGATCCCTAAATGCTTTCAGTACATATTCGAAATGCATCATATAATCCTCCTTTCCTAAATACTTTTGTTCAGCAATCATTCCTGTAGATTGACCCATCCTTCCATTTGCCCACGTTTTAGTTGTCCAAGTATGATTTGCCCACCCCAAACAAAAAGGAAAATTAGGCTTTCCACTTTCAAGAACCTCATTGAATGGACGCTCCAATAATTGTTTTCCATTACCAAACCAATAATGCCAATAACAAAAGCCCTCGATCCCTGCTTCACGAGCCATCTCCGCCTGAGCCTCACGTACCTCCGGCATCCGAAGATCATAATACCCTAAATCAGCAGGCACACGTGGCTGATAATGACCTTTAAACAAGGGCTTAGCTTTTCCTACATTCGTCCATTCAGTGAATCCCTTACCCCACCATTTATCATTTTCTGGTATAGGATGAAATTGAGGAAGATAAAAGGCTATAACACGAGCTTTTCTATTTTGATATTCCATAAATTTTATTTAATTCGCAAATAATTCATAATTATCACATCTGACGAGCAGATATTTGATCTAAGATATGAGTTCTATAACTGGAAACATTTTTATCGATTATAGAACTATAGGGGAAATATCTATCATAAAATTTACCATCTGTTCCTCCATCGCCCATATAAATATTATACACTTTATATGACAAATAGAACAGCAAAACAGGTATAACAAATATATTCTTCCGTTTCCCAACAACAAATCTTGAAGAAAATGCATGTATTACTTCCGCATAAGCCACTGCAAGTGGCAAAAGTATATAATTGGTAAATCTATAAAATATATACACTCTTGATGTCAAAATATTAAATAGTATCGACATCAATATAAAAATCACTAAATACTCTTTTCCTCGTTGTTTTTTTAAAATAAACAACGATATAAAAGGAGTTAAAACAGAAGCAACAATGAATGCATAAGGATTAACCCTTGTATTTTCTCCATATATATCCGAATTCATATAAATTATCAACTTTTCATAAAAAGCGAAATCAGATCCTACTATAGAGAGCAATATATTTACAAGATCCAAAGAACTCAAAAATATATACAGAACAGACACAAGAAGAAACAAACTACTAGAGTTCAATTTATTAACAAGATAAAAAAATGGAAGAAGCAGTAAAACCAAAGATGACTCATGAAACATGAAGGCAACTAAGAAACACAAAAAATACTTCAACCATGACTTATTTAGATAATAAGAGAATGACAACAAGAAAAACGATATAGAAATGCTTTCACGCAATATTTCAAAATTATAATTAAAATAAGAAACTACAAAATAGATCAGCAACACAGTAAATATATACCGAGTGTTTTTCTTAATAAAATAAGCCACTACCATATTTATCCGACAAGCTAGGACAATTCTTAACAGGATAAAATTATCCCATATTCCTTTTAGAAATGATGTCAATAATATCCAGCCAAGCCTTTCTTTTGAACGAATATCTATTTCATCTGCCAAAGGTACATTAAAAATTGATCTATAATCATACTTCCAACGATACATATACACTTCTGTGTCTCCACCAATCTTATAACTCAACACATTCAGCAGGATAAGGATGAATATAATCGAATAAAAAGAAGTATATTTATAGCGAGTGCTATTATGTATATCATAAATGTAGATACACAAAATCATCAGGAATACAATAAACGCATAAATCATCAGAGGATATATTAAGGTTTATATCTTATAATATTTCTTCCTTTCATAAAATAAAAGGACACTAACCAACAAGTCCCCCCAGCAAAAAGAGCTACTAAAAAAGACAGGGATGGATTTTCTATCATATTACCACATAATAAACAAACTAAGAGACTTGGTATAGCACAAACTATACTTTGTCCAAGGTATTTCAAAGGTAAATGAACTAACTTATGATGAAATGTATATAAAATATAAAATAATGTCACCACCGTCTCAGATGCCACCAATACCAAAGCAGATCCTACGCTTTCCAACCGATATACCACTGTTAAGTTTACTAATAAAGCAACTAAAGCACCTATAACAGAAGCTTTCAACAGTATCTTGTCTTTCTTCATAGGAATTAGAACCTGAATAGCCAACACTTGCGCAATCCCTACAAATAATATCGCGGGCATTATGATTCGCATAGGCAATATAGCTCCCTCATATCCTGCTCCCGCCAAAATAAAAATCATCTGAGGAGCCAAGGCTATACTACAGGCTATCATCGGAATACTAAACATCGTTATTACCATAAACGAACGACCAATCAGTTCATGAAAACGCTGTCCCTCTCCTTCTGAAATCAATGCGCTCATTCGTGGCAGCATCACATTGGTAAAAGCAGAGAACAAACCCAATATTACATAATAGAGCTTAAACGACGTGGTATAATAACCTACTTCCACATTATCAGACACAAGACCTAAATACATCACATTGAACGTAAGATACATAGATGTCATGATCGCATAAAGTCCTAGCATACAGTTTTGCCTATAAAACCGTGTGGAAAATAAATCCTTGAACTGAAAATCAATAAAACGATATACATATACGGTATTAATCAACGCATTTATCACTACAACACCCACAGTCAAGATAAAATAGAGCCGATAATCAGCAGGAGATTTAATCAAGAACAATATGGATATGATATATATACATTTAATAAACAAACTACGCAAAGTTATATAATGAAAGTTCTCAATTCCGGTAAAAAACCATTCTATCAGAAATGCGGAAAATAGTATCTTACCTGCTCCTATATAAAACAATTCTTCATATTGGTTGAATTTAGGTACAACAGCTATGCAGATTAGATAAACGATTAATGTAAATAATGTAAACACGATGTTCATACCCATCAAATTGGAAAATACCTGACTTTTCCTTTGGTAATCATTTTTTACCGCAGCTATCTCACGTATCCCTAATATACTCATACCCATGGTCGCAAATAACAGAAAATAATTCACTGTATTATCCACGAAATTAACCAAGCCAACATATTCCACACCTAATACTCTTGATACATAAGGGAATATCATAAGATTAATTAAGTAAGTAGATAGGGTCAGTATACTTTTATAAATAAAGTTCTTTTTTATCGAAGGAGAAGACATATCAATCGAACATAAACGTTTTCTTTAGACTAATAGAACAAAGCAATCGGGATTTTAAACTGCAAGTAATCACTTTAGAACTTATCTGAATCCCTAAATCCATCTTGCCATAAACTCTGCTCTTACATATATTAAGGGAAATGGAACTGTATCAAATTAAAGACTCTTCTAAATCTTCGCTACTGCACATAATTCTAAATTTAAAATTTACGCAGCAAAGATAAGTCTTCTAATATTGAGCCCTAATTTGAGTGTTTACAATGTTTATCAAATTAACCGTCCTATCGTTAAGCACTTTCCAATTTCCCCTGAGTGAATTCTTTATCCAAATAAAACAAGACATGGCGTGGACTTTGGAAATAAAGGTCAGAAGTAGGATTCAGCAGTTTTTGATAAGTATCAGAATTGTATAGTATCTCAAAAGCCACTGTAATTACCATTCCTCGTTCCTCAACAAGAGTACTCAGTATATCACACAGAGGCAATTCATCATAAATTCAACATCTGCAGTTTCCATCATTTAAATTACTTGAAGCTTAGAAATAGTTTTTTTCCAAAAATAGCGAAGCTAATCAAATTATCATCCAACGACAAAGTATGCATTATACCATAATGCTCAAAACAGACCTCTATTCCTTATATCTAGCGATATAACGATATGCCTGCTGCGGTGTCAAATGATAAGGTTTGGCAAACTCTGTGATAAGCATCACTATGTAACCAATCTTTTCTATTACCATACCTCCTTCCTCCTATTGATTGCTTTTCAGACGATCTGTCTTGCTAAGGATAATGGCAAAGAAACAAATAAATATTCAATTATAACAATACATTCAATCCAACTCCTCAAACCGGGAGTTCTGGCTCTTGAACTCAGGCACGAAGGATTTCATCTCCCTCACCATCGAGAGGATCTGAACACGGAGGGATAATTCGGTCAATACACGGATGTGCTCTACTACATCCTTATAGTCATACTCACGAACCGCCGCTACCCGGATCTTTTCGTGAGGAGTCTCTTTCGTATTCTCCTTGTTGTTCAATAGCTCCTCATATAGTTTCTCGCCGGGGCGAAGACCAGTATACTTGATCTCGATATCCTTGTCTACCTGCAACCCGGACAGTTCAATCATGCGCTTCGCCAAATCCGCTATCTTCACCGGCTCTCCCATGTCGAAGATGAAGATCTCACCACCCTTGCCCATCGTACCGGCCTCTAATACCAGACGGCAAGCCTCAGGAATGGTCATGAAGTAACGGATGATATCGGGATGGGTAACCGTCACGGGGCCTCCTTGAGCGATTTGTTCACGGAAACGGGGGATAACCGACCCATTGCTACCTAGAACATTGCCAAAGCGGGTCGTAATGAAACGCGTCTCGCCTTTCACCTCTCCTCGCTCGATCGCAAGGCTCAGACTCTGTACATAGATTTCGGCCAAGCGCTTGCTACAGCCCATGATGTTCGTGGGGTTCACCGCCTTATCCGTACTGATCATCACAAATTTCTCCACACCATAGCTTACAGCGGCATCCGCCATCACACGAGTACCGAACACGTTTGTTCGGATCGCCTCGCAGGGGTTCTCCTCCATTAAAGGGACATGCTTGTAGGCCGCCGCATGGAACACTACTTGGGGGTGCCAGTTGCGGAACACATAATCCACACGGTCCGGGCTACGGACATCGCCGATTACTGGGACAAAGTTTAGTCCCTTGTATTTCTCTTCCAATTCCAGACGGAGATTATGCATCGGGGTCTCAGCGGAGTCGAAGCAAACCAACTTCTTAATCGGGAAATGAGCCAGCTGGCGACAGATCTCGCTACCGATACTGCCGGCGGCTCCCGTGACAAGCACGGTCTTCCCTTCCAACAGATTGCCGATCTCATCCAGATTAATATGGATCTCCTCACGACCCAACAAATCCTCGATACGGATCTCACGGACCGAACGCTTCACCTCACCTCCACGTAGCTCCTCCATCTCCGGAACTACCAACGTCTTCAATGAGGCCTGCTCGCAATAGCGGATCAAACGGTCACGCTCCTGATGGGCAACCTTTATATTGGGGAAGAGAACGCCATCCAAGCTGTTGCGAGGGATCAAGCGATACAGATCCTCCACGTTCTCGATCTGGTAGACCGGCAACTCCGCAATCCGGATGCTTTTCTTGGAATTACCAAAGGAAAGGAAGCCCATGATGCTATAATTCTGCATGAATACCTGACGGTTAGCCGATGTGGCGATCATCACGCTTTCCTCCTCCGTGCCAAAGACCAGTACCCGCTTGCGTTTCTTGCCGAGTTGCAGGAGGACGCTGTTATAGACATTGATCACGAAGACACGCAACGTGACCAACATCACGATCGTCAACGTACTGTCCATGATTCCACCCAACCAATAGATAGAAGGGCTGAAACGGGCTTTCAACAGCCAAAGCAGCAGGAACATTAAGAGCGACTTGCCGATCGCAGCACCACCGATCCGCCACAAGCCACGCAGCGTGGAATGGCGAATAACCCCATGATATGCTTTGAACAGCAAGAACGAAACGATACTGGCCACAAATGAGGAGAGGCCCACTTTCAGCACATCAGACTCTCCAATACGTATATGCAGAATGGAGAACATTCCTAGTACGCCCAGCAACGATACGGAGAGCGAGACGAAAAGGTCCGCACTAAAAATGATCCAACGGTTGATATACCGCAAATTCACTAGACGGCCTAAGGCCAATCGCCATCTGCCCTTATGAAAATCCATCATTTGTATTTTGTTTGTTTTATATTCAGTGCCCTAACTTTTCCCAACGGCGGCGCCTGTGACTCGTGGCGTCCCGAAGCGGCGGGCGTAATACAGCTTTCCGTCCGCAAGATCGTACCATCACCCTGGTGGATGATTTGGATCGCATGGGTTGCATTGGGCAGGATCTGCACATTGCAACCGTAGATATGGAAAACGAAGTATATATTAATTGCCCTGTGAAGTATATATTAATTGCCTAACGCAGTATATATCCTCGGGCACATGCAGTATATCTTCTCAAAAACGGCCAGTTGAGCGGTGTCTGAGACGACTGCTTCACGCATCGTTGATACGGGTACGGATGAAACGCTCTTTGACCATCTCCTCGGGGGTTATTTTCGGATCATTTCAGGCATGAGATCGCAAAGGAACAAGCATATGCAAGAACCAAGTGACGAAAGTGATGAGTTTCGATGCTGTCGAGCATACACATGAGCGTGAAATCATCCCCATACACTATTTCCCGGCTCCGAGAAATTGCGTCTTGCATTATAATACGCTTTCTTTTTATCAAATTCAAAATCGGGCGTATATTCATAGACTGTTGAATCCTCGAAAAACCCTTCAATGGAACTTTGTTCCAAACTGAACACAAGAACTCCGGCTTTCGTCTGCCAGCAATCTTGATAGATAACATAACCTTCCCCGTAAATACCAAACTGAAATTCCCTATTATTATATCTAGCAACGATCGGAGTTCCGTCCTCCAAGTCATCTATATTCTCAAAGTCAAGCTGTCCGTGTTTACCCCTATTCAAAAAATCTCCAAACATCTTTCCTCATTAATCGCCGCTTTGACGGCTTTGGGTATATCTTCTTGCGTCTCTCTCTTTTAAACCTAGACAACAATGATACAAGAGACCTTTCCCATAATTGTCAGCGGGGCAGAAGTACTCAATGAGCGTATCCTGCTGACCCATGTGGAGAACGGATTATTGATGAATGGTTTATGATAGAATAGCTTGCTTCATCGATAATAAGGTTGCCTGCAAAAGGGGTAAGTCCTCCTTCATTGTTGAATAAACAATATCAACATCTATTTTAAGATAATGATGAGTATCACATCCCGCAACTTCATAATCTCCTTCCAAGGAATTACAGGATATAAAGGGAAAAGTTCTCCTTCTGAAAGTTTATCTATAGTTTTTACACTTTCACCAATAAAAATCAATTTCATACAAACACCATCCAAAACGAACATATCATCAGGAGTCAATAAGAAATCATTGCCATCCTTAATATGAGATGTACGGACTTATATAACATGAATTGAATCAATCATCATGTCTATCAAATCCAAAATTCGTCCCGAATCTTTCCATTTATACATAAATCAAATCTTTATTTATGGATTTTTCCATACGAGTTCCTGCAAATGACTCTCTTTTACAGAATAAATCAACAGAACAACCTAGAAGTTTCTCAAGTTCTGACTTTAGGCGACATAATGTAAACAAACTCATATGAGAACTCTCGTAATATATATCAATATCACTATCTTCCCTTTGTTCATGACGAGCCACCGAGCCAAACAAACCAAGATTACTTATCTGATATTTACGAAACAACGATTCTTTTTCGCTCCTTAATATACTTAAGTATTCCTCAGTAGACTTCATAGGCTCATTCTTTTTGTTCTAAAGACAAAAATCCTCCAAGTCAACTAATTGAAATTACCCTATGATTTTGGGGTGACAAACGCAACAGCTGATAAACAGACCGCTCAAACGCCACCCAATGCGTTCCCGTAGAATATAGGGGATCTATGTTAGAGTAACCGAATATATTCAGGATCGACCTCCACAGCGGCAACCAACAGACCGGGGATCTCCACGATCAAACGTTTCACACGGGAACCCCGTATAGAGAGTAAACGACCCTCGTAGCCATCCAATGGGCCACCCTCGATACGGATCATGCGACCGTACATCGCAGAAGTTAATTCTTCAACCAAGAAATAGCGTGGGGAATCATCGGAATGGACAGCACGGATAAAACGGTTCATCTCCGCATGGCCTACCGTCATCGGCTTACGGTAGCCACCACGCAAATAACGATATTGGAGGGTACTGATCTCTTCGGCTCACCCGATAAATCAGGGGGAAAATTCTTTAATTCTATAGAAAATTT
>NZ_QTLP01000036.1:0-33356 GCF_003635405.1 Parabacteroides sp. AF39-10AC | reverse complement strand
TTTCATATAATCCTCAGAGAACTCTGAATAGTGATTACTTTTTCAGTACCCTCTGGTCAAACAGATGCTTTTTTTGTTACTGAGCATGAATACATATTAGTTTATCGCAAGACTGACCAATTTATTTGGCAAGATGAAACAGTTGCTATTTCTGAAGATACTTTCAAATATATGGACGAGAGAGGTCGATATAAAATTACTCCATTAGAAAAATGGGGAAGTTCGGCTCACCGAGAAGATAGGCCAAGTATGTATTTTGCTATAAAAAGTCCAGATGGTAAGGATTATTTCCCAGTTGCACCTGATGGTTTACCAGGACGGTGGAGAGTGGGGCTTGAAAGGATGAATCGTTTAATCATGAATGATGAAATAGATTGGAGAAATGGTAAGCCACAGGAAAAAACGTATTTTACATCAATTTCTGATAAAAGAAAAGTAAATAAATCGCGTAGCATTTACTATAATATTGGCGAAACTGGCGAGGGGACCAAATTGCTAACTGATATTTTTTCGCAAAAAGATATTTTTGGTAATCCTAAACCATTAAATCTTGTAAAAGATTTGATTTCGCATAACAATCGTGATTCTACTATACTCGATTTTTTCGCTGGCAGTGGTACAACCCTCCATGCTACCATGCAACTTAATGCAGAAGATGGAGGACATCGTAAGTGTATCCTTGTAACCAACAATGAAAACAATATCTGTGAAAATGTAACTTATATTCGTAACAAACGAGTTATTCAAGGATATACGACTCCTAAGGGAGAAGAAATCCCTGGACTTACAGGTAATACGTTGCGTTATTATAAGACAGACTTTATATCGAGAGATCAAACACCTCGGAACATGCGAGCATTGGTTGCAGCCTCTACCGACTTGCTTTGTATAAAGAATGATATTTACAAGGAGGCCAAACTTGCAGGACGGAACATCAATTCGAAGATTGCTCGCTATTTTGAAGAAGGCGACAGCCGTATGCTTATAATTTATGATGAACGAGCTATATCCGCCATTGCAGAAATCCTTGAAATGGTTGAATCCGGAAAAGAGAAAATCAAAGTATATGTATTTTCTCCGAGTAGTTATGCTTACGATGACGAATTTGAGGAGGTCGCGGACAAAGTACAGCTTTGTGCATTGCCGGACGCTATTTACCAGGCTTATCAGAAAGTCCTGCCTAAACGTCGCCCAAAATTCCTGCCGGAAGCAATGGAAGAAGCAGAGCAAAGTAATGATTCTGAAACCGGATTGTTTATGAGAGAAGCATAAGGAAAGGATTGATAAAAAGGAAAGAAAAATGAAAAATATACAATATCAACAGAAGGCTGTAAGTGAACTGGTGGAAAAGACCATCGGGTTACTTTCTCTTAGCGGAAATCGCCATACGCTCGTGTTCAAAGCACCAACTGGCAGCGGAAAGACAGTTATGGCTTCTGATATGCTTATGCGATTGAACGATGAATTGACTGAACGTCCAGATGCACCGTTCACTGAAGTGGCATATATTTGGATTGCACCAAACAAACTTCATGAGCAGAGTTATTTCAAGATGAAAAACTATTTTACGGAAACGAAAATTCTGCGTCCCATGATTTATGATGAACTGGATCATTCAATAGAAGGATACATACATCCCGGAGAAATTCTGTTCGTAAACTGGGAAAGCATCAATAAAGACAATGCTGTGATAGTACGTGAAACAGAACTTTCGGCTTCACTATACGATATTACCCGCCGTACACAGGAAGATAATGGTATTCCGATAATAGTAATCATAGACGAGGAGCACATGTTCGGAAGTCGCAATGCGAGAAAATCGGAAAAAGTGCTGAGCAACATCTGTCCGAAAGTGGAAATCCGTATTTCAGCCACACCTCTACCGGAATCAACCGCAAAGGCGGAAGAACAGGTTACGGTTCCACGAGAACGTGTTATTGCAGAACAGATGATCAAGGAAAGTGTCATTCTGAATCCGGCACTGGAGTTCAATCCGATGCTTGGTACATTGAACCAGCAACTTATCAATCTTGCTTTGAAAAAGCGCGAAGAACTGGCGGATGCCTATCGGAAAGAAGGTGTGGACATCAATCCTTTGCTCCTGATACAATTGCCAAATGATGGGGAGGCAATGACTGGGGATGATAATTCGGTCAAAGAGGAAGTTCTGACCTATCTTGACAGCATCAAAGGAATCAATGTGGCAAACGGAAAGCTCGCAATATGGTTGAGTAACGAGAAGACTGACAATCTGCAAACAATAGCCAATCCTGATGATATAACAGAAGTTTTGTTGTTCAAACAGGCCATTGCTTTAGGTTGGGATTGTCCACGAGCAGCCGTATTATTGATATTCAGGAAGATAGAAAGCTTTACTTTTTCAGCTCAGACTGTAGGTCGTATTCTCCGTATGCCTGAACAACGTTTTTATCAAAATGATATGTTGAACAGAGGTTACGTCTATACAAACCTCAGTAAAGATATTATTGAAATCGTAAAAGACGATATGGACTATCTGTCGTCGCTCCATGCAGTACGTAGGATGAACCTGAATAACGTATCGCTTATTTCAGAATACAATGAACGCACATCCGCTGACCGTAATCGTTTGGGATCTGATTTCAAAAAGATTCTCATGGAGACTTTTGAAAGAAACTGGCTTGTAACGAATTTTATGCCTTCATTGTTTACTGCGGCAGAACTGGATGGGATACCGGAAGAAGAAATAAGTGAGGAAGACCGGGTAAGTCAAACTTATAAAAACCGTAAAACCGTAGAAGATAAAATCAATTTTAATGTAAAGAGCATTGGGATTGAGATTGTGGAAGACCTGAGTATTACAGGAGAAGTAGGTCAGACCATGATTCGCAATAAAGCAAAATACGTGCGTACCATGCAGGAACTTAATGCTGCTTATATGGCTTTTTGTGCAAAGATGCTTGGCAGCGGCTATGAAAAAGTCAGCATAAAGACTTTAGCCGTGGCTCTTCTGGAAGTTATGGAAGATTTGTTTGAGCTGTTTGAGAGCGAAGCAATCAAAGTCATACTATATCATGGAAATCGTCCTAAGTTTGCAGATATTATAGAAAGAGCATTGAAACAATATGCTATTATCCTTCAACGTCGTCGTGCCGCATATCGTGCAAAAGGATACGTGAAATACACATGGGAAGTTCCTGCAGACAGATTCTACAAGGAAGACACGAATAGAGTGTGTCCAAAGATAGAAAACCATGCGTTGATGCCGTATATTCAAGAAAACAGGGTATCTTCACCCGAGCAGAAGTTTACTGCGTTTTTAGAGGAAAACAAGGAATATATAGACTGGTGGTACAAAAACGGAGACTCCGGTAAACAACATTATGCCATTAGCTATACTAATGTAGATGGTAATAAGGCATTGTTTTATGTTGACTTTGTGATACGAATGAAAAACGGCCAAGTATTTCTGTTTGATACCAAGAGTGAAGACAGTGACAAGAATGCTCCATGCAAGCACAACGCTTTGATTGATTATATCCATAACGAGGAAAATGCCGACAAGCACTTGAAAGGCGGCGTGATAATACAAACTAAAAACGGGGAAAATTGGAAATATTGCCCGATGAAAATAGAGAACACAACAGACATATCAAGTTGGGACAGTTTCCATCCCGATGAATATAAAGCATAACGGTTATGGCAAAAGGAATCGACCCTAAATTTGTGCATTACGGCATACGCAAGGATGACCTTGCTACGATTGAAGCCATTTGTGAAGCCGACAATATTGACTTCGATTGGCTTAGCGAAGAAATACTAAAAGCATATCACGCCAAAAAGGTGGATGTGATAGAAATGAGTGACAGCGATGCGGAAGAGATAATTCGCGCCGCCATACAGAAAGTACGTCAATAATGAATTTGAAGCCATGCTCATACAAAAAATAAAGATAAGTAATTTTAAGACCTACCTGTCGCTTGATCTTGATCTGACGGTAGATGATGACCGCCCGATTATACTTATCGGCGGTTCTAATGGCGGTGGAAAGACAACTCTGTTTGAAGCAATAAGCGGTGCGCTTTATGGACTTAAAATAGAGAGTAAGGAACATTTTATGGAGTTGCTCAATCAGGGAGCAATAAACAAGGTGAAACCGGAAATCAGTCTGCAAATAACATTTGTAGGCAAAGTGTTAGGGCAGCAACAGAAGTATATCCTGAAGAGAATATACCAGTTAAATCCGCAAGGCCGTCCGCTTGAAAGCGTATCCCTGAACATGAACGGAAATATGTATGTGTATGGCACTATGACTGCACCGAAAGAAAGAGTGCGTGCAGAACAAGAAATCAGTAAAATCATCAAAGCCAATCTGCCACAGGAATTGAGCCAGTATTTTCTGTTTGATGCCATGCAGTCAAGTGAACTGCTGAAGAAAAACGTGTTCCAGCAGACCATCCGCGACAATTTTGAGAATGTACTTGGATTCAAGAAGTATTTACAACTGAAACGAGCATCTGAGAAATTGCAGCAGGAATGGGCACAGCAACGATTGGAAGCCGAACAGGAAGCCAAGGAATACAACAATCTGTGTAGTCAGAAAGAAGGCCTTGTGGCTGAAATGAACGCTTGTCTTGCCGAGCAGGACAGGCTGTATAAATATATGGCATCGGTCGAGGACGAATATCAGCGTGCCAAAGAAGGAGCGCAACAGGCCATGAACCTGAACAAGCGTATTCAGGATGTTACCGGGAAAATCCGGGCAATAACCGATGAAGCTGCCGATTATGCCGAGAATCTGAAAACATTTATCGAGAATATCGAGATAAATGTCTTCCTGCCTAAGCTGGCATCCAATCTTTCACAGGAAATCAACAACATACTACGCGTAAAAGAACAATTGTTGAAACAGAGCACAGGTGCCTATCCGATAGAGACACTCCGTGATGTGACGGCAAAGATTATAGATTACCTGAAAGAACTGTCTTTGTGCAGTCAGGCCGTTGACGAGGAAAATGTGGTTGCTCACATGGTCGCCTTGCAGAATACCACCAACGCACAAGACCCATACGACTATCTGGATGATGCAGAAGTTGAAGCCCTGAATGAATTGCCGAAGAAAGGAGGAGGAAACCAGTTCGTGACACTTGACAGGAAAAGGCAGGACATGGAAATACAGCTTGCCAACCTTGACAATCTGCGGACAGAAAAGCGGACGCTTGAACAGACACAGGCAGGTGGCAACAATCTTCTTATAGCCAATTATGAGGATGCAAAACGAACCGTCGAGAAATTGAAGATTCAGGAAGACAGCTTTAAAAGCGAAATACTACGTCTGGAGAAACGGATTCATCAGTATGATGTGCAGATTCAGCAAGAACCGGACTTGAAGTTCGACACACTGGTAAAACTCCGTCCATTCTTCGATAAGGTGGCTGACAGCCTGCTGAAAAAGAAAAAGGCTCAGATTGAGACGGAAATGCAGTCGCAGCTTAACAAACTGCTGGTGTCTTATAAAGGCCATGTCGCCCGGGTGGAATTGTCCGATAGCATGGAGAACTTCAACATCCGGTTATACCATAGTGCAGGTAATGAAATATCTTTGAATCAGCTTAATGCGGCTTCCAAACAGATATTCATACAAGTGCTGCTGAAAGTGTTACGCAATCTCGGAGACTACAATCCTCCTGTAATGATAGATACTGTTATGGGTGTGCTTGATAACGAGAGCCGTGACGCATTGATGGAAGAATATTTCCCGCAGTTGGCTGAACAGACCATTCTGCTGTGCACGACATCGGAAATCCGCACGGATAGCGATTATGTGAAACTGGAACCATTCATATCTAAGACCTACACCCTGCACCGTAATGTAGAGGAACAGAATACGACAGTAGCGGAAGGTTATTTCGGGATATCCCTAAATCAGTAAAGACCATGAGTATAATAAACTTTTCAAATACCCGCCAGATGGAGGGACTGCTTGACGAAATCAGTCAGGTGAAGGATCTTATCGAATCCAAAATCAACTTGTCTCGTGTAGCCGACAGAGAAAAGCGTGTAAGCCTGACACTCAACAAGGTGATGCGCATCTGTTTCATAGTAGGACTAAGTGTTACCGTAGAGCGCAAGGAAGATGACTTCAAGGACATCCAGCTTTCCACCTCTTCAGCTCGCATTGTGCCAAGTTTCTTCACAATGCACGATTTGTCCACATTATATTCAGCCTTGTTGAAACTTCGCTATGCCAATCTGAATATCGACTGGTCACAGAATGCCACAGTTTCACGTATCATTGCAGCAGAAATGTTGCGCGGAAGAAATTACTTGTTGGAAGAGAACAATCTGGATTCGTTCCTATATGCAGTAAACAACAAAGTGGCAATGGCAAAAGACATTCCGGTGCTCAATCTAATTATCGGTAACTATGGTGATGCTGAAATGGAAGCAACGCTTGATATCAACAGTCGTAATATTACCAACTCGCAAATTATCATAGCTGGTGCAACCGGTTCAGGCAAAACCAACCTCTTGGCAGTCCTGATGCAGCAGTTCCGGGCCTTGTCCTCGGAATCACAATATCCTGTAAACTTCCTGTTGTTTGACTATAAAGGCGAGTTCAGTGATATCCAGAACAATCATTGGCTGTCGCATTTCGATGTGGACCGAAGTTGTATTTTAGATCCCATCGAACATCCCCTACCATTCACACCGTTCAAGGATTTCTCAGGTCGTCCTATCAATGAGATAAATCTCTATTCATCGGAAATGGCTTCAGCCCTCTGTTCGATAGACAGGGTTTCTGCAAGTGCCAACATGAATAACCGTCTGAGCGAAGCCATAGTAGAGGCATACAAGAAGACAGACGGAGCACCTATTACGTTCTCAATGATGTTGGAAGAGTATCAGGCAAAAATGACCGATCCTGCAAAGGACGACAGCATTTCATCCGTATTGAAGCAATTAGTTCGCGCAAATATTTTCGAGGAAGAAGACAAGGCTGATCTTATCGGTGATTGTTACATCATAAAGATGGACGGTTATCCAAAAGATGGTCCGATAGCTAAGGCTATCGTGTATTTCATCATATCCAAGTTGAATAACATATACGAGCAGCTTGAAAAGCAAGCCACTAACGAGGATGTTGTCCAGATTCGTCACTTCTCTATCATTGACGAAGCCCATTATATGCTTGACTTTGATAACCGGCCATTGCGAAACCTGATTGCAGTGGGGCGTAACAAGGGACTAAGTATTATCCTTGCCACACAAAATATGAGCAGTTTCAAAAGCAAAGGGTTTGACTTCTATGCTAACGCTCAATATCCACTCATAATGAAACAGCAGACCATCGATGATAAGGTAATCAAAGATTTGTATGGAGTGAGTGGCCAGGAATTGCAGGAGGTTCGGACAGCAATAGCCGGACTTCAGAAAGGCGAGTTGATAATTAAAGACCAGATGGCTTTTGCATTGGGTATGGGTAAAAAATACAAAAAAATCAATGTAACGCACTTGATATAAATGAAATATAAGCGCAGCAAATGATAGAAAGGATTATTATAAAGAATTTTAAGGGCATAAAAGAAGCTGATATCTCATTCCATGATAAAATTAATGTTATTGTAGGAAATAATGGTGTCGGAAAATCCACTTTGATTGAAGCCATTTCATTGACATTGGGACATGGAATAGGCCAATTGGAAATTACTCAGTATCTTTTCCATGAATCTACATGGAAGGATTTTGAATCGAATAAAGTCTTACCAGAAATTATTATTGAATTATATTTCAATAAAGATTTTCCTGCCGAATATTCAGGCAAAAACAATAGTCTGTCGATATTTTCTTCAGGAATCAGAGTTAGAATTGCATGTGACAATTCATACCTTTCATTATTCCAAGAACAAAAGGAACAATACAAACATATCCCATGTGAATTCTATACCATTGAAAGATGTTGGTTTTCTGGGGATAATGTCAAACAATTATTAGTACCTTATGTTCCGTGGATTATAGATTCATCGTCTAATACATTTAACAATAAAGCTAATCAATTGGCTACTCGCTTAATATCATATAAGCTATCAGAATCAGAACGAGTACAAGTTAAAGGTTGTTTGAGAACATTAAGAGAACACTTTGAGGGTAATACAAAAGTCAATGTCATCAATTGTTCCTTGAACGATAAAATCAAGGACATATCCCCAGATTTCAAACTGACTGTCGATTTAACAACAAAAATGGCATGGAATACAATCTTATGCCCAGTATTAAAAGAAATTCCATTTTCACAGATTGGTTTAGGAGATCAATGTATTATAAATACATTATTATCCATTGACCCATCTTCCAATGATGACAAGAAAAAGAAAATATTAATCATCGAGGAGCCGGAATCTCATTTATCACATACGAAAATGTATGAATTACTTAGCTATTTAAGTGGTTTTGACGGTCAAATGTTCGTTTCTACTCATAGTAGCTTTGTTGCAAATAAATTATCACTCAATAATTTAATTGTATTAGGGAAAAGTTCAGGTATAATTCAGAGTCAAAGGATTTCAGATTTGGAAGATTATGATTTTTTTGCAAAAGTTCCGAATTATCCAACATTACGTGTGGCACTTTGTGATAAGGCTATTTTAGTGGAAGGACCAACAGATGAAATGGTAGTATTGTATCATTTTATGAAAGAGTACCAATGTCATCCTTTTGCAAAAGGAATAGAACTTATCTCTGTCGGTGGTACAGTATTCAAACATTTTGCATTGCTGGGAGCAAAACTTAAAAAACGTATAGCAGTCATTACCGATAATGACAATCTGAATATTGAAAAATTAGAGACAAAAAGGAATCTACCACAAGAAGAAGTTGTTAGGTTATTTACGGAAAAAGATACATCATTACATACATTAGAGCCTGCATTTGTTAACGCAAATGTAGATAACTTGAAAGGACTATCTAAATTAATCAGAGGGGAAAATGTTGATAAAGAATCTGCGGAATCCCTTTCGGAATATATGAAAAAGCATAAGACAGAGTGGGCTCTGAAATTATTAGAAGATGAATCTTACAATTTCAATGTTCCTCAATATATTATGGACGCTATAAATTGGTTGATTGATGGGGAGAAATAATATTTGCTATATTGCATCTGCTGGTGCAGGGAAAACCACTAAAATTGTAGAAGATGCTGTAAATAACTCAAATAATGACTCTACAAAAAAAATTGCAATCATAACATATACACAAAATAACCAAGCTCATATTCGAAATAAACTTGCAAGTCATAATTTAGGTTATAAAGTCGTGGTTATGGGATGGTTTGAGTTCTTGTTAAAGCACTGGATAACACCATTCAAAACCACTTTGTTTCCACATTTAATAGACACCCACTTAGGAGTGTCATTTGTTAATGGAAAATCAGGACTCAAATCCTATAATGAGAAAATATTTGCCACTTATAAAAAAGACAATTATCGTAAAAAATATTTAACAACAGAAGAGCATAAAGTATTTAGTGATAAGTTATCTGAACTTGCAAATGAATTGTATCTTAAAAATCCCTCGGAACTTACTGAAAGGTTAAATTCGATTTTTGATTATTTGTATTTTGATGAGTGCCAAGATTTTGTCGGCTATGATTATGAAATTATAAAGTTGATACTAACAAGAACAGGTATAACTTGCGTATTTGCAGGAGATCCGCGCCAGCATACATATTCAACACATACATCATCTAAATACAAAAAGTACTCTGGCGACATAGCTTCATTTATCCAAGATTGTGTAAATAAAAAAAATAAGCGCTATGTTACTATAGACGAAACAACTCTTGTAAAATCACATAGATGTCCGAGATGTATATGTGATTTTGCAAGTTTGATTATGCCACAATATCCCGAAATGAAATCAGTAAAAGAAAATTCTCAACAAGAACATTGTCTATTAATTAAGAACTGTGATGTTGGGAACTATGTAGATAGATTTAATCCAGTTGCTCTAATTTGGAATAATAAAGCCTTGAAAAATATCCATCCAAATATTAAGCAGAGATATAACATGGGAGAAGTAAAAGGCTTGGATTTTCCTAATGTTATAGTTTATCCAACAGAAAACATGTTGACATGGATAAATAATACAACTAAACAATTGGCTGATGAAACACGCGCAAAACTATATGTTGCTGTAACAAGAGCTGAAATTACAATTGGGATAATTGTACCAGATGATTTTTGTTTACCTTCTGAATCTATACTTCAATTTTGGAGTAACCCTGATTGAAATGTAATAATTATAATTGATTGCTTTGTTATTTCACGACTATTATATTAAAGACTTATTGATAATAAATATATTTCTTAAATGAATGTGATAACGGCAACCGGACAAATCTGGCGACAGAAATACGCTTCTCCCCGAGAAGGAAGATTTCCGTCGGCCACCGCAGGCCGTGAGGATTTGCAAGGTGCAGCTGTTATCCGTTACTTTCGCGGAACAATAAGCCGGAAGGTCAGGACGGACTGCAAGGACAAAGATATAAAAGGATTGAAAGACAGATATAAAGGGAGGCGATAAAAAGGGAAAAGGAGGATAAAAAAGGCAGATGCCAGCCTACAAAAGCCAGCCGGCCCCGGCAGGACGAAACACAGGAAAACCTGCCCGATCATCACGACCGGACAGGCAAAAGGTTAAATCAATGAATCACGGTCAGGCAGCCCTGACAGTATTTTCTTCTTCGGGAACTTCGGACTGCGGACGCTCGGCTTCCTTGAGTGCCTCGTCAATCCGCTGCTGCAATTCCTTACATCCCTGTTTCAACCGCTCCAGTTCTTCCGCCTTGCTCCACTTCCGGGCGGTGATTTCCTGCAAGGTCGGTATTTCGTGCTGTAGCATGGCTATCTGCTTCTGCTGCTTCTCTATCAAAGACGGCATCCTTTCAAGTGCGGCCTGCGGGTATCGTGCCGATTCGGCAAATCCCAACGGCAGGGCTCCCGACACGCCACAGCGGTATTTCAGTCCGCTTACGCCCTCTACAAAGAAAGCGTTACGGTCGAACGAGCCGGAAAGGGTGTACTCGCTGCGGACAAGCAGATTCAGCCCCATATAGCTGCCAATGGTACGGTAAGCCTCGCCCCTGTATGTCTTGGCTATGCGGTGCAGTTCACGGCCTGTCTCTTCCCGGGTAGCCTGCTGCAGATTGAGCAACAGCGTTTCCCTGTTGCCGCTATAGGATGCGATATACTCCATATCCTGCTCGACCTGCGCCACGATGCGCTCTGCCTTGCCGACAGCTTCCGTGTTGGCCGCAATCTTACGCTCCGCACGGATGCGCTCTTTCTTGAATATGGCCTGTTCTTTCTCCAGCTGCATGATTTTGTTGTCGAGCTTGGCCTTGTTCAAAAGGTCAGTATTTCCTGAAAGGATAGCCACGAACTCGGCAAAGTTCATTCCGCTGTCCTCGTCCATGCAGTCCTCGTCGATGCGGCGCACGGCAATAGTGCCGTTGTTTATCTGGTTGATAAACATCTGCTTGTTTTTGAGCAGGTTGAACTTGTAGGCATCCAAAGTCTTCTCTGTTCCATAGATGATTATGTCCACCACGTTACCGCCCCAGAGTTTCACGGTGTTGCCCTTGCGTACCGCACGACCGTTGCGCTGCTCCATGTCGGCAGGTCTCCACGGTATCTCCAGATGATGCACCGCCACAGCCCGCTGCTGGGCGTTGACCCCAGTACCGAGCATCGACGTAGAGCCGAAGAGGACACGTACCCTGCCGCTGTTCATGTCTTCAAAGAGGCGTTTCCTTGCCCTCTCCGTGGTGGCGCACTGGATAAACTGGATTTCATCAGCCGGGATGCCGAGGCGTACCAGCTTCTCCTTGATGTCGGTATAGATGTTCCACTCGTTCGGCTTGTAAGTGGAAAGGTCACTGAAGACAAACTGCGTACCCTTATTGGCCGCCGAGCGTACATAATAGTCATAGATGGTTCGGGCGCAGATGGAAGCCTTGTTACCTGCATCATCGCTGAACTTCTCACCCAAAAGGCGCATGTCGAGAGCCATCTTGCGTGCCACATTGGTAGCAATGAGCATCTTTGCCTTGTCGAGGTTGTCCGGCTCGATCGTATCAAGCCCGAGGTCTTCCCAGTTTCCACTACCGGCAAAGGAAACGAGGCGTCCGATCATTTCTTCCTGCTCGATTGTCGGCGCATGAGAGAGGAAGCGGACATTTTTCTCCGGCACATCAAGATGTATCATGTCGGCTGTACGGTAGTCGGTGATTTCACGCAGGAACATCGCCAGTTCGGGCACTTTGATATAAGTGCGGAAACGCTCCTTGCGCTTGATTGCCCCTGTCACGTTCAGCTCATAGTCGGCTGTCTTTTTGGTAAATATGGCCGCCCAGGCATCGAAACAGCTAATCTGCTGACGCTTGAGTTCACGTGGGCGCAAATACTTGAACATCACATAAAGCTCTGTCAGCGCATTTACCACCACCGTACCGGACAAAAAAGTCGCCCCAAGGTCACGGCCCGTTCGGTGCTGGATGTCACGGATGGCAAACAGCAGGTTCATCGCCCTTTGCGAGCCTTTTGTATTGCCGATACCTGCTACCCTGTTGTGGCGTGTCTGGAACATGAGGTTCTTGAACATGTGGCATTCATCGACAAAGATGTGGTCTATACCCATTGAATGAAAGTCCACGGTATCATCCTTGCGGTCGTCCAGCTTTTTACGAAGCTCTGACAGCTTCGCCTTCAAATTTTCCTGTCTCACTTCCAGCCCTTTCTGCATCTTGCGGCTACGGTAGCGCATGGTGGACTGTTCCAACACTTCAAGGCTTCGCTCCACATCGTAAAGCTCTTCTGTGAATATCTCTATCATGGTTTCCTCGGACTGCGGTATCTTGGCGAACTGGTCGTGCGTCAGGATGATGCAATCCCAGTTGTTGTTCTTGATTTTGGAAAATACCTCTCTGCGGTTGGCCGGTGTGAAATCTTCCTTGCCCGGGTACAGGACTTTTGCGTTCGGGTATGCCTTGCGGAACGTGTCGGCAATTTCGTGTACATTCGCTTTCAGGCCGATAATCAGAGGCTTCTGTACTAATCCCAGACGCTTCATTTCATAGGCCGAGACGCACATAATCATGGTCTTGCCTGTGCCTACTTCGTGCCAGCAGATGCCGCCGCCGTTCTGCTTAATCATCCAGATTGCGTCTTTCTGCGACGGGTAGAGTTCGTTGTACGGGAACTGCTCAAAGGAAAGCTGCGGAAAGGTCTGTGCCGAGCCGTCGTAGGCCGGACGGACATAGCAGTTGAAACGCTCGTTGTATGTGCGTACCAGTTCATCCCTGACTTCCAGAGGACGGGCATCGAGCCACTGGTTGAAATTGCTGCGGATTTCCTGTATCTTGGTGGCCGCTTCCTGAATGGCTTCCTCGTCGGGCACACGTACCTTGTCGCCGTTGCGATACACTTCTTTGGTTATCTCCGGCACTGTGTCATGCAAGGCATGAACAAACAGGTCTTCACCGTTGAAATTGCGCACGGAATAGGTGTTGTATGCTGCCGGGGAGTAACCTTTCAGACGCACTACATAGGTATCGTTGACATCAAAGTACATCACTTCGGCTTCCACCCCGAAAAGTTCTGCCGCAAAGTCGGCGTAAAGTTGCGGGTCAATCCAACGCTCGCCCATATTGATATCCAACTCTTCATAAGGTATCGGTTCGGGCGTTGCGTTCTCCAGTGCCTTGACGGATATTTCCGTCCATTGCTGCTGCCTTTCCGAAAGGTCGGGAATGCAGGAAACAAATTCCGTGCATTTAGCTATCACGTTGCCTGCAATGAACTTGCCTTTGTGTTCCCATTCATCCGTAACAGGATTGTAGAATATCTCGCCCTGCAACGCTGCGATTACATCTTCATCAGACAGGCTGGTAGAGCGCATGATGTAGTCCATTTCCACCTTGCCGTAGAAATTGAGGCTGCTTGCCAGCGCTTCCGACGGCTGTAGAATACGGTCGGTCGCAATCTTAGTGAAAGCCACAGGCTCACGCATGATGTCGGCCTTGACTATATCGCCGCCAAGCTGCATTTCGATAGTGAACACCTCGACACCGAGGCTGTCAAGCATGATAAACTCCTTGTTGTCGTTCTCATGGAAAAATCCCCATTTGGCTACAAAGGCATCATAGAGGGTGTTCAGCCGCTCACGTATGGCAGTCTGTTCAGTCTGCAAATCCCTTTCTTTCGTAGAAAGCAGGAAATACGCTTCACGGACAGGGAAATAGTCGGCTGCACGCTCCATATTGACCTTTCCCTCGTTCACCGGAACGAAATCCACGGCCACATCGGCATAGTGGCTTGATTTGCGGAACACGACCGTACCAATCTGCCCCTCGAACATTACCAATGTACCGCTTTTCATCCAGTCCTCGAGTTTTTCCGTGTAGGCTCTCCGTCCTCTGTTTACGGAGAGTGCGGTCGTCTCCTGCATCCCGAACAGCGACATCTGCACGGACGCTTCGCCCTGCTGTCCGAAAAGTATTTTGCGGAAATACCGGTCAAAGTCGTATTTGAGCAAAGCGGAAAGGTATTGTGCCATGGCCGCATCAGAGCCGAGCCACTGGTGTTTGCGTACATATTTGCCGTGCTGGTTCATCACGATACGGCTGTCGGTCGCCAGTACGGTCTTCGGCATGGAAAACAGCCTGTTGGCGTTTTCAGTCATCGTTCCGTTCATGTCGTACATTTCCTTGGCTACCTGCAAAAACATCTGTTCACGTGCGGAGAGTGCCGTCTTATTGGTATGTTTCTGGAATATGAGCAGGTCGCTGCCCACCTCGATACCGCTTGTCTGCATGAAAAGAGCGTCAGGCAAACGTACTGCGCTGATAAGGTCGGCATGGTTCACCAGATACTCACGTACAAACTTATTTCCTGCCGTGTCGGCCACACCTCTTGAAGTGACAAAGGCAAGCAGACCGCCCTCGGAAAGCAGTTCCATAGCCTTGACAAAAAAATAGTTGTGAATGGTCTTTGTGGCCTGTTCGTAGATACCGCCCTTTTTCCACAGGTCGGCATCGAAGACACGGAAGTTGCCGAAAGGAATGTTTGAGGCAATGACATCGAATTTCCGATGCTCCAGCTCCTGTGTGCCTATCGTTTCAAAGCCTGCCGTTACGGTGGTTGCGTCCTCATGCAGCAGCGAAAGTACAAGTCCTGTAATGGTGTCTTTCTCAAAAGCATAGCTGCGTGTGCCGGGCATGGCTACAGGCAGGAAACCGCCGATGCCTACGCTCGGTTCAAGAAAACTTTGCATCTGCAAGCCGTTGGCAGAAAAGGTCTTGTGTATCTGTGCCGCCACTGCGTCAATCAGGAATTGCGGCGTATAGAACGCTGTCAATACAGATGACTTGATGCTTTCAACAAGTGAACGGCAAGCTGCCTCGTCACCCCCTGCAAGTGTCCTTAACGCATCCAGCAGACGGTTCAAAAGCCCGGCAACCTCTTTGTCAAGCGGCTTGTCCGTACCCAAGTCCAGTACATCCTTGATACCGCCGAAACCTGAATACTGCGCCAATACCTGTTTTTCCTCTTGCGTGGCTGTCCTGCCCTGCGAGTGGATAGCTACTGCTGTCTCTATGGCCTTGATGTTGGCCGATAATGATGTCAATTTGTTGTAACCCATGATTTAACCTATTTTTTTATTTCCCTTTTTTCGGCCCGTTTGCGGCCGCAGGGATTATTTTTCTGCCTTGAAAGGTGGCGGTGGACATCCGCCATGGCCGGTAAGGAAAAATACGCTCGACAGCCGGAGAGGAAGATTTTTCCGAGACCCCACGGGCAGAATGCCGGCATTGGCAGGAATGGAAACCGGCGGTTACCTTTGCTGAAAAATCCAATCCCCCGAGGTCGCACGGCGGAGAACGGAAGAGCAGCTACAAGAGGGATGGATAGAAAAGGATTGAAAACAGGCGGATGGAAAAATAGAAAAGGAAGATCTGAGGTAAAAAAGGGACGGCGCATGGCCATGCCGTCGATAAAAAGGGACTATGCCGTCGGCAGACCGAAGCCGAAACAGACCCTGCCGGGCCCCGGTAAGGTCTGTCCGTGGATTATCAGTCAATATCGTAACCAATCACAAACTCGTCATTGATTAGCAGATAGTAATAGCCGTTGCCGCAATTCCGGTACTCCTTGCTGAATCCTGCAGCCATGTCACCATTGTCCCGCGGCTCGCACCAAAGCGTACCGTCATAACCGCAAAAGTCGAAACGAAGCGTCGAGAATTTCTCCTTATTCTTCATGGCCTGGCGGAACCGCTGCATGTCCCAGCTTCCGCAATACTTCTCAATCGTGGAGAGTCGGATGCACTTTCCGTCAATAGCCGTTCCCGTGGTGATACGGTTTTCGTACAGGGACTTCTCAAGGTCTGCTGCTGCAATCTTACGGAGCCAGTCGTTGGTATGCGTGGCAAGGCGTGCGAGCTTCTGGTATTTGAGAATCATTTTCCTGTCCATATCCTTTTCGTCTTCCTTTTCCTGTGACGGATAATAGATTTTTTCGATGCTGTTCCAGTCTGAAAAGATGTAGCCATGTTTGCGTTTCCCTTTCGCAATAATACCGATGACGTTCTCCCCGCCACGGTTGATAAACAATTTCCTGCGTTCCCCGTAAATCCTGACATACAAGACCGGTGGGTTCTGTTCGTTACGGAGATATTCTTCTGCCGGATGCATTGTTGCTGCTGTTGTGTCCATACCTGTATTTTTTAGTTGTTCATTCTTTTAGCCGGAACCGCTTGGGCTCCCGTTTATAAGTTATCCTCACGAAATTTGACTTTTGCCCCTGACTGCTGTTCAGAGTTCGGGAAGTGTGCCTGTCCTGACTTTCTTCCCGTCGCAATAGAGTTCGATTGTTCCCGGTCTGAATCCCATTTCGCCGAAGGCTATGTTTCTGACATAGTCCCGGTACTCCTTTCCGGAAAAGTTCTTTCCGCTCAGGTTGTTGAAAAACATGCGGATGCTGAATCCGTCTTCACTTGACAGTATTGTCCTGCCGTCCTGTCTGATTTCTTCTTTCATTTCTTTCCGTTTTAATTGTTTGAAAATCTGTTTTTTATTTCCCTCTTTTTGAACTGAGGGCTGTATTTTCAACTTTTTGAGGCATAAGGAGGATGAAGCAGTTGGTATCATAAGCCAAATCCGGATAGAAAACCGATTGTGCAGCAGTCTGTTTTCGTCATCCGAATGGAATGCGGTTTGGCATTGATACGCTTCGTCCTATATTCGCCGACGAAAAGAGAAAGGAAGCCCCATAGGAAAAAGGAAGAGACTTGTAAAAGGGGACGGCAAGAAGGATATATAATGGGATCGAACAAATTACCGGTTCCATTTCAAGGCCAGCACCGATAATTTGCTTACTTTGCAAAAGTAAAAAGGTTCAATATGAGTGAGAAACTTGTGCTCCTGGTGTTGCTCGGCATAGTGGTCGGGATGTTGCATGTCATCGCTTTCTGGCGACGGAAAGCCGGTGAAGCGGCGTATGCAGCCGCACGGAGCGCAAGCCGGGAAGACGAAAGAGGCCGCTATTGCCGTATGGCAGTAATGGCCGGACATCGAGACGCCTGCCGTATGTTCTGCTGCATGTATCCCGACCGGTTCGACGACAGGCATCCGCTCAAACCGTTCAAGTTCCGTGGAATCCGGATTGCATTTTACGACTATTACTATCCGTCACGGTACAATGATTTTCTCAATGAAGCACAACGGACATTCTGCCGTTCCATCTACCGGTTCAAGCAGGGAGAGATACACGGCATCGAGTTCTTCAAGGCATGTATGACCGCCATACAGGCGGACGGCAAGCCTTATCATATCATGTTCATGCCGTGCAGCAACTGGATAAAGTATGAACAGCGGTTCAAGCGGCTGAACTGGTATATGGGCAAGCACAGGCCGGATCTGACATCAGGACTGTACGATACGGTGATCTGCGATGCCCGGGAAAGCCTACATGAAGCGGACGGAGCGGACAGCCGTGTCCTTGAGCGGAATTACGAGATTACCGGTGATATAAAGGGAAAAGAAATCATTATCATTGACGATGTGCTGACGACCGGACAGAGTGTGTCCGACTACAAGGAGGAAATAGAAAGGCACGGCGGCAAGGTGGTTGCCGCCATTTTCTATGGAAAGACGTTTTCCATGCCGCCGATGTCCGTCGTCCGGATGTCGGTATGGGGCGACAGTATCAGCCATGCAATCAAAGGGAGAAAAAAGTCATAGTTCGGCCAGTGCCGAAACACATTCCTGCTGTACTCTCCTGACATGCTCAAAAAGGATTGCGGGATCGACACTCTTGCCATTGAGGCGGCAGGTGATATGCAGGTGTTCTCCCGTGCTGCGCCCTGTAGAGCCGGTAATACCGACCGCATCACGCGGCCGGACGGCTGTTCCCCTGGCTACGAGAATCTTTGAAAGGTGGCAATAGCTGATCATGCAGTTCCCGTGCTGCAGCGTAACATACTTGCCGGAAGTCTTGTCCTGCCCGACCTTTACGACAGTTCCCGCCATCATCGCCAGCACCTTGTCGCCACGTGCCTGCAAATCGATTCCCCCATGAAATTTACGCTTGCCGGTAAAGGGGTCTTTCCTGTAACCGTATGGAGAAGTTACCTTGATTCTCGGTAACGGATAACTGACACTCAGGTAACGCTCAACCACCATCTGCCTTTGCACATCGCCGCGAGCCCCGGATTTGCCGGTGTTTTCCGATACACCTTTCCCGGAACCCGTATTGTCTGAAGCTGTTTCCTTGTCCTTGGTGGCCGCCTGCACACTTTCCTCCCGATAGTAATCGGAAGCGGAGGAAACTGTATTGAATTGTGCCATTGCCGGTATCAGACTGAGCGAAATGCCTGATATAATCATCCATAAAATTTTTCTCATGCTGCAAAATTAGCATGGTCTGTCTATGTTCGACATGAACGGCCATGCATTCTGCTATTAGTTTGCATATTTTATCGCAATTAGTACGATTATTCAAAGAAAATCGTACTAATGTTATAAAAATGGTATATTATAATCATTTATATATCTGTGTTTTTGTTTGAATTTACAAGGTCATACTATATTTGCCGAACATAATTTTACAAACTTGATATAGTATGAAAAAGGCGCATTTTGAATTTGAAGAGATTCCCTTTTCGACGCTTGCCCGATTCGGGCTCACGCAGGAGATGATCGAGGATCTGCCGATGCACGTCCTTGATGATATTTACAACGGACGCCATTCGCCCGTTCTTCCCGTGCGTGTCACCGACGAGCACGGAGAAACGGTGGAAAGCCGTACCCGATTCGCTCTTATCCGCATGGAGGGTGGCCAGACGGACGTGGTCTTCTATCCGGCATTGAAATCTTCGCCGCTGGAACGCTTTGACGAAACGCAGCAGAAACAGTTGCTTGAGGGCAAGGCCATCATCGCGGATGTGGAAACCGCTGACGGCAGGCACAACAAGGCTTTCGTCCAGATTGACACGGGGACGAAGCAGGTCATGTATGTTCCCACGCCCATCATCGGGCGCAATCTGCAGGTGCTGGCCGAGGAGCTGCATCTCGGTGCAACAGAGGTGAACGGAATGCAGCACGGAGATCCGCTGACGCTGGTCGTGGACGATGAGCCCGTCACGGTAGGTATTGACCTTCATTCCAAGACCGGTATCCGTTTCTGTTCCGGCGACGAGCAGCGATGGAGGGAACAGTCCAAGCGTGAATGGGACAAATACACGTTCGGCTGTTACGGTTGCTGGGTCATGGAAGATGACGGAAACCTCGACTATGTTCCGGAAGAGGAATATACCGAAGAGTTGTGGAACGAACAGAAAAAAGCCGGGGAACGCAACCGCTCGGCAGCTATTCACAAATAAAAACCGATTGATATGGCACAGCACCAGTATTATCCCGAAGAGGTATTGATAGAGAAAATGCAGAGCGGCGAATACGGCTGGCTCGACTATGTGAACCATTTTTCCGCGGAGTGGCAGGAGGAATATGCCCGTTACTGTGAGGAACGCAACCTCGTTATCGGGAATGATTCTGCCGCCGAATTTGTCCGCTACAAGGACGAACAGCTGGAAGCGGCGATGGAGGAAGGAAACGCATAGCGGATAACAATCATAACATCAGACTATGGCAATACGAACCAATACAAACCCCAGAGCGATGGACTTGCAGCCTGAAATGCGCGACATACTGATGCGCAACGGGCTTCAAGCCCATATCGCATTTGACGGTGGCGGCTACAAGCTGATCGTACAGGGACACGATTCGCCGCTGCTGACCTATCAGATTACCGAGAAACAACTGTTGGCGCTTACGGACTGGGGAACAAACACTGCCAACAAGAAAGCCTACAATGTGCTCACAAGCATCCTTGCAAAGGATTTCTATCTGCCCAAGAACTTTGTCCATGCCCGCAATGCTAACGGACGTGTGGCGATGGGTCTGCACGGCTACCGTATCGGAATGGGTGAATACGGGCGTACAGGCCGTTGGGGGCTGTTTCCTCCCATACTCGGATGGACACCGCGCCAGCAGGGCGGTTTTCATCTGCGCAGGGTCGGCGGACAGCTCTTTTTCCCCGGAGCGCCCATTGTCCCCGAACGTCCTGACGGACGCATGAAGCCCGGCGAGCTGCAGTCCGGAGGCTACGGCTTTTATTACAAGGGAGGACAGCCGGAACAACCCGTACAGCCCCGTGATGTCCTGCAGGACTTGCAGGCTGCCATTACACCGATGGTCAGCCGTCCCCGCAGCCAGGAACCTGCCCGCCCGTACAGGGAGCTTGTCGCTTCGCCTGTCTATTTCTCGAACGAAAAATGGTCGGAGTGCCTTGCTTCGCACGGGCTTATTGTCGATGCGGAGAACAGAACCCTCACCGTGCAGTCCGAGAATGTCAACGCGGACATGGTCTATGACCTGACGGAAGAGGAAATCAAAACGCTTACATCGAATTCTCTTGAAGAGCATTCCATTGAGCAACGTCTGGAGCTCCTGAACGGGGTCATTGCCGGAGATTTCGCGGATAAAGTGACCTTGGATGATCTGAACAGTGACAAGCATATCGCCATCGGCCTCCATCCTGAAGTGCACGAGGAACTGGCCGCAAGACATTACCAGGAATACGCACAGGCGAACGGGCAGACGGAAGACTATGGCAACAGCCTGCAGCTGTCGGATGAGATCGGCGGGCATGGAACCGAGATAAGCCAGATTGCCGTGGAACCCGGACCGGAAGAGGGAAAGTACAGGATGACCGCCGTCATCGACGGGCAGACCTACAGCCACGAGATTACCCAGAAGGAATACGACAAGTTTCTCGCCACGGACGACTACCATCGGACGAAACTTTTCGCGAAGATCTTCAGCGAGGCAGACCTGCGCCCCCGTCCGGAAACAAGCAAAGGACTGGGCATAAAAATTCTTGCGGCCCTTTCAGCAGGTGCCGTGGTGGTTTCTGAGGTCGTGCATAATCTCAGATGCCATCACGGGCCAGAGTGTTATGAGGAACATTACCATGGGCCGCGTCCTTATTTCAAACCCGGTGTTGACACTCCGAGGGATGTTGCCATCCGGAATTTCGAGGCACAGATGAACCGGGAAATCGGTGATATGAGAATGGGGAGGTAAACTTATGAGGAACGGAGACCTTACATACGATGATTTTCTACAGAGACTGAACATTCAGGACATACTCATTGACGCGGGCTATCATCTGAACAAGCGTGACGGTCTGCGTTATCCGTCGTATGTGCGTATGGACAGCGAAGGCCGTCGTATCCGTGGCGACAAGTTCATCGTGATGCCGAACGGCAAGTGCTGTTTCAAGGCACAGGAACAGAAAGTCTATAACATCATATCCTTCATCAAGGAATACCCGCAGTTTTTCGCGGAATACCGGGCAGGAGTATCTCCGGACCGGCTTGTCAATCTCGTGTGCAACCGGTTGCTGAACCATCCCATCGAGGAACGTAGTACACGGATTATCCAGCCGAAACGTGACGTGAAACCGTTCGACATAACGGATTACGAGATTCACAGGTTCAACCCTCAGGACAGGGATACGCAGAAGAAGTTCTATCCTTTCTTCAAACACCGTGGAATCGACCTCTACACACAGTATGCCTTCCACCGAGATTTCTACCTGGCGACAAAAGTCCGTGAAGACGGGACCCGATACACGAACCTTGCCTTTCCGATGTCTTTGCCCAAAGACCCGGGGACGGTTGTCGGCCTTGAGGAACGAGGCCGCCCGCGTCCGGACGGCAGCGGCAGTTACAAGGGCAAGGCTGAGGGCAGCAATTCAAGCGAGGGGCTGTGGATAGCCAACCTTAAGGGTGACCTGGATTCCGTCGGCGGAGTGGCATGGTTTGAAAGTGCCTATGACGCGATGGCCTTCTATCAGCTCAACCGGGAACAGATCAAGAGCAACCCGGACCTATCCAGGAAGAGCGTGTATGTATCTACCGGCGGTACCCCTACAGAGGGTCAGATCAAGGGTATGCTTGCCGCCACACCGGAGGCACACCATTACCTCTGTTTCGACAATGATGCCGCCGGACGGCTGTTCGTGGAAAAGTTCAAGGCAATAGCCGGACAGATGAACATTTCCCCGGAAAATATCAGAGAATTTCCCATTCTGCCTTGCTACAAGGACTGGAACGATGCGTTGCTTGGCAAGACCAATCCCGAGTATCTCAAAGAGACCGAGGGGCTGGTCAATCCGATTGAAGTACGGCATTCAGGACAGGACGAGGAAGAACGGCAGACCAGTTATCACAGATAAAACGAAAACATCATGCCGACAGACCGTTTATTCCGCACTCATGTGTTTGTGCCCCACACCGGACAGTTCGTCATCAACGAGCTGCCCATTCTTGTGTTATGCTGTGCAGGATGGGTCTTTGGCGGAATTGACGGCTTGCCGTTCACGACTCTGTCCATGTGGGTCGCCCTTCTGCTTTCCCTGTTCCTGGTGTACAGGTTCATCTATCTACGACGCATACGCTATCGCATCGGGTCCGAACAGCTCGTGTGCGAGCATGGCATCATCTGGCGTAAGACAGATTATATGGAATTATACCGTATCGTGGACTTCACGGAAAATCAAAGCCTGCTGCAGCAGCTTTGCGGGCTGAAGACGGTGAGCATTTTCTCGATGGACCGGAATACCCCCAGGCTTGATCTGACCGGTATCCGGCGCAGGGATGACATAGTAACACTTGTCCGCGAACGGGTGGAATACAACAAAAGAAAAAAGGGAATATATGAGATCACGAATCATTAACTGGAGTCTGGCCCTCGTTGCCGTCCTGCTTCTGCCGCAGGTGTCCAAAGCCCAGATAGCGGCTTCCAATCCGCTGGAGTGGATTGCTCTGGCGGAGGGCAACGAGCTGATAAACGGCCAGATTGAAAAACAGATCAAGGGACAGACGCAGACGGCACTCCTGCAGAACAGCATCGCCGCCGAATTCAACCGCATCCATGAATGGCAGAAACAGTACAACGGCTACCTGAAGACGGTGAACGGATACGCTTCGTCACTGAAAGCCTGTACGCATCTCTATAACGACGGGGTCCGGATCTTCCTGACTCTGGGTAAACTGGGCAAAGCGATAAAGGACAACCCGCAGGGTATCGTTGCCAGTATGGGCATGAACAACCTTTATATCGAGACGGCCACGGAACTGGTCTCCGTATATACACTGCTGAACGATGCCGTTGCCAAAGGCGGTGAAGAGAATATGCTGACCGGTGCGGAGCGCAGCACTACGCTATGGACGCTGAATGACAGGCTGTCGGCTTTCAGCCGGAAGCTGCATCTGCTCTACCTGAGCATCCGGTACTATACTTTCAATGATGTATGGAGAAATGTGACGGCAGGTATGCTTGACCGCAACAACGGTGAAGTTGCCCGCATGGCCATGTCACGCTGGCGCCGGGCAGCCTCCCTGACACGATAAAGAATGACGCGATGAAACGGACGATTTTGATAGTTATGCTGCTGACGGGCATCTGTATCGGCAAGATACAGGCACAGAACGATCCGGTTCTGGCCGGAATGATACTGCTCTACACGGACAAGGCGCAGAAAGAGCTGAAAAACCAGGAGAAGGTGATGATGCTGCAGACTACCGGACATATATGGACGAAAGAGGAAGTACAGGCTACGGCCGACCTGCAAAGGGAGTTCAACAAGTATCTGGATTCTTTCCGGTCCATCGTCTGCTATGCCGCACAGATTTATGGCTTTTATCACGAAATCTCAAGGCTGACGGACAATATGGAAGATTTTACCAGGCAGGTTAGCCGGAGCACGACCAACGCATTGGCAGTAGCCCTTTCCACGGAGCGCAACAGGATTTACCGGGAGCTGATGCTTGGCAGTGTGGAAATAGTAAATGACATACGAATGGCCTGTCTTGCGGAAAGCAAGATGACGGAAAGGGAACGCATGGAGATAGTCTTCGGGATCAGGCCGAAGCTCAAGCTGATGAACACCAAGCTGCAACGGCTGACCAAGGCCGTGAAATATACGACTATGAGTGACATCTGGTATGAAATCGACGAAGGCGCACGCCCTGTTGCGGACAAACGCGACATTGTGGAAGCCGCCAAACGAAGATGGAAGCAGATCGGAAAAAATGTAAGACCTTAAAAAGAACGAGATATGGGAGTATGGAGTACAATATTGAAGTATGGCGGCAAGGCGGCCAAAGGTACCGGCAAGGCTGTTTTGGCAACCGGGAAAAACGTGGGTGAAGCGGCACTTCATCCGTCGCAGACGTTACGGGGCGCCGGACAAGCCGTCAAGACTGCCGCCGTCGGAGGTGCGATCGGTTATGTCGGCTGGGAAAAGCTGACGACAGACAAGAGCGTGGTGCGTATCGTGAGCGATGCGGTCATCGGAGAACCGGCCACGGATGCCTTGGCAGATACCGCCGAAGATGTACGGGGACTGACGGACAAGGCCGGAGAAGCCGTCGGCACGTTAAGCGGAGCTGTGGCGGGAATAGATTCCAAACTTGACGGGGTATCCAATTTCCTACGGCAGGCTTCGAGTGGCGGAGGCATAAACATGCTCGGCAATTTTGTCCGTAACCTCGGCCATGGCAACGTATCTGGATTGAGCATCGCGGGCCTTATCGCCGCCGCTTTTCTCATTTTCGGACGTTTCGGGTGGTTGGGCAAGATCGCCGGGGCTTTCCTCGGCATGATGCTCATCGGCAACAATGCCGGCGTCTTCCGTGACACGAACACGGAGAGCGTGGCAAGGACACAGGCTTCCCCCGGCCAGAGCGAGGAACAGACCTATAACGGAGGAATGAGAAGATAACATTATGAACCAATACAGAACGAAATGAAATATACAGAAGAAATGATACTTCACTCCGAGAGCGGCTACTGTATGCCTTTCGAGGAGCCCCAGGGCAAGGAGGTGGAAATGACTCTCGGTTACGGCGAACAGACCGACCCGGGAACGGGCAAGCCGTTTTTCCACCATGGCATTGACTTCAACGCCCGATATTACAGGCTGTCTGCCGTCGCGAGCGGAATCGTGTCAGGGGTCGGCAATGATCCGGTACACGGGATATGCCAGACTATCCGGTACGGGGAATATGAGGTGACATACGGACACCTGTCAAATGTCTTTGCGCAGTTCGGGCAACGCGTGAAAGCCGGTCAGACTGTGGCCTTGAGCGGTGACAGGCTGCACGTCGAAGCCCGGTTCAAGGGAGAGGAACTGAATCCGCTGGAGTTCCTGACCATGCTTTACGGCAACATCCGTGCGCTTCGTCAGGCGGGAGGACATGAAACGGCGGCATTCCCGGATCTGGAAATGACCGTGAAGACCGATTACGACAAGGACAAACGGGAAATCGAGGAACTGATGCTGCGTTTCCTGCCGTACTACATGGAGGATCTGCAACGCGGAGCCTACGTGTTGCCCGAGCACACGGAGCAGTCCCTGCGCCACATCTTCACCATGGGGGCGATGAGAGAATATTTCTACGAGAACATGCCGAGCATGGCCAATCCTCTCGGACTGGGACATAAATCCATTCCGCTGGTCAGCAAGGTACAGAACCTGCTCATCGCTGATTTCCTGCATTACCTGGCCCTGCGTCACAACGTGTACCTCTCCACCATGAGCGGAGACATAAAAAAAAACTCCATGACGAAGCCGTAAGCTACAGCGGCATCATTGATCCGCTGGCTGAACTCGACATCGACATCCAGAGCTTCGACATACCGCGTATCGTGTCGGTATATCCGGACCGGGTCGGTGTCCGCTGGTGGACAAAGGCATGGTTCAACAACCGGGAGGAAGGTGAAGCCTCCGTGGAGATAGAGCGTGAACAGGCGATACGCTTCATCCATGACAACATCGAGAAAGACGCATGGCTGGAGGAGTTCTTCCCCAAACAGATGGAAGTGTACCACAATGCGATTGAACAGACAAAAGAACAACTGTTGAAACAGATAAATATGATATAGGATACTTATGGACGGAACTATAAAACAAAGCAGACGATTCGCGGAACTGGAACGTCTTTCGGATGACTATTTCCGTTACCACCTTGCTTCCGTCATGGATGAGACAAGAGATTATCTTGCCCGGAAACAAGGTGAGGAAATGAAGGAATATTCCACCTCCCTTGGCGGGGTTCTCAGCATGATGGCTTCTTCAGCCCAACCTTTGAACGACCCGTACCAGCTGCTCAAAGTTACCGGCGAATGGAACTCCAAGACAACGGAAGATTATGTAGAGATGTGCAAGGAGAAAATCGCCGCTTCGGAAGACATACAGCACGACCTTGCGTATATGGCCGGGCAATGGCGTGATGCAGTCGTGAAGGAAATCGGCCGCGAACGGTACGACGAACTGTCGGAACAGCTTGGCGGCGATCTCGCCTATGCCTACATGGACTATCGTCTGGAACAGCAGATGATAGACAAACTGGTGAAAGACCGTATGCCCAAGTCTTCGGCTGATTATATCATCCGCAAGGCCGCGGAATCAAGCCTGTTCGGCCTGCCGCAGATGTTGAGCCGTTCCCCGCTTGCCGAGGAGATCGAGAAGCGTGGCGAGGCCGCTTACCGGCCGAGCAAAGTTGAGCAGGGTGCGGGATGGCTGTTGGGTGCCTCGGCGGATACCGTCATGCTGGGCGGTGCCGGTTCGTGGGCGGCATTCGCCAGATTCATCGGTGTGGATGCTGCCGTCTCCGCCACCATGGCACATTTGGAGCCGGAAGACCCCAAGTCGATTTCAGTCGAACAATGTATCAGCCAGGGTGTATTCGGCAGCGAACACAATGTGTTTGAAGATTTCCGGCGTGAAGCAGCCACCATGACCGCAGACAAGGATAGTTTCACAGCAACCGCCAATGAGCAGCTGAAGAAACAGATACCGGTCTGCAATTTCAACTTTACGGACTGGATGAAGAAGCAGCAACCGTTCCCGTTCCTGAAAGGCTTGCAGGACAAGCTGAAACAGGAACGGCCGGAACGCTACAAGGATGTGCCGCTGGTCGTCGCACCGGGGCAGGAAGAAGCCTACCTGAAAAGTCTGGAGGAAAAGAAACAAACGGATGCGGAAGAGCCGGAACAGGTACATCAGGAAACGGTACAACCGGAAAAAGAGCCGGAGGTCATGCAGGAAACAGGGGTACATCCCGTGAATGACCTGTCTGAAACGCCGGCATCCAACGGCAACACGGGCGGATGGGAAGATCTGCTCGGCACCCTTGGACTGAGCGGCATGGGAGACATTGCCGGCAATCTCGGTTATGTAATGGCGATGCTGCCGGATATTCTGCTGGGAGTATTTACAGGCAAGACACAGTCCCTGAACATCAAGGACAACCTGCTGCCTATAGCCAGCATAGTGGCCGGTATGTTTGTGCGGAATCCGCTGCTGAAGATGCTCCTTATCGGTCTCGGCGGGGCGAACCTGCTGAACAAGGCCGGGCATGAAGTGCTGCGTGAACGGTCAGAAGGCGAAATGAACACGGCCAATAGAGGTGCAGCCCAATACCGCCATTATCCTGACGAACCGCTCAATCCTCGCATCACGAATCCCGTACTTCAAGGCAACATGCTTGTCGCGACAATTGACCGTGTACCCTGTACTATCCAATTATCGCAGACCGTGACTGACGCTTACCGGGCCGGAGCCTTACCGCTCAACACGCTGGCAAACGCCGTACTCGCCAGAAGCGAACAGCTCCGTCAAAGGGCCTCGGACAATTACGACAACGGACAACAGGAGACTATCGTGCGTACACGAGGTATCCAGTAGCATATAACCCCAAAACATATACTGTATGAAAGAAAAATCCAAAATAGAGAAAAATGCAGAGGAAAGGCAAATCAGTCTGCTTTCCACTGCTTTGGGAGAGGCTTCGAAGGCCAATGGTTACTGGCTCAACGCTTCTGGAAAGAGGTATCCGAGGCTATACCCGCACGGCGTGTCGGCCAGCCCGTTCAATGCACTGTTCATGGCATTGCATTCCGATCGGAACGGATGCAATACGAACCTGTTCACCTTGTTCAGTGATGCCAAGGCCCGCGGCACGTCGGTACGTGAGCATGAACAGGGTGTGCCGTTCCTGTACTATAACTGGAACAAATATGTCCACAGGAACAATCCTGAAGAGTTCATCAACCGGGGAACCTACCTCACATTGGACGATGAGCAGAAGAAACAATATAAGGGAGTACATAACAGAGAGATACGCACTCTGTTCAATATAGACCAGACGACATTTCCCCATGTGGACGAAGAGGCTTACAGGGCCGTTCTGCAACAGGATGGGAATGCCATGGAACGAGGATATTCGGAGGCAGACACACGGCGTATGCATATCCGCTTCAATGATTTCTTGCTGAAAATGCGTGACAACCTTGTGCCGGTCCGTTACGATGGCAGCGGAATGCCCCATTATGAAACGGACAAAGATGCCGTCTATATGCCCCGCCAAAAGAACTTTGACCATTACAACGATTATGTGCAGGAAACCCTGCGCCAGATAGTAAGTGCCACCGGACATCAGCAGCGGCTTGCCCGCGAGGGAATGGTGATGAAAAACGGTATGCCGCCTTCCGACGATGCCGTCAAACAGGAACGGCTGGTCGTGGAAATAGCATCGGGAATCAAGATGCTGGAGCTGGGACTGCCAGCCCGCTTGTCCGACGAAAGTCTCAGTTTGGTGGAATATTGGGACCGGGAACTCAAAGAGAACCCGAATATGATAGATGCCCTCGAGAGTGACGTGAACAATGCTCTCGAAGTTATCCGTAAAGCGGAACGTGGAGAGAAAATCGAATATGCCACCTTGCGGAACAGGAAACAGACATCTGACATGCAGGACCAGCTGCCCAAGCATTATTTCGTGGCCGATGAGTTACGGAAACGTCCGGACAAGGACAAGAAAACCATTGTCCTTGTCATAGATCCCGTATCAAAGTCGGCTGATGTGATCCTTCCCGCCGGGGCATCACCGGAGGTGGACAACGAGATTCCCGGCATGAACAAAGCCCGTATCGGACGTGCTTTACGTCGGGAAGGCATCGAGACTGTGCGTTTCTTCAATCCGGACGGAGCCTTGGGTTACAGACCTGATGACAAGTATTTTGCCGAGAAGCAGGTCTCTCTGGCACGGTTGAACAACTGGGCCCTGGAAGTGCTTTCGACCCTGAACGTGAGCCCTGCAGTAAAACGGGCCAACGAAGTAGGATTTGACAAGATCCAGATGATTCAGGACGACAAGAACCGATGGGCTCTCTATATAAAGCCGGAGCATCAGAGAGGTTATAGCATATACCCCGACAAGGAAGACATAAACCGCTTCTTTTCCACACTCAAGCAGTCCATGGATAATATAGACAAGGTCCGCATGGAACTGGCTCATAAATATTACGCGCTTGCTGAAATCAAGCCCGACCTGAAAGTCGATCTGTTCAACAGCGGGACACAGGACGTGGACCTGAACCGGATACAGCGTGTGTCCGTGTTCAAAACCAAGCAGGACGGTGTACTGTGTGCCGTAACGATTGACGGGCAGAAACTGCAGCCGCGCAGTGTATCACCGCAACAATGGCAGCGCATGTGGGTGGCGGAAGACCGTGACAGCTACAAACGGCACCTGGCTGCCTCGCTGTTTGCCGATATACTGCAAAAGGGACAGTCGCAGGAGGAACACGCCGGGGAAAAGCAGGAGAAGGAAACCGAGATACGGCAGGGAGAAGCTGTCAGCCGACAGAATGGAGAAGAGCGTACCGTTGAATCCGTCAGTCCGCAGAGAGAGGCTTGGGACAAGATAAAGGCCAAACACCCGGACGCTATCCAGTTTGTAAGAACCGGTGATAACTATACGGCTTATAACGAGGATGCCGTCAAGGTAACGGAAACGCTTGCCTTGAAAATGGAGAAGCACGAGGCTGACATGAAAAAAGGCTTTACGGCTTCCGTGACATTCCCAGTCAGCCAGCTCGATACTTTCCTTCAGAAACTTGCGAGAAGCGGTGCAAGAGTGGTGATACGGGATGAAGAAGGACTCGCGGATGCCCGGAACAGAACAACGGGCATAACAGAAAGGACAGCCGGAAACGGCCAGACACGGACTCTCTTTGATACGGCACAGGAGAAACAGTCCGAACGCAGGATTGAGCCGGAAGAAAATGAACAGCGTTCAAGCATGAGGAGGTAATGATATGGCAGGAAAAAATAAAGAATATGCAGACAAGTATGCGGAGTACGCCATGGAGCAGATGCGCCGGTATGGCATCCCCGCTTCGGTAACACTTGCACAAGGGATCCTTGAGAGTTCCAACGGACAGAGTGAACTGGCCCGCAAGGAAAACAATCATTTCGGCATCAAGGCCACACAGTCATGGATTGCGGAAGGCGGCCGGTACAGCCTGTATTCGGATGACAAGCCGAACGAGAAATTCTGCAGCTATGATAACGTAGGAGACTCCTATGAACACCATTCGAGGTTCCTTAAGGAGAACAGCCGCTACGCGGAATGTTTCAATCTCCGTCCCGATGACTACAAAGGATGGACGGAAGGTATAGCCAAAGCTGGTTACGCGACCGGGGGCAACTATGCCGGGACTCTGCAGAAGATCATCGAGCAGAACGGCCTGGACAAATACGACCGTCAGGTCATGCAGGAAATGGCCGCGCAGGGCAAGCAGTTCGGTCTGGAAAGCAATCCTCTCCAGGAGAAAGAAAAGGCAGAAGCCTATTCGTTTCCGGTGGAACGCAAGGAGTTCCTCTTTGTCACTTCCGCTTTCGGAATGCGTCAGGACCCGATGGACAAAGAAAAGCAGCAGATGCACAAGGGGCTTGACATACGATGCAAAGGCGATGCGGTGCTGGCCACGGAAAACGGCGGAAAGGTCGTTTCGGTAAACGGCAATGCCAACTCTGCCGGAGGCAAGAGTGTAACCGTTGAATACAGCCGCCCGGATGGAAGCAAGGTGCAGTGTACCTATATGCACCTTGGCGATATCGCAGTCAAGGCGGGAGACAGTGTCAAGGCAGGACAACGCCTTGGAACCTCGGGCAACACGGGGACACGGACCACGGGAGAGCACCTGCATTTCGGGGTGGTGAACATCCATTCGGACGGGACGCGCCGTGACATCGACCCGGCTGCATATCTGGCCGAGATTGCGCAGAAAGGCAATATCAAGCAGCAGGTGCTGTACAACGGCAATGACCTGCTCGCGAAATACCGTAGTACGGAAGAACCCAAAATCGAGAAACCTCTTTCTACCGAAGACTGGATGAAAAAGCTGCTGTCCTCGGAGGACAGTGGCGTCGGCATGTCCGGATGCAATGACCCTGTCATGGAGATGGCCATGACGGCCTTTACCTCACTGATGGTGCTGGCCGTTCAGATTGACAGTAAGAACGAGGAAGAGCAGAAAGCCGCCGTTTCGGGGGCCATGGATAGCGGAAAGATCGACTTGAAACCACTGCTGCCTGACATGAAAAGCTGTAGTCTGACCATGAAAGAGAACGGGAAAGCCGTCCTTCAGGCGGATAACGGCGAACAGCATATATCGCGCGAGTTGAGTTCCGCAGAATTGAGCCGGCTGTCGGCCGTGCTGAACAACAGTAGCCTTACGGATGAAGCCAAGCGGATGCGCGTGACGGGATTGCTGAATACTGCCATCCTTTCGGAAATGGCTTCACAGAATTTCGAACAGGGCATGTCCGAGCAGCGAGGACAAACGGAAAATCTGAAAAGATGAAGCATGGCGATATGATAAAATGCGTGATGATACAGCTATGCAAGTATCTGGCAGGATTATCCTACCTGGCTTTGTATGTCCTGTCCTGCTACAAACTGTTTGGCTTGACGGCAACATTCCTTATCGTGGAAGTGCAGCTGCTCGTTGCCGGATGGCTTGTCTGGGCAATGATCCGTGCGCCCGATTAGAATATGCTCTCAGACCTTCAACATCAATATAACCAGCATTTGCCGGATGATATGTACCATTCTAAAAACAAAACGAGTTATGATTAAATGTAATGTTACTGTATGCGGTATTATCAACCGCGATGCTACTACACGCACAAACAAGGAGGGAAAACCGTTTTTTACGTTCCCTCTCCAGATAATGGTTCCTGCAACTGACGGTCAGGGAAAGCCTGTCGAGATCGATGTGAGCAAAGATGGCGGTCAGGAGGAAGCCTCCTGCTACAGGAAAGGCTCACGTGTCGAGATTGACGGTACGATGTACCTGAAGCACAGGGGCGACAGGACCTATTTCAACCTTTTCGCAAACGAGATCCGCGATGTGGCTGCCGATGCGGCCAATACTCTCAAAGGAGAGATGGTTTTCTGTGGAAAGGTCGGAAAGAACATCGAGGAAAAGAAGGACAAGAAAGACCAGTCCTACACGATGTTCTCGGCATTCAGCACGGAGAAAGTCGCTGACGGCTTTGAGTACCAATGGGTACGTTTCTTCTGCTTCAACAGGCAGCGTGAAGAATGGCTCCAGCCTGGTGTGAAGATCGATGCCAAGGGCGAGATGGGCCTGACTGTCCATAACGGTAAGCCTAATGTATCCTGCCGTGTAGAGGAACTTACACAATGTGTCGCAGATTCGTCTAACTCCAATCAGTAACGGTTATGGCAGGCTACAGGAGACAAAATACAGAAGGGCCGAACAGCGAAGACAAGGCTCTCGACCTCTTTGCGGAAATGATGATTTTATGTTGACCTCAACATAAAATCATTTATGTCTGACATAGAATTATGTTGGGCATTAGTCTAAACAATTAATA